>NZ_JAMYRC010000051.1:0-43702 GCF_040321205.1 Mesorhizobium sp. M0496 | reverse complement strand
AGATACTGCCCGACGAGAAAAAAGAAAGCGCCATCGCCTTCCTCAAGGCGGCGGTTGCCTACTACGCCAGCCTCGGCGTCGCGATAGCCCGCGTCATGACCGACAACGGCTCCTGCTACAGATCCAAGGCCTTCGCCAAGGCCTGCCGCGATCTCGGCCTCAAGCATGTCAGGACAAGGCCCTATACGCCCAAGACCAACGGCAAGGCAGAGCGCTTCATCCAGACGGCACTGCGAGAATGGGCCTACGCCATTGCCTATCCGACTTCAGACCACCGCGCCGCCGAACTGCCTGTCTGGCTGCACCGATACAATTGGCATCGACCTCACGGCAGCCTGAAGTCCAAACCACCTATCAGTCGCCTCGCCTTAACCGAGGACAACCTGTTGAGGCTCCACACCTAGGCTAGGTAATCGTTGCAGCATTAAAGACGCTTCCTCAATTGGGGCGGCGCCGGTTGCGGCTTCGAATGCACTTTGAAGCTCATTTAGCGATATAGGACCAACGTTTGCGGCCTTCGATCGTGTGAGCCGAGCAAGTTGAACGAAAATGGCGAAAATGGTGTCAGGGTCGAAAGATACGTGTATCCGTGCATCACGTTCACAAATCACCCGGATAAAGTGATTCCAGAAATCAACCTCGTTCCCTTCACTGCCAAACATCGTATTGAATGTCTCTGTGTCGAGATTGGCGATGGTTTGGCATATTAGAGGTCGCCGAGGCAACCAGCTTGGAATGTCAACTTCAATATCAAGTTGTCCGAAATATTCCAGAAGTTCAGTATCGCTAAATTCGTTTTTCGATCTAGCTACGATAGTTTTCTTTGGGTCCAATCCAAGAGCAGAAAACATCTCGGCGCTATTCGGAAAATAGTGTTCTCTGCCAGTTATGAGAACACCACCTTTAGATTCAGAAATTATATCTTTTACACCCTGCAAGGATTTTGCTCGAATAATCTTTAGCTTTTGTCCATCATTGCTCCAAGCCTGTGATCCTACTTCGTCAAAACCGTCAAGCATAAGTGCGACGGAGCCGCTCTTAAACGCACGGATTGCAGCGCCTTCAAGGTCATCCAGGCCTAGATCTTGAAGATGCCGCCGTAGCAATTCACTGCTTCGACTGAGTCCCCAAGATTGCCGCAAATTGATTGCGACAGGGTACCCCAGCGTTTCGACGGCATTCGTGCTGAGAAGTCGGAACACCTCTCTAATGCAGCGGCTCTTTCCGCTTCCATATTCTCCGAGAAGAATGAT
Organism: Mesorhizobium sp. M0496; assembly: GCF_040321205.1. NCBI lineage: Bacteria > Pseudomonadati > Pseudomonadota > Alphaproteobacteria > Hyphomicrobiales > Phyllobacteriaceae > Mesorhizobium > Mesorhizobium sp. M0496. The sequence continues at coordinate 42,449 of NZ_JAMYRC010000051.1, read as the reverse complement.
TCTCGATCCGTCTTTCAACCATCGAGCGATCTCATGAGAGGTAACGTCGGAAACGCGTCCGTCTATCTTATAGCGAACTGGTACGTAAGCCGTCTCGTCACTTTCACCAGTAAGTGGGTCAACAGAACTTCCAAATGGTGCACTCTGGCGAGCCACGCTGTAACGATCGAAGTCGAAAAATAAACGGGAAAATTCGGCAATTGAAAGAACTTGAATGTGATGAGAAACGCCAGCTTCCTTCATGCTGTTGGTAATCGGTCCATTAACAACGCAGAATGACTTCGCAAGGATGCCACGTGAAAAAGAATCAGCCTTAGCTGTTATAAGCTTAGTAATATCCGTTCGAACCTTGGATAGTGTTCGATCTTCTGTGATTTCTATGTGAATACTGACTTCTGAATCGATAGCAATTGCGCCATCGATGTTTACGCCTCCAATCTTGGTCGGCAAGCAAGGCTTTCCCCAGATGTGCTGGGCAAGACCGCGAACCTTATCCTCAAATTTGTCCCATGACTTATCCATATCGAATCCCCCATCGAGTCAGCATCTACGGACTGCGCATTTGATGCAAGTCACTAAGGTCAGCAACTAGCGAGTGGCTCGATCGATATGTGATCGACTTCAACCCGCCCCATCACCCGCTTTTGCTAGGCAATCTCCGCCAACAGGCACTCCCAAGACCACCTGATTCCGGCCGCCCGCTGGCCAGCAGGTCCCGCGCCATGACCAGTGCCTCGCGGCCACCATTGATGGGCTCGCGCGCACCGCCAGCGCCGATAGCAAGAGATCGGTCGGATTTCGCGTTCGGCCTGTATCCTGCGGTTCAGGCCAATTTTACGGGCAAATCACCGGAATCCATAAGATATTGATAATATTCGGTGGTTATACCAGGGAGCTGTCGTCGATGTGCCAGAGCGGCATTTTGGACAGACTGGGGTGGTGACCGTCATGGATTTGCAGCCGTGAAGCGCGATACGATTCCAGCATCCGTGGTCGGCCAGGGAGCCTATCACGACGAGCGCCTGGATGCGCTGCTCAGCATTACCGGCCGGATGGACGGCTATCTCTACCGCTGCCGCAACGATGCGTCCTACACCATGCTCTATATCAGCGACGGCATACTCACCGTCAGCGGTTATCGGCCGAGCGATTTCATTCACAACGCGGTGCGCGACTATGTCTCGGCCATCCACCCGGATGATCTCGCCGCCGTCTATGCCGCCGTCGACACCGCGCTCGAGGCGCGCTGCAACTGGAACGTCGACTACCGCATCGTGCCGCAGGTCGGCGAACCGCTCTGGGTCCGCGAGATCGGCGGCGGTGTCTGGGATGATACCGGCGAACTCGAATTCCTGGAGGGCTTCGTCGTCGACATCAGCGACCGCAAGGTTGTCGAGGACCTCAATTCGCAGCTGCTGCTGGATCTGAAGACCGCCAACGAGGAACTGTCCGCGCAAAAGCGCGAGATCGAGCTGGCGAAGCTGCAGAGCGACCATTCGGCCAACCACGATCTGTTGACGGACCTGCCCAACCGGCGTGCCTTCCACAACGAACTCAAATCGGTGGTCGCCCGCTGCGGCGCCACCGGCGAGGCGGCCGGACTTCTGTTCATCGACCTCGACCGGTTCAAGGAAGTCAACGACACGCTCGGCCACGAGGCCGGCGATGCGCTGCTGCAGCGCGTCTCGAGCCAGCTTCGCTCGATTCTGCGCAGCGCCGATTTCGTCGCCCGGCTTGGCGGTGACGAGTTCGCCTTCTTGTTCTCGGGCGACTCCGGTCTGGCGCAGCAGAAGGCTGTGCGCGTCGCCGAACGCATCCTGGAAAGGTTGCGGATCAAGGTTCCTACGCCGAATGGCGAGATCCAGGTCGGCTGCACCGTTGGCGTGGCCATGTATCCGGCGGAAGCCGCCGATTCCGAAGCGCTGATCGCACTCGCCGACCGGCTGATGTACATCGGAAAAAAGAGTGGCCGCAACCGGTTGGTCACCGCGAAGGAAATGGCGCCGCAACAGGCATCGTCCGGTCCTCGCCACCCGATTCGCAAGACCGCCTAGCGCTATCAGGGATCTGCACCAAAGCCCATCAAGCAGGCGCGAACACGCGTGCGGCTTCGACGACTTCATCGACCTGATCGTGCCGTAGCAGGTCGATGGGAACGCGGCCGTCAAGCTGCGCCGAGGGGCGCGTCAGCCACAGCCAGGCCAGCCTCGGATTGCTGATCTGGGACAGCACCCCAGGGATGCCCGCGACCGGCCTGCCGTCGACGAACTGCGCCAGCGGGAAGACATGCTTGCGGCCGCCCTTGCGCAAGGCGATGACCTCGCCCCGCCTTTGCCAGCGATGCAGAGTCGAGCGGGCGATGCGCAGGTTTTCTTCCAGATAGGTCGATCCGGCGACGCGGCCCGCCCAATCCTCGATCAGCATCGATTCGAGATCGTCGGATTTGGGGAGCGAAGGGGGCTCGGCATCGGCCAACAGGGTGGTCGTCGGATTTGTCGCGCCAGCGATACCGGCTTCGCTGCGGCGCGCGGCCTCGGCCGCCAGCGCGCGCACGAATTTCGAGGCCAGGCCAGGCAGGTCGGCATGGATGGTGTCGATGGCGCGCTGGTGCTTCGGCGACAGCAAGGTGACGGCGGACGCTATGCTGCCGGCGATCTTGCCGACCGAGACCATGGTGGGATTGTTGATGGCCTCGTCATAGTGGGCAAGCGCGCGTTCGACCTCCTCCGCGACCATCTCCGCGAAGTCGTCCTGCTTGATGTCCTGGATCAGAAATTTGTTCATGCATCTGTCTTCCGGGCCGCGCGCTCCTCCCAGCGGCGGATTGTTGAACTTCTAGAGCAGAAAGGGGAAATCGCGGCGGCAACAGATGCAGCGGCCCGACAGCTTGCTGTCTTGCATTTCTGGACACCCCCAACTGACTGCGAGCGCCCCGAAATGTCAGTCGCAGGGCGCCTCGATTGCGTGTAGGTGCGATGTGTGACAGCCGCGCGACGGTGAGAAGCACGGACGGCCAAGCTGCCGATCTCCCCCCTCGTGGGGGAGATGCCCGGCAGGGCAGAGGGGGGCGCGAAAGATCGCTGCGCAGCGATGTTTGCGCCCGAGCTCCACGTCCTTGTGACGCCGCTTGACGGTCGGCTACAACAATCCCGCCTGCTCGGCCTCGCGGCGCAAGTTCTGCCGCGGCCTGGGGCCGATCTGCTGGATCACCAGTCCGGCCGCCAGTGAGCCAAGGTCGCCGCAGGTCTGCAGGTCGCGGCCTTGCGTGTAGCCATGCAGGAAGCCGGCGGCATAGAGATCGCCGGCGCCTGTCGTGTCGACCAGCTCCTTGATGGCGGTCGCCTTGATGACCACGGTCTCGTCGCCGCGTACGATCACCGAGCCCTTTTCCGAACGCGTCACGGCGGCGATCCTGCAATCCTTGCGGATCTGCGCCAGCGCCTCGTCGAACGACGATGTCTGGTAGAGCGACTTGATCTCGTGGCTGTTGGCAAAGACGATGTCGACCGTGCCCGAACGCATCAGGTCGAGGAACTCGTCGCGGTAGCGGTCGACGCAGAACGAATCCGACAGTGTCATCGACACTTCGCGGCCTGCCGCGTGCGCCAGCTTCGCCGTCTGCCGGATTGCTTCCTTGGCCCTCGGCGGGTCCCACAGATAGCCTTCGAAATAGGTGACCTTGGCGCCAGACGCCTTGTCGGCCTCGACATCCTCAGGGCCAAGCTCGACGCAGGCGCCGAGATAGGTGTTCATCGAGCGTTCGCCGTCGGGGGTGACGAAGATCATCGAGCGCGCCGTCGGCGGCTCGCCCTTGAGCGGCCTGGTGTCGAAGGCGACGCCCTGCGCATGGATGTCGTGGGCGTAGATTTCGCCCAGCGCATCGCTGGAGACCTTGCCGAAGAAGGCGGCGCGGCCGCCGAAGCTGGCGACGCCGGCCGCCGTGTTGCCGGCACTGCCGCCGGACGCTTCGATCGCCGGGCCCATGCGGCTGTAGAGCAATTCGGCGCGCTGCGTGTCGATGAGATTCATCGCGCCCTTGATGATGCCGTTGGTCTCGAGGAACTCCTCGTCGCACTGGGCAATGATGTCGACAATGGCATTGCCGATGCAAAGCACGTCATAATCCGGCATCAAAATCTCCGCCAAAAACCCGAGCCGGCTTCTTGCCACGTCGGCCGGGCGCGGGTCTAGCGATTTGAAACCGGTTTGCCTAGAGCGCGACCCACAACTTTGGTGGATCAGGCCAGAACAGGCCAAAAGCGCATCCGCAACGAGGCGCTATGACAATTCGACCGTGGCCGAAGCATTTCATCGCGACACCACTTAAAAGCCTGGCTCAGACGATCACGTTTTAAGGCGAGCCAGCCCATGCCGACAAAGAACACGCCGACAGGGAACGACATGACCACCGATCTGGCACTGCCCGCCGTGCTGGCGGTGCTCTGGGGCGCCTCCTACACCTTCATCAAGATCGGCGTCGAGACGATCCCGCCGGTCACCTTGATTGCCGCCCGCACCCTGATCGCGGGTGGCATCCTGTTCGCCATCATCCGCTGGCGCGGGCTCGCCATGCCGGGCGATGCGGCGAGCTGGCGCCGCTTTGCGTTCCAGGCCTGCCTCAACAGCGTCATACCGTTCACCCTGATCGCCGCCGCCGAACGCTCGGTCGACGCCGGCCTCGCCACCATCCTGAACGCGACCTCACCGATCTTCACCTTCCTCTTGACCGCGCTCATCACCCGCCACGAGCCGGTCACGTTGCGCAAACTGATTGGCATCGGCGCCGGCATTGCCGGTATCTGCCTCATCATCGGCACGCAGGCGCTGGGTGGTCTCGGTCATGAACTGTGGGCACAGTTGGCAATCGTCGCCGCAACAATCTGCTATGCCGGCGCGGCGATTTTCGGCCGTGGTTTCAAGAGCCTCGACCCGATGCTGCCGGCCGCCGGCTCGATGCTCTGCGGCGCAGTCATTCTCGTGCCGCTCAGCCTTGTGTTCGACCAGCCATGGACGCTGTCGCTGTCGACCGCGTCGATCCTGGCGCTGCTCGGCCTGTCGGTGTTTTCGACGGCGCTGGCCTTCGTCATCTATTTCCGCCTCATCCACACGCTGGGCTCGGTCGGCACCACCTCGCAAGCCTATCTGCGCGTGCCGATCGGCGTCGGCATCGGCGCCGTCTTCCTTGGCGAAAGCCTTGGTTCAACGGCATGGCTGGGCATGGGTTTTGTCATTGCCTGCGTCGCTGCCATGACCATACCGGTTCGAAAGCCGGCGTTTGCGCGGTAGAGCAATTCCAGGAAAAGTGTGAAGCGGTTTTCCCGGGAAAAGCGCATAGCGCTTTCCCTTGGGAATTGCGTCAAAGCAAAAGAACCAGCCCGCTTGTGCGCGCGACCTAAGCTGCCTATCTCGGAAGCGTCCGCCGCTCGGCGGCGTCCGCTAGAGGGGCTGAAGCACGGTGATTTTCGACGCAGCACGCACCGCGGCCCTTGAGCTGCTCTCGCCTCCGTTTCGTGCCGTGTTCGTGAAGACGCTCGGGCTGACCTTGCTTGCGCTGGTGGCCTTGTGGTTCGGCCTGACCAGCCTTGTCGAGTGGCTGGCCCTGCCGTGGCTGCAGACGCTGTTGCCCGGCATGCCGTCCTGGGCCGGCTGGCTGGGCGGCATCATCGCAGCCATCGCGCTCGCCTTCGGGATGGCGTTGCTCATCGCGCCGGTGACGGCTGTTGTCGCCGGCCTGTTCCTCGACGATATCGCCGAAGTGGTCGAGCGCACCGACTATCCCGACGATCCGCCCGGCCGCGCCATGCCGGCGCTGCGCTCGCTGGTGCTGTCGATGCGATTCCTCGGCGTTGTCATTCTTGGCAACATCGTCGCCGTGCTGCTTCTGCTGGTGCCGGGCGTCAACATCGCCGCTTTCTTCATCGTCAACGGCTATCTGCTCGGACGCGAGTTCTTCGAATTCGCCGCCATGCGCTTTCGCGGGGAAGAAGAGGCCAGGGCCTTGCGCCGGCACTATGCCGGCACCGTGTTTCTCGCCGGACTGGTAATCGCTGCCTTCCTCGCCGTGCCGTTGCTCAACCTGGTGACGCCGCTCTTCGCTGCCGCCATGATGGTGCATCTGCACAAGGCGATTTCGGTGCGGGAAGTGGCTCGATCCGGATATAGGCGCACTTAACGCAGGAGAAATCCGCGTCCCAGTTCGTCGTCGGGCTCGACGATGAACTCAGCCCGCCCGGAATAATAGGCGCGACCGCCGACGCGGGCGATGATCGCATCGTGCGGGCCAGCCGTCGCCGTCCGCACCACGGCCCCGGAAAAACGCGAGCCGGCGATGCTCTCGAACATGCGCGTCTGCCCGATCGCGATCTCGCCCCTGTCATGCATGGCCGCCAGCCTTGCGGTGACGCCGGAGCCGGTCGGCGAGCGGTCGACTTCGGCTTCGGCGAAGACACAGACGTTTTTGGTCACCTCGCTGGAAAAGGCATCCTTTCCGTCGGTCAGGATGGTGCCGTAGAGGAAGGCGAGGTCGGCGTGTTCGGGATGCGACAGTGGGAATTCGGCCTTGAGCCGGTTCGTCAGCGCCGTTGCCGCATCGACGAAATCGCGTACCCGGTCGCGGCCGAATTCGAGCCCGAATTGGTAACAATCGGCAAGCGCGTAGAAAGCGCCGCCATAGGCGACGTCGAAGCCGATCGTGCCATGGCCCGCAAGCTCTATCGTCTGGTCGCCCGCGAACAGGAACGCCGGCACGCTTTCGAACGACACCGCGCCGGCCTTGCCGTCCCTGACCTCGACCGAGGCGATGACCAGCCCGCACGGCGCCTCGATGTTGACGGTCGTCACCGGCTCGCGTTTCGTCACCAGTCCTTCGTCGACGGCGTAGCGGCCGAGCGCGACGACGGCGTGGCCGCACATGGTCGAATAGCCTTCATTGTGCATGAACAGCACGGCCAGGTCGGCGCCGGGCAGGTCCGGCTCGAGCAGCAAGGCACCATACATGTCGTAATGGCCGCGCGGCTCGAACATCAGGATTTTCCTGAGATGATCGAGATGGTCGCGCACATAGGCGCGCTTTTCCAGGATCGTGCCTCTCGGGATGTCCGGATAGCCGCCGGTGACGATCCTGACCGGCTCGCCGCCGGTATGCATATCGACGACGGTCAGCGTCATGCGATGGGCCTTATCTAAGCTGAAGGTTTGCCGAACAGCGCCTGCAATTTGCCGAACGGCATGGCGGCGCGGGTGAAGCCGAAGGTGCCGTCCTGCTGGATTTCGCGCGCCGCTGTCTCCAGCATGCCATAGGCGAAATTGGTCAGCCACGGCCCGAGCGAGATGCGCTTGACGCCGGCCATGGCGAGATCGGCGATGGTAAAGCCGGGCCTCGCCATGACGTTGACCGGCTTGCCGACCGCCGAGCAGATCGCACGCACCATCTCGACGTCGCCGATGCCCGGCGCATAGAGCACATCGGCGCCGGCCTTCTCGAAAGCCTGCAGCCGCTTGATGGTGTCGTCGAGGTCGGACTTGCCCCACAAGAAATTCTCGGCGCGCGCGGTGAAGACGAAATCGCGCTTCAGCGCGCGAGCTGCCTCCACGGCCGCCGCGACGCGCTCGACGGCGTGCGAGAAATCATAGATCGGCTTGTCCGGGTCGCCGGTGTGGTCCTCGATCGAGCAGCCGGCAAGGCCGGCCGCTTCCGCCGCGAAGACGGTTTCCGCGGCACTGGTCGGGCTGTCGCCCTTGCCCTTCTCGAGATCGGCCGAGACCGGCAGGCTGGTCGCCGCCGTCACCTCGCGGCAATGGTGGATCATCTGGTCGAAGGTCACGGTGCCATCCGGCAGGCCGCGCGAAAAGGCAAAGCCGGCGCTGGTCGTCGCCAGCGCCGTGAAGCCGAAAGAAGCCAACAGCTTCGTCGTGCCGATATCCCAGGGATTGGGCATGACGAAGGTCGAGGCATGCAGGTCGCGAAAGATCTTGCCCTTGTCCATGGTAGTTCCCCCTGTGCGGTGTAGCTAAGCGGATTTTATCCTGCCTCATTTGGCCGGGCAAACGAATGCGGTTGGGTCAGAAGCGTTTGGCGTTCTCTCCTGCCAATTTGTCCAGCGCGTCGGAATCCTTGGCGTAGCGCGATGTCTTCTTATCCCACCGATAGGCGACGGAAATCGCATGAGACTCTGGCCTGGGCGGTTCGTCGTCGCAGCTTTCGCCACTCAGCACCGTGGCATCGGTCACGGTCACCTTGATGGCGGCATAAGGCTGGCCGTCGGCGACGATCTCGAAAGCCACGTCCTGCTTGCGGCTGAAGGCGCACAGGTTCTCATCGAACGTATAGATCATGTCGATCAGTTCGAATTTTTCGTCGCGGACCATGATCAGCGGCGTGATCACATAGTTCTGGCTCGAATTGAAATGCGCGCTCATGGTGACGAGGACGTCATCGTTGGCACCGACGGAAAGCTTGCCTGGTTCGCGGAAATAGGTGCCACGATCGAGCGCGACATTGACGGCGTCGAGCAGTTTTGGTTTGGCCGCAATGTCGTAGAGCGCCAGCACCGCATAGCCCTCGGCGCTGTCGGGGGAATCCCCAAGATCGAACAGCATGGTCAGCCGATCCTTGCCGCTGGCCTTGATGGCAAGCACCGCGGCATTGGAAAAGCCCGACGTCTCAGGCGGCGAGCCGCCGCTGTCCGGCCCCTCGATATGACGCATCTCGATCGGCAGCCCGCCCTTGTAGAAGCCGTCCTTGTCTGCGGCGAGATCTGGGATAACCATCCTCGCCAGATCGAGATAGGTGACATCCTTGCGGCCCGGCAGCGCGCTGCCGAGTTCCGGGAAGCCGACGGCCTGCGCGCCGGCCGCGGTCCACAGGAACGGCAGCAGCATCAGGGCGAGGACGAAGCGAAGCAGGGTGGGTTTCATGCGCGGCCTCAAGTTGGCGGCCAAGCTAGCACGGACAATCGAGGCGCACAGCCGTGGGCTGAGATCAGGTCAGTGGATCGGCACCAGCCCGGCCAGTTCGCGCATGTCGTCGAACAGGATGCCGCCGGCCTGGATCAGGCCGTCGCGGTCGGAATAGGGGTCGCCATGATAGGAAAACACCCGCATGCCGGCGGCAATGCCGGCTTGCGTGCCGGCGACGCTGTCTTCGATGACGATGCAGTCGGCGGGCGCGAAGCCCATGGTCTTGGCCGCATGCAGGAACAGGTCGGGGAACGGTTTGCCGCGCGCGACCATGGTCGAGGAAAACATCGCGTGCTCGAACAACGGCAACAGCCCGGTCTGGCCGAGCGTGATGTGCATCTTCGACACCCTGGCCGAAGTGGCGACGCAATAGGCGATGCCGGCTGAACGCACGGCTTCGACAAACTCGCGGACGTAAGGGATTGCCTCGACGCCATGGGCGAACAGGTCAGGCAGGCCGGCATTCCAGCGATCGACGAAATCGGCGCCGAGTCTGACGCTGGTTTCCTCTTCGATCTGTTTCTGCACCGAAGCCATGCTGCGGCCGGAGAAATGCTTGCGGCAATATTCGAAGCTCGTCGGATAACCGGCAGCGCTCAGCCATTCGGCGAGGCGCCGATTGGCCAGGTTCTCTGTATCGACCAGGATCCCGTCGCAGTCGAAGATGACAAGTTTAGGAATTCGCATCAGGCGGTGCCGGTCGATCCGAACCCACCGGAGCCACGCGCCGTTCCGCCGGCAAGTGTGCGCTCTTCCACGGCTGCCTGCGTCACCGCCGCGAAGACGATCTGGGCGATGCGCATGCCGCGCGTCACCGCGAAATCCTCGTCGCCGAGATTGATCAGCAGCACCTTCACCTCGCCGCGATAGTCACTGTCGATGGTGCCGGGCGTGTTGAGCACGGTCAGGCCATGTTTGAAAGCAAGTCCGGAGCGCGGCCGGACCTGGCCTTCCATGCCTTCCGGAATCTCCAGGATCAGCCCGGTCGGCACCAAAGCGCGTTTGCCAGGCAGGATCAGCAGCGGCCGGTCGTCGGGCACCGCGGCGCGCAGATCCATGCCGGCCGCGCCGGTGCTTTCATAGGCGGGAAGCGGGAGTCCCTCAGCATGCGGCAACCTGACGAAGCCGACGGTGGGACCGATGACGGAGGGAGTTTGGAGGGCTGCGCGCATAAAATCGATCCTATCGGCGCGAACGGCGATTCGGTCAACTCGACCGCAATGCTATCAACGTCTTTCTTTCAGGCATCACTATGACCTGGCCATCGGAACGACGGTCGTCTCCTTGATTTCCTCCATCACGAAGGAAGCGGAGACATCAGACAGCGCTACCTTGGCGATCAGCCGCTGGTAGAGCCGGTCGTACGCCTTCACGTCGGCGACGCGGGCGCGCAAGACATAATCGAGGTCGCCGGACATGCGGTAGACGCCGGTGATCTCGGGAAAGCCGGTCACCGCCGCCCGGAATTTCTGCAGCCACTCCGGGTCGTGGTTGGACGTGCGGATCAGGATGAAGACGGAAAGGCCAAGCCCGAGCTTTTCAGCATCGACCAGCGCCACGCGGCCGGTGATGACGCCATCCTCCTCCAGCCGCTTCACCCGGCGCCAGCAGGCATTGCGCGACAGCGACACCCGTTCCGACAGCTGGTCGACTGACAGCGTGCCGTCGCGTTGCAATTCAGTCAGCAATCTTCGATCGATTTCGTCGATTTCCTGCGCCATGTGGGATGTTTGTCCCATGAGTAGGCCAAATACAAGGACATTTTGAGACCGATGAACCGGCGAAGCATGTCAGGATACTCATATCAGGAACTCGAACACTGAAGGGGAACCAGCATGTCGGTCGCAAGGATTTTCACCTCTCATCCGGCCAAGGTCGGCGAAACCTATCTCGGTCACATGGGTTTTGCCGCCTGGTTCTCGTCGCGGCTGCTGATGGCGGCGGGCGCCGCGCTCGTTCACGCTTTCTTGCCATTTCTGTTTGAGACTACCGCCAGCCGAATCGTTCGCGAGCTTTATGAGCGGACGCAAAACAGAGGCACGCACGCGACCAAGGAGCCTGCGGCTCTTATGGATCGCGCCTAGAGGGCGACAGAAGCGATGTGCCGGTGGGCGGCCTACCTCGGTGAAGCAGTCTTTCTCGAAGACATCCTCACCGCGCCCTGTCACTCGCTGATTGCCCAGAGCCATTGCGCCCAGGAAGCGAAATCACCGACCAATGGCGACGGCTTCGGCCTTGCCTGGTATGGCGACCGCCCGGAGCCGGGTCTCTACCGCGACATCCTGCCGGCCTGGTCGGATCCCAATCTGAAGAGCCTGTGCCGGCAGATCAAATCCGGCCTGTTCCTCGCCCATGTGCGGGCGTCCACCGGTGGCGCCACCAGCCGCATGAACTGCCATCCGTTCATCTCCAGCTCCTGGTCGTTCATGCACAACGGCCAGATCGGCGGCTTCGAAAAAATCCGCCGCGCGCTGGAGAACTCGCTGTCCGACGCCGTTTTCGACCAGCGCGAAGGCACCACCGATTCCGAATTGTTCTTTCTCCTGATGATCGACGAGGGGTTGGCCACCGATCCGCAGGGCGCCGTCTCCCGTGCCACCAGCCGCGTGATTGAAGTCTCGTGCCGCGCCGGCCTAGAGCCGGCGCTGAAACTCACCGCCGCCTTCTCGGATGGACAGGCGCTGCATGCGGTGCGCTATGCCACCGACGCCCACGCGCCGACGCTCTACACCTCGACCTTCCGCAAAGGCGGCGGCCGCTGCATCGTTTCCGAGCCGTTCGATCGCGAGGGCGGCGATTGGCAGGCGATCCCGCCATCGAGTTTTGTCACGATCACCGGCGATGGCATGGCCATTCGCCCGTTTGCACCGGCTACTGCAAAGCTGGCGCTGGTCGTCTAATCGCAAATCACAAATCACGGCACCGTCGCGGGCCTCGCCCTGGCTATCACCTTCAGAAGCTTTCCGGCACGCTGGAATGTCTCAGCCAATGGCGGTCGAAGACATCGAGAATGGCGCGGAACTCGGCTGGCGGGACCTGGTGGACACCGCCATCGCTGCCTCCCATGAGGAACCGTATGAGCTGTCGGTCGACCTGCTCCGGTTGCTCGATGGATATGCCGAGCGATCCCAAATCCTCTGATATCGACTGGTCGCTCAGCAGGTATCCGCCCCACGAGGTAGCGCCGGGCGCCGGATCGCGCAGACGTACGATGAGGATCCTGGTCAATGACGGCAGGGCCTCTGGGCCGATAATACCGGTTCCGCACATATAGCCGCCAAGCACACTTCCCGGCTGCGACTGCGGCAGCAGGCTGATGAAGAACTGGGCATCGCCGCCGGCTTCCTTCAGATGCACGTAAAGAGCGCGCTTGGCTGGCGTGACAGGGCCGCCAAGCACCAACTGGCCTGTCGGCAACGCTTCGCGATAAGTGGCTGTCAGGCCATGCAGACCAGGCCCTGTCTCGATCGACAGGATGCCCTTGATGATCTGGCCGCGATAATAAGGCGACCAGGCGCGCGAATAGCATGCATAGGTACCGGTCAGCGCGAAGACGAGGCTGCGCTCATCATGGCCGGTGGAGGTGTCGAATTGAGTGCCGGCGCGGCGTTCGAGCACTGCGCTGTCGACGCCATGGCGGGCCGCGATGGCGGCGGTGAAGTGCGGCAGGTCGCAGTCGGCGATCCATGCGCCTGGCTGCTCCAAGCGAAGCAGCTTCGCCCAATCATCATAGACACTGTGCTCGCGCGGCTGGGCGCGGCCCTGCAGCCATTTGTCGGCGCGGCCGAGATCGAACGCGGTCTTCGGATTAACGGCTCGGAACGCCGCCGCCAGATCCTTGCGGGTGACGGTCCCCAGTAACGCCGAGGTCAGCCGCAATTTCTGCGCAATGTGTTGTGCCATACGGCTGCCTCTTGCTGCTCGCTGTCTGCCATAACACCCCGTCACCCATCCTCCCATTGTTATATTTCCATCAGCTAATATTCCAGGAATTCCAGAGAATTCCACGGTATTCCATACGTGCTGCCTTTTCGGGTCGCGGGCCGGCGCTAAGCTCGTAGAGGGCAAGGGGCATATCATCCGCGAGAACGTGCTGAACGTGAGCTGAGCACGTCCCTTTCTTCGCAGAGCAGTGACTCGCTCCAATCGAGCAACGGCCGAACTGGGCTAAAGGAGCCTGCTAGCAACCGAACCGTAATGCCACCTCAACCTGAAGGAACGACCGGATGACCTCGAACGCCTCTTCCAGACTGACGTTCATTGTATTTACTGCTGGCTGTATCGCGTTGGCGCTGCTCTTTCGATACGCGCCGGCCGGTGAATTCCCTCGAAATATATCAAGACCGCACCGGTGGCACTCGCCGCAAATCCGACGCGCATCGACGTCGACAATGAGGCGCACGCCATACGCTTCTACATCGATGGCAAGCAGGTCGCCTTGCTCGATCAGTCCGGTTTCAGACAGTAAGGCGCCAAGCCGCGCAAGGTCGTGCGGCGGTTTTGAGTGCATGAGACTAGAACTTGGGCGCGACGCATGGGTGATCCAGAAAATGCGGAGCGCTTTGGAGCCAGAGAGGAAATCGTCATGAGACTCGTTCTGTCCGCGTTGCTTGTGCTGCTTGCCTTGTCGCAGGTAGCGGAGGCGAAGAAGAAAGTCGTGGTGACGCCGGACAATGCCGCCAAGGCGCAGGCGACCCGGCCGCCGCTCGACAACGCATCGACAGGCGGGATTAAACCTGCCGCGGATGCAAAGGCGCCAGCCATCGACGGGATGCAGTACCCGCCGGCGCTATATCTCAATTTCCACTAGGCCGGTTGCTTGCCGGCGTCGGATCGATGACCCGCGGCCATTGACCGCTGGCTTTCGTCGTCCGCTGGGCTATTGAGCGAAGCGTCCCAATCCATAAGGCGCCAAAAGCGGGTCGCGCTCGCCCTCAAGTATCTCCCGCGCGGCGAACAGGCCGACGGCCGGCGCCAGCGTGATGCCCGAATGCATGACCGCGACATAGACACCGTCCATGCCCTCGACGCGGCCGATGATCGGAAAGCCGTCGATCGGCGTCGGCCGGTAGCCGACCGTGTGGAAATCGAGTTCCAGTCCCTCGCTGCCGCGCAGCATGGCTTTCATCGCCGCAAACAGCGCGTGGGCGGTGGCTTCTGCATTCATGCCAGGGTCGGCGCCGCCGAAATCCGAGCCGGCGATGATGCGACCCTCGGCCGTCTGGCGCATATGCAGCCGCTCGGCCAGCACCAGCCCGTTGAGCAGCTTTTTGTAAGGCCTTGAATGGACGATCAGGCCGGGCGGTGTTTCGATCGGCAGATTAATCCCGGCAGTCGCGGCGATATCCGGTGAGCCAACGCCGGCCGCGATCACCACTTCGTTTGATGCAATCAGGCCATGCGATGTGTCGACACCGGTGATCTTGCCACCGGCCTGGACCAGCGCCGTGACCGTGCTGGAGATGATGCGTGCGCCATGTCGCTCCGCGTCTGCCAAAAGGGCACGGGTAGCAGCCACCGGTTCGGCGACACCTTCCTCAGGCACATGCAGGGCAAAGTCGGGAAGCTCGGCGAGATTGGGCTCGATGCGCGCGGCACCGGCGCGGTCGACTCGTTCGATGCCGTAGCCCCAGACGGAATGCTCTGTGGCGTAGGTTTCCATGTCGGCCGCCGCCAAATCCCAGCACAGGCCGCCACACCAGCTGAGCGGGAGGCCGGGCAGATCCTGCGCCAGCCGCGTCCATTCGGCCATCGCGCGGGTGCGCAGTCGGAAATACGGCTCCGGATTGCCCCAGCTGGCATTGATCCAGGCAAAGGAATTGGGCGTTGCGACCCCGCCGGCGGCGCTGTCGGCAACGACCGTCACCTGCGCGCCCGCTTTGCTCAGATGCCAGGCGATGGAGGCGCCGATGATGCCGGCACCGATGACGATCACTTGTTTCCCGTTGCTCATGCTCGCTCCTCTGCCTCGTCATCCGGAGGGATGTTCATCCAACTGCCATCCTGGCAGCCGTTTGCCAACATCGAGCAGCGCAAAATATGCCGCAATGCGCTGGCCTGAGCCACAGCATGACGGAGCTGCATGCTCTGACCGAGAGGTGGCAACCAGCAGCATCCCCGCCGGACCGGTCGACAGCCCGGCACTGCGCTGCTAGAAGCCCGGCCTGTCACACGGAAATCCCAGAGAATGCCCGAAGCAATAGAAGAAGAAGTGGCGCGCCGCCGCACCTTCGCGATCATAGCGCACCCCGACGCCGGCAAGACGACGCTCACCGAAAAGCTGCTGCTGTTCGGTGGCGCCATTCAGCTTGCCGGCGAAGTCAAGGCCAAGAAGGACAAAATCCAGACGCGGTCCGACTGGATGAAGATCGAGCGCGAGCGCGGTATTTCGGTCGTCACCTCGGTGATGACCTTCGAGTATGAGGACACTGTCTTCAACCTGCTCGACACGCCCGGCCACGAGGATTTCGCCGACGACACCTACCGCACGCTGTCGGCGGTCGACTCGGCCGTGATGGTCATCGACGCCGCCAAGGGCATCGAGCCGCGCACGCTGAAACTGTTCGAGGTCTGCCGGCTGCGTGACATCCCGATCATCACGTTCGTCAACAAGATGGACCGCGAAAGCCGCGATCCGTTCGAGATCCTCGACGAGATCGAGCAGAAGCTGGCGCTGGATACCGCGCCCATCACATGGCCGATTGGTCGGGGAAGAACCTTTTCCGGCACCTATCATCTGGCGCTGAACGCGGTACGCAAAGGCGACGACGAGAAGGAACGCACACCGGTCAACGGTCCCGATTCCAACCGCGTTGCCGGGCTGCTGCCGGAAAACGAGCGTGAGGCCTTTATCGAGGAGCTGGAGCTCGCGCGGGAGGCTTGCCGACCTCTTGATATTGACTCGTTCCGGGAAGGTCATCTGACGCCGGTCTATTTCGGTTCTGCGCTGCGCAATTATGGCGTCCGCGACCTGATCGAGGCGCTTGGCGCGTTTGGGCCCCCGCCGCGCGCGCAGGAGGCCGACACCCGCAAGGTCGAGGCGACCGAAGAGAAGATGACGTCCTTCGTCTTCAAGATCCAGGCCAACATGGACCCCAACCACCGCGACCGTATCGCCTTCGTCCGCGTCTGCTCGGGCAAGCTCGAGCGCGGCATGAAGGCAAAGCTGGTGCGCACGGGAAAGCCGATGTCGCTGTCGGCACCGCAATTCTTCTTTGCGCGCACCCGCGTCACCGCGGACGAAGCCTTTGCCGGCGATGTCGTCGGTATTCCCAACCACGGCACGCTGCGCATCGGCGACACGCTGACCGAGGGTGAGGAGATCCTGTTCCGCGGTGTGCCGAACTTCGCGCCCGAAATCCTGCGCCGCGTCCGCCTTGGCGACGCAATGAAGGCCAAGAAGCTCAAGGAAGCGCTGCAACAGATGGCCGAGGAGGGCGTCGTGCAGCTGTTCTCGCCGGAGGATGGCTCGCCGGCCATCGTCGGCGTTGTCGGTGCGCTGCAGCTCGACGTGCTGAAGGAACGGCTGAACTTCGAATACACGCTTCCGGTCGAGTTCGAGATGTCGCGGTTTTCGGTCTGCCGCTGGATCTCGGCCGACGACAAGGCCGAGGTTCACCGCTTCATCGAGGCGCATCGCGGTGACATCGCCCGCGATCTTGACAACGATCCGGTGTTTCTGGCCCAGCACGCCTTTTCGCTGAACTACGAAGCGGAACGCTGGAAGGCGATCCGCTTCGCCACGATCAAGGACTATCAGGTCCGCGACAAGGCGGCATGAGCGGCAGCTCTTCCTTCTCCCCCGTTTACGGGGAGAAGGTGCCCGAAGGGCGGATAAGGGGCAGCGTCGACCTGGGTCTAATAGACTCCAACGTTCCCCGCCCGTTGCAGCTCCAGGCGTTCGAAGCAATTGGCTTTCCGTCCGCTACGCGGACCGCTTCTCACCCTTTCGCCGCTTCCTCGATCTTGGCGACGTCAATCTTGCTCATCTGCATCATCGCTGACATCACGCGGCCGGCCTTGGCCCGGTCCGGATCCAGAAGCAGGTGCGGTAGCTGCTCCGGCACAACCTGCCAGGAGACGCCGAATTTATCCTTCAGCCAGCTGCATTGCGACGGTTGGCCGCCACCTTCGATGAGCTTGTCCCAGAAGTAATCTACCTCTTCCTGCGTCTTGCAGTCGATCGACTGCGACATCGCTTCGGTGTGCTTGAACTGCGGTCCACCGTTGAGCGCCTGGAACTGCACGCCGTCGAGTTCGAACGTGGTCACCAACACCTTGCCTTCATCGGCGTGGCCTTCGGGCCAACGCATCACGCTCAGCACCTTCGAATTCTTGAAGATGGAGACGTAGAAATTCATGGCCTCTTCGGCCTGGCCATCGAACCACAGGCAGGTGGTGATCTTTTGCATGTCGTGCTCCTCGGGTGTTTTGGTTGCGGTTACGGCGAAACGGCTGACTCCGGGAATGGTGCATATCTTGCCGTTTGCCCAAGGACGGCCGTGCGGCACGCAATCCGACAACGGGGTGCAATTTTTTTGGAAGATCTGATTTTTGCAGGGAATCTGGCGCATTGCAAAATTGTGGCCAGACCATGTTTGCGCGTCTATAACGCCTGCGGTCCGAATTCAGCTCTGCCGCGCCATTCCTGGGCTGCGGCCAGCCACCAAGGAAAAAACATGCCTGCCTATCGCTCCCGCACCACTACCCATGGCCGCAACATGGCCGGCGCCCGTGGTCTGTGGCGCGCCACAGGCATGAAGGACAGCGATTTCGGCAAGCCGATCATCGCGGTGGTCAACTCCTTCACCCAGTTCGTGCCGGGTCATGTCCATCTGAAGGATCTCGGCCAGTTGGTCGCGCGCGAGATCGAGAAGGCCGGCGGCGTCGCCAAGGAGTTCAACACCATCGCCGTCGATGACGGCATCGCCATGGGCCATGACGGCATGCTCTATTCGCTGCCGTCGCGCGAGCTGATCGCCGATTCCGTCGAATACATGGTCAATGCGCATTGCGCCGATGCCATGGTCTGCATCTCCAATTGCGACAAGATCACGCCCGGCATGCTGATGGCCTCGTTGCGCCTCAACATTCCGACCGTCTTCGTTTCCGGCGGGCCGATGGAAGCCGGCAAGGTGGTGCTAGCCGGCAAGACGCAGGCGCTCGACCTGGTCGACGCCATGGTCGCAGCGGCCGACGACAAGATCTCCGATGAGGACGTCAAGGTCATCGAGCGCTCAGCCTGCCCGACCTGCGGCTCCTGCTCGGGCATGTTCACCGCCAATTCGATGAATTGTTTGACCGAAGCGCTTGGCCTGTCGTTGCCGGGCAACGGCTCGACGCTGGCCACGCATGCCGACCGCAAGCGTCTGTTCGTCGAGGCCGGCCATCTGATCGTCGATCTCGCCCAGCGCTACTACGAGCAGGATGATGAGACCGCTCTGCCGCGCAACATCGCCTCAAAAGGCGCCTTCGAGAACGCCATGACGCTCGATATCGCCATGGGCGGCTCGACCAACACCGTGCTGCACATCCTCGCCGCCGCGCATGAGGGTGAGATCGACTTCGATCAGGATGACATCGACGCGCTGTCGCGCAAGGTGCCGGTGCTGTGCAAGGTGGCTCCCGCCAAGTCCGACGTCCACATGGAAGACGTCCACCGCGCCGGCGGCATCATGGCGATCCTCGGCCAGCTCGACAATGCCGGCTTGATCAACCGCGACCTGCCGACCGTTCACACGTCAACGCTCGGCGAAGCGCTCGACCATTGGGATGTTTCACGCTCGACCAGCCAGAGTGTGCGCGATTTCTTCCTCGCCGCCCCCGGCGGCGTGCCGACGCAGGTCGCCTTCAGCCAGGATCGCCGCTGGGACGAACTCGATCTCGACCGCGAGAAGGGGGTCATTCGCTCGGCAGAACATCCCTTTTCCAGGGATGGCGGCCTTGCCGTGCTGAAAGGCAATCTGGCGCTCGACGGCTGCATCGTGAAGACGGCCGGCGTCGACGAATCGATCCTGAAGTTCACCGGCCCGGCGCGCGTCTTCGAAAGCCAGGATTCGAGCGTCAAGGCGATCCTGTCCAACGAGATCAAGGCCGGCGATGTCGTCGTCATCCGCTATGAGGGACCGCGCGGCGGCCCCGGCATGCAGGAAATGCTCTATCCGACCAGCTATCTGAAGTCGAAGGGCCTCGGCAAGGCCTGTGCGCTGGTCACCGATGGCCGCTTCTCCGGCGGTACTTCGGGCCTGTCGATCGGCCACGCGTCGCCGGAAGCCGCCGAAGGCGGGCTGATCGGCTTGGTGCAGGAAGGCGATACGATCGAGATCGACATCCCGAACCGCAGCATCCGCCTTGCTGTCAGCGACGCTGAAATCGCTGCCCGCCGCGCTGCGATGGAGGCAAAGGGCGCCTTGGCCTGGAAGCCTGAAGAAAAGCGCAAGCGCAAGGTGACCACCGCCTTGCGCGCCTATGCCGCCATGGCCACCAGCGCGGCCAAGGGCGCGGTGAGGTTCGTGCCGGAGTAGTGCGGTTCTTCCTTCTCCCCTTGTGGGAGAAGGTGGCCTCGCGAAGCGAGGTCGGATGAGGGGTGTTCCAGGGAACGCCAACGCCTCACTCCGCTGGAACACCCCTCATCCGTCTCGGCGCTAACGCGCCGATCCACCTTCTCCCACAAGGGGAGAAGGGAAGAGTGTGCTACGGCATCAGTTGGTACTCATAAAGCTTCTGATAGAGCCCGCCCTGTTTGAGTAAGGTCTTGTGCGGACCGCTTTCCACCACCTTGCCGGCTTCGAGCACCACGATTGTGTCGGCCTGGTGCACGGTCGACAGGCGATGCGCAATGACGATCGTCGTGCGCCCTTCGGTCAGCTGCTGCAGCGCATCGCGGAAAAGCGCTTCCGATTCGGCGTCGAGCGCGCTGGTCGCCTCGTCCAGGAGCAGGATTTCGGCATTGCGCAGCATGGCGCGTGCGATCGAGATGCGCTGGCGCTGGCCGCCGGACAGCAGCGCGCCGTTTTCGCCCACCTCGGTGTGGTAGCCTTTCGCCTGCGCGCTGATGAACTCATGCGCGTTGGCCGCCCTGGCGGCAGCGATCACCTCTTCGTCGGTCGCGCCCTCGCGCCCAAGCCGGATGTTGTGCATGATCGTGCCGGCAAACAGGAACGTGTCCTGGCTGACATAGGCGATCTTTTCCCGCAGCGACGCGAGCGTCGCATGGGAGATGTCTTGGCCATCGAACAGCACCTTGCCGCTCTGCGGGTCGTACATGCGCATGATCAGGTTCAGAATGGTCGACTTGCCGCCGCCGGAAGGCCCGACCAGTGCCGTCATCTTGCCGGGCGCAAGCGTCATGTCGAACCGGTCCAGCACCGGAGGGCCATTCTGATAGGCGAAGCTGACGGCGTCGAACCTGATCTCGCCCGGTCCGGCCAGAAGCGGCTTCGCATCCGGCTTCTCGGCCAGCGTCAGCGGCTCGTCGGCCAGCTGGAACATCATGCGCACACCGACGATGCCGCTTTCCAGTGAGATGCGCACGCGCGCAAGGCGCTTTGCCGGTTCATAGGCGAGCAGCAGCGCCGCGATGAAAGCCATGATGCCGCCAGGTGTCTGGCCGCCCTGCAGCACCAGAAGGCCACTGACCAGGACGGCGCCGGCGATTGCCAGCCCGGCGAGCGTCTCCATCACCGGACTGGTGATCGCTTCCAGCGTGGCGATGTTGTTGGCCCGGTTCTCGACATCCGACACCGCCTTGAACATGCGCTTGCGCATCATGCCTTCGAGGTTGAAGGACTTGACCACGCGCACGCCGATCGCGGTTTCCTGCATCACCTGCACGATCTGGCCGACCGAGCGAAACTCCAGCGCTGCGAACTTGCGAACGCGCTTCAGGATGCGGTTGACCCCATAGATGGCCAGGGGGCCGACGATGAAGCAGATCAGGGACAACGCCGGCTGCTGCACGATCATGACCAGCACCAAGGCAACCAACGTCACCAGATCCCGCACATAGGACGTGACGATGAGGTCGAGCACGTTGCGCGCCGCCTGCGCATTGTTGGTCATGCGGGTGATCAGGTCGGATGACGAGGTCGAATGATAGAACTCAATGCCTTGCGCCAGGACGCGATCGTAGATCTTGCGCTGCCGTTCGGCGATGATGGCGTTGCCCACCCGGCTCATGAAATAGGCCTGGACGAAATTGGCGATGCCCTTGACGATGAAGATCGCTGCGACCGCCAGGGCAATCATGTTGACGCGATCGATCCTTTTGTCGATCACGAATTCATTGGTAATTTCGCGCAGGATCCATGCGCTGGCAGCCGTCATGCCGGCCACCACCAGCATCGACAGGATGGCGGCGCCGTAGCCAAACATATGCTGGCGGAAGGATTCCCGAAGCAGCCTCGCGACGAGGCGCTGGTTCTCCGTCGAGCGGAAGAAACGAAACAAACGGCTGGTCCTTGAAACCGCGACAACGAAGGCGGCTTATAGAGGGAGTTGCGGCCGGATGGAACCATCCGCTGCCGCTGCGGACAAACCGCTGTTGCAAGCGGCATCGACGGGATGCGATTTTCAGCCTCGGCTACATCAGATGATTCTTTTGACGGGATGACGACAGATGGATTTCGACCTTATCGTTCGCGGCGGCACACTGCCCGATGGCAGGGTTGCCGACATCGGCATCACCGGTGAGACCATCGCGGCGATCGAGCCGAAGCTCGACGTCGCCACCGACGCGACGATCGACGCCCGTGGCAATCTGGTCTCTGCGCCCTTCGTCGATCCGCATTTCCACATGGACGCAACGCTCTCCTACGGCATTCCGCGAATCAATGCGTCGGGCACGCTGCTCGAAGGCATTTCACTGTGGGGCGAGTTGAAGCCGCTTCTGACGCATGAGGCGGTGCGCGACCGCGCATTGGCATACTGCGACTGGGCGGTGTCGATGGGCCTGCTCGCCATCCGCACCCATGTCGATGTCTGCGATGACCGCCTGCTGGCGGTCGAGGCGCTGCTCGAGGTCAAGAAGACGGTCGCCCCCTACATCGATCTGCAACTGGTGGCTTTCCCGCAGGACGGGTTTTACCGCTCGCCGACAGCACGTGAAAACACCATCCGCGCGCTGGACCTGGGCGTCGATATTGTCGGCGGCATCCCGCATTTCGAGCGCACCATGGCCGACGGCACGCGCTCGGTAACGGAGCTGTGCGAGATCGCGGCCAGGCGCGGCCTGATGGTCGACCTGCATTGCGACGAGACCGACGACCCGCTGTCGCGTCATATCGAACAGCTTGCCTATGAGACGCAGCGCCTTGGCCTGCAGGGCAAGGTGGCCGGCTCGCATCTCACCTCGATGCATTCGATGGACAATTACTACGTCTCGAAGCTGCTGCCGCTCATCGCCGAAGCCGGTGTCTCGGCCATCCCCAACCCGCTGATCAACATCATGCTGCAGGGCCGCCATGACACCTTCCCGAAGCGCCGCGGTATGACCCGGGTCAAGGAAATGCAGGCGCTCGGCATCCGCGTCGGCTGGGGCCAGGATTGCGTGCTCGATCCCTGGTATTCGCTGGGCACCGCCGACATGCTCGATGTCGCCTTCATGGGGCTGCACGTTGCCCAGATGTCGAGCCCGGCCGACATGGCGCGCTGCTTCGACATGGTCACCAACGTCAACGCATCGATCATGGGGCTCAACCATCTCGGCCTGGCGGTCGGCAAGCGCGCCAGCCTTGTCGTCCTCGACGCCGGCAATCCGGTCGAGGCCCTGCGCCTGCGCGCCGAACGCCTGTGTGTCATCGCCAGGGGCAAGGTGGTGGCGGAGCGGACGAAGCAGGAGACCAGGCTTTCGATCGTTGGACGGCCGGCACTGGTGAACCGGCGGCACATATCCGGCTAGGGTGGGTCACCGTTTCGCGGAAACGGCGAACCACTGCTAGCTCTTTGTTTTGACGCAATTCCCAAGGGAAAGCGCTATGCGCTTTTCCCGGGAAAACCGTTTCACACTTTTCCTGGAATTGCTCCTAGATACAGCCGATTCCCGGCTCTGGCCTTGCCGATTTCCGGATTTCTCCTCGTCAAAGCCGCCGCTTCCGTCTACGACGCGGCTTACGCAGGGAGGATTCGGGATCGGCATGACGCAGCCCGTGGCGCAGAATTCCACAGTCAGGAACGTGCTTTTGGCCGGCATTCTGCTGATGCTGGCCGGCGACTTCCTGTTTGCGCTGAACGACGCCATGGGCAAGTGGCTGGTCGCCAGCTTCTCCGTCGGCCAGGTTGTGCTGATCCGGTCCATCGGCGCCTTCTTCGTGCTTGGCCCGATGATCGCCCATCAGGGCACGGCCAAGCTGTTTCGCATGGAGCGCCTGGAGCTGCAGCTGCTGCGCGTGGTGATGACCACGCTCGACACCGCGCTCTTCTATGCCGCCGTCGTCTATCTGCCGCTTGCCGATGTGATGAGTTTCTACATGGCCGGGCCGATCTATGTCGCGGCACTCTCGCACCTCTTGCTTGGCGAAAAGGTCGGCTGGCGCCGCTGGATGGCTATCCTGCTCGGCTTCTGCGGCGTGCTGATCATGCTGAAACCGTCCTCGGCGGCGTTCTCGCTGTCATCGGGCTTCGCGCTCGCAGGCAGCGTCGCCTTCGCTTTCGCCATCATCCTCAACCGCCGCTTGCGCGGCACCAGCGACACCAATCTGGTGACTTGGCAGACCATCGGCACGCTGCTGGTCGGCGGTGTGCTGACCATCGGCGCCTGGCAGACGCCGTCAGCACTCGATTTCGGCGCCATGCTGCTGCTCGGCATTGTCTCCTGCGGCGCACATCTGATGATCACCAGGGCGCTCAAGCTGGCGCCGGCCTCGACGCTGGCGCCGCTGCACTACACGCTGCTCCTGTGGGCGGTTGTGTTCGGGCTGGTGTTCTTCGGTGACGTTCCGGGCCCGCGCATCCTGATCGGCTCGGGCATCGTCGTGCTGGCCGGCTTGTTCATCTTCCACCGCCAGAAACTGGTCGAGACCACGGTGCCGCCCGAAAACGTGCCGAAGGGCGTCAATTAGTCCAGGCTCAGCCCTGACGTATAATCGCCAGATGCCGTGAAAACTCCGACGTCTCCATAAGCGCCTTGCAGCGGACAAACCGACCGTCGGCATAGGCGCGGAAATCATCGACCGGATTGTTGTTGGCGAGTTGGATCAGTCCCCACTGCGTCCACAACAAATCGCACATCGCCTTGTAGATGACGATGCGGCCGCGCTCGGCCGGCCTCGCCTCGCCGCCGAAATAGGCGCGCATCATCTCTTCGTCCTGCGCGGCGTCGAATTTGCCTTCCACGCTGAGGTCGCCAAGGTCCCAGAGCGGGTCGTTCATGCCCGAATATTCCCAGTCGACGATCCACATCCGCTCGCCCGTGTCGAGGAAGTTCTCGCACAGCGGATCGCAGTGGCAGGCGACGATGGGCAGCGGATGGGTGGCGAGCGCCGATCGCACAGTCTCGGCCTCGTGCACCACGTCATGGTAGCCGGCGGGCAGGGCGACATCCTTGGTCGACAGCACCTTGAGATAATCGTCGATCATCGCAAACAATTCGAAGCGGAAGGGAAACACCGCGCCTGAATTGTGCAGCTTGCGAAAAGCCTCGCCGGCCCGCGCGGGACTGCCCGGCCGAAGCTTGAATTTTTCCGGCGACATCGTCTCGGCGCCGGCGATGAAGCGCGTCACCATGATTCCGGTGGCGGGGTCGACATGCAGCACCTCAGGGCTGACCCCTGCCTTTGCCGCTTCGCGCGCCGCCACAGCTTCATTGGCCCGGTTGATGTATTCTTCGGTGCCTTTGCCGGGAATACGCAGGCAGAAGTCGCCGGCCCTGAATACCAGATTGGTGAGACCGCCAAGCCGTTCGAGTGGCCCGGTGTAGCCGACCAGCATGGGAATGGCGGCCAATGTCGCGCGCACTTCGTCTGTCACCATGCCTGCGCCCCCACGCTGTTATTTGTCGCAGCGACGGTTCCACAATTTTCGTGCTTTGGCTATCATCCGATGTGAGACCCAAGGAATGGTGGACAGGACAAAAGTGGCGGACAGCAAACATCATGGTGCACTTGGCGCCGTCTATGCGGCCAAGCGCCCGGAGGAGGTCGCAGCACTCTATAACAGCTGGTCGCAGACCTATGACGCCGACATGTCGGCCGCCGGCTATCGCCATCCAACGATCTGCCTTGCGCTGCTAGCGCGCCATCTGCCGCGCGGTTCAGCCCCGCTGCTCGATGCCGGCGCCGGCACCGGGCTGATCGGCGAATGGTTGAACATTGCTGGCTATCCCGAGGTCGAGGCGCTCGACATTTCTGAAGGCATGCTGACTCAGGCGGCGCGCAAAGGCGTCTATTCGGCGCTCCATTGCCTGGCTCTCGGCGGTCATCTGCCCTTTGCCGACGGGGCCTATGCCGGGATCATCTCGGCCGGCGTCTTCACCTCCGGCCATGTCGGCGTCGAGGGGTTGGACGAGTTGATCCGCATCTGCCGACCGGGCGGAGTGATCGTGCTGACCGTCAAGAACACGCTGTGGAAAGCGGGCTTCGCCGCGCGCATCGCCGAGCTCGAAGCGCAAGGCCTCGTCAGCCGCGTCGAGGAAACGAGGCCTTACATCTCCATGCCGGGCGAGGCCGACACCGTGCCGAGCCGCGGTCTCGCTTTGCGCGTGAACTAAAGCAATTCCAGGAAAAGTGTGAAGCGGTTTTCCGTCCGGAATTGCGTCCTATTAAAGAACTCTACGCTTTGACCTTGGCGGCTGTCGGATCGTACATCGGCTCGAGATGGATCTTGGCCGGTGTTCGTTCCATCGCGACCACCAGTTCGTAGTCGCCCGAGGTGAGAAAATCGTCGCTGACGCCATCGGCGTTGCGCACATAGCCGTAGCCGATGTTCTTGCCCAGCGTGTAGCCGTAGCCACCGCTGGTGAGATAGCCGACCAACTCGCCATTGCGCAGGATGGTCTCGCGTCCGAGCAACACGATCTCGGGGTCATCGACCGTGAAGCCGGCAAAGCGTTTCTTTAGTGCCGCGCCGCTGGCCGTCTCGAGCGCTCGCCGCCCAATGAAGTCGGTGTTCTTGCGCAGCTTGACCGCCCAGCCGAGCCCGGCTTCTTGTGGCGTGTCATTGGGCGTGATGTCGGAGCCCCAGGCGCGATAGCCTTTTTCCAACCGCAGCGATTCGAGCGCTCTGTAGCCGACCGGGCGGATGTCATGCGTCTTGCCTGCCGCCATCAGCGCGTCGAAGACTTCGCCGGTGGCCGCGATCGGCACATGCAGTTCCCAGCCGAGCTCGCCGACATAGGTGACGCGCAGCGCCCGAACCGTGTGACCGGCGACAGCGATTTCGCGCACATGGCCGAACAGGAAGCTCGCATTCGACACCTCGGCTTCGGTCACCGCCGAAAGAACGTCGCGCGCCCGGGGACCCATCAGCGACAGCGTGCCGAAGTCCTCCGTGACGTCGACAAGCGTGGCATCGAGGCCTTGGCTGATGTGATCGCTGATCCATGAGGCATCATGCGTACGGAAGCCTGTGCCGGTGACGATGTAGAACTTCTCCTCGGCCAGCCGCGCCACCGTCAGATCCGCCTCGATGCCGCCGCGTGTGTTGAGAAGCTGCGTGTAGGTCAGCCGGCCGACCGGCTTGTTGACGTCGTTGGCGCAGATCCAGTCCAGCGCCTTCAGCGCGTCGGGCCCGCTCAGCTCATATTTGGCAAAGGACGATTGATCGAAGATGCCGACCTTTTCGCGCACATGCCGGTGTTCGCCGCCGACCGTCGCGAACCAGTTCTGCCGGCCCATCGAATAGATGTCCTGCGCCTCGACGCCTTCTGGGGCGAACCAGTTCGGCCGTTCCCAGCCGAGCTTCGAGCCGAACACGGCGCGCTGCTGCTTCAGCCTGTCGTAAAGCGGCGAGACGATGCGCGGCCGCCCGCTGGTGTACTCCTCGTGCGGAAAACCGATCGTATAATGCTTGCCATAGGCCTCCAGCGTGCGCTCGCGTACCCATTGGCGATCACGGTGCAGGTTGGAAAAGCGCCTGATGTCGACCACCCACAGGTCGAGCGGCGCTTCGCCATCGACCACCCACTGCGCCAACACCCAGCCGGCGCCGCCACCCGAGGCGATGCCGAAGGCGTTGAAGCCGGCGCCGACGAACATGTTGGCGCATTCGGGCGCTGTGCCGAGGATGAAATTGCCGTCCGGCGTAAAGCTCTCCGGCCCGTTGATCATCTGCTTGACGCCGACGGTTTCCAGCGCCGGCACCCGCGCGATCGCTTGCATCATGTGCTGTTCGAAATGGTCGTAGTCGTCGTCGAACAGCCGGAACTCCCAATCGTCAGGCACATCGCCTCCGGGGAGATCAGTCGCCCAGGCCTGCGGGTTCGGCTCATAGCCGCCCATCACCAGCCCGCCGACCTCTTCCTTGAAATAGGTGCGCCGGTCCGGGTCGCGGATGGTCGGCGCGTCGGTCGCCAGCCCATCGATCTTCTCGGTGATGATGTACTGATGCTTCACCGGCTGCAGCGGCACGTTGATGCCGGCCATCCCGCCGACCTGCCGCGCCCATTGCCCGGCGCAGTTGACCACCTTGTCGCAGGCGATGTCGCCCTTGCTGGTCTTCACCGCCGTGATGCGGCCGTCCTTCATCTCGAAACCGGTGACGCGGACATCCTCGAACAATTTCGCGCCATGCATGCGCGCGCCCTTGGCCAGCGACTGCGTGATGTCGGAAGGGCTCGCCTGGCCATCGGTCGGCAGCCAGGAGGCTCCGACAAGATCGCCGGTTTCCATGAGCGGCCACATGGCCTTGACCTCCGCCGGCGACAGCAACTGCATGTCCATGCCGAAGCTTTTCGCCGTCGTCGCCAGCCTTTTGTACTCGGTCCAGCGGTTTGCATTGGTGGCGAGCCTGAGGCACCCGGTCATCTTCCAGCCGGTAGCAAGGCCGGTCTCGGCTTCCAGTCCCTTATAGAGGTCGACGGAGTATTTCAGCACGCGGGTGATCGAAGCCGATGAGCGCAGCTGCCCGACGAGGCCGGCGGCATGCCAGGTCGAGCCCGAGGTCAGCTTGCCCTGCTCGAGCAGCACCACGTCGGCCTTGTGGTCGCGCGCCAGATGATAGGCCGTCGAACAGCCGATGATGCCGCCGCCGATGACGACGATCGCGGCCTGGCTAGGCAATGTCATGATTTCTGTGTCCCGTACTTCGTTCTGTAGTTTTCCAGCGCGCCTTCGAGCCGCGTCAGGTTTTCCTCGGTGTAGGCGACGTAGTCGATGCCGGGCGCGTCGAGATACAGCTCGGACACCATGCTCCACATCGCCTCGCGCAGCAGCGAGGCGCATTGCATGGCCGCGTGCGAGCGGCGGATCGCCTCATCCGGTTCCTTCATGAAATAGGCGGTCAGGAAGGCGAAGGATTCCTCGTCGCTCATGCCGGCGTTGGAGGCCACGCCGGCGAGGTCGAACATCGCCGTGTTGAAGCCGGCATATTCGAAGTCGATCAGCCACAGCCTGTTGCCGTCGTCGAGAATGTTGGCCGGCAACAGGTCATTGTGGCCAAAGACGATCGGCAGCAGTTTCTGCGCGCGCTCCAGCTCGTCGGCCAGCGTCAGCAGGCGCGGCAGGTCGCTGCGTTTGCGGCTGCCGCCTTCTTCAAGCGTGCGCGCATAGTCTCGGATGACATGGAACACCCAGAACATGAAGCCGGCCCCGGAGACGTGATTGGGCATCTCCCGGTGGAAGGCGCGCATCAAGGCAGCGACACGGCCAAGGTTGGCGCGCACATCTTCCGCCTGATAGGTTTTGGCGCCAAGAAACTCCGTGACCAGGATGCCCGGTTCGGCATGGAGGACTGCCGGCGCGAAACCGGCGGCATGGGCCGCCCGCGCCGTCATCACCTCGCGCTCGCGAAAGACATGGTGGAACGGATAGTCCTTGCCGAAGCGAACGACATGTTTGCCGGTCGCGTCCGCGACCACATAGTTGGCGTTGCTCAGACCGCCAGGCAATGGTGCGATTTCGATGCCGCCGGTCCAGCAGGGCAGGGCGCGGATGCGTTCTTCGGCAGTCACAGAATCATCCCTGGTTTGCTGGGGGTTCGATAGGGTGCCATAGACAGCGCAACGACGGTGGAGAGAAACGCAAAAATCTCGTCGGTGCGGGATGCCAGGATCGGTATCCCGCACCGCACCGACGAGCCCCTTGGCCAGGTTTTTGAGCCCGGCATCCGCCCCCGCGGATCTGAAAATTCCTTGCGCCCGGCACGTTCCAAACGGCCTGATGCGTGAGTTGCGGCTCTGCCATCATCCTCCCGTTGCAGCTCCGAACCCTGTCTCGATTTCACGCCAGGGTTGCCCGGTTGTCAAGAAAAAGATGTGACCTTTTTTGGGTGTTTTGCCCGAAACCATAAGATAGCTCCTTTAAAAGCGCTTGAATTACCCTAAAATCGGTCAAATTCTCAGTTCGGGGAACCAAATGGCCCAATCCAAACGCCATGGCGAAATCCTGCGGCTCCTGCAGGAAGAAGGCACCGTCACCATCGCCAGTCTGGCCGACCGGCTGGGCGTGTCGCTCGAGACCGTGCGCCGCGACGTCAAACCGCTCACCGGCGACGGCTCGGTCCTCAAGATGCATGGCGCCATCGGCCTGCCGTCGATGGTCGGCGAAGCGCCGTTCGAACGGCGCATGCGTGAGAATGCCGACGCCAAGCGCGTCATTGCCCGCATGGTCGCCGCCACCATTCGCGACGGCGAATCGATCATGCTCGACACCGGCACGACGACCTCGTTCCTTGCCCGAGAGCTGCTGGGCCACCGGCGCCTGACGGTCGTCACCAATTCGTCGGATATCGCCCGCACGCTGGCCACCATCAACGGCAACAAGGTCTATATGGCCGGTGGCGAATTGCGCAGCGATTCCGGCGCTGCCTTCGGCGCCTCGGCCATCGACTTCGTCAGCCGCTTCTCGGTCAGCCACGCCATCATCTCCACCGGTGCCATCGATGCGGTGATGGGCGTCATGGACTATGACCTGGAAGAGGCCGAATTCGCCCGCATGGTGCTGTCGCGCGGCCAGCGTTCACTTGTCATCACCGATCACTCGAAGTTCGGCCGCCAGGGCCTGGTCCAGGTCTGCGGCTTCGACAGTTTTTCCGAACTTGCCAGCGACCGGTCACCGCCGCGCGATATAGCCGCCGCCCTTGCGCAGGCCGGTGCGCGGCTCAGCATCGCCGGCGGGGAAGCCGGGTTTTAGCCGAACACCAGCGATTGATATCAAACGCGCCTACACTCACATGGTGGCTTGCGGGAATGTCTCTACAGGCAAAGCGCGAAAGCTCATCCGGAAGCAGGCGCCGCTCGGCTCGCCGTCGAGCATCTCGATGCGCCCGCCATGCAGTTGCATGATCTCCTGCACCAGGTTGAGGCCGAGCCCCGCGCCGTGATCCTGCGGGCGCAGCCGGTAGAAGGGTTCGAAGATACGCTCCCGCTCGGCCGGAGGCACGCCGCCGCCTTCATCCCGCACTTCGATGATGGCAGGGGCGGTGACGCCGATAGTGATCTTGCCCGAACAGCCGCCATGCTCGATGGCGTTCTGGACGAGATTGGTCACGGCGCGTTCGATTGCCGTTCTGTCGCCGGTGGCGAAAATTGTTTCTCTTTCCGGTTCGAACGACATCTCGTATCCGGCCGAGAACGCCATCGGCGCCAGGTCGACGATGACGCCGCGCGCGATCGCCACAAGGTCGATCCTCTCGAACGGCGTCGTCTGCCGGTCGAGGCGCTGCAGGTCGAGCAACTGGTCGGTCAGCGTCGAAAGCCGGGCTGCGTCCTGCAGCAGCCGCGCCCGTTCCGGTGTCGCCGGCAGCGAGGCGAGACGCGTGTTGAGGATGGCGACCGGCGTGCGGAGTTCGTGTGCGGCGTCGGTCAGGAAGCGTTTGTGGCGCTCATAGCCCTTGTCGAGGCGCGATAGCGCGGCATTCACCGCCTTCACCAGCGGCGTCACTTCCGTCGGCACGTCCTTCAGCGGCAGTTGCGCGCCGCGCTGGTCGATGTCGATGCGTTCGGCCTCGGCGGCCGCATGGCCAAGGCCCGAAAGCGCGCCGCGCACCACCCAGGGCGTGGCGAACAGCGTGGCCAGTGCCATCAGCCCGGCCAGCGGCAATATCCCTTGCAGGAAAAATTGCGGCGCCTGCTGAAGCAGGCGCATGAGCGAAAGGCCGCCCTTGGTCCCGGTGAAGATCTGGACATTGCCGGCCGCCGTGTCGGTCCAGCGTATCTTTCCCCCGGGCGGCGCGGCTTGCCCGATTGCCTGGTCGATACGGGCATCGCTGATGGTGTCCAGCAGTCCGACAAAGGGCTGGAAGATGGTCGGCACCGTTCCTTCCCGCAGCCGCTGCCCTTGCTTGTCGCGAATGATGAACCAGAGGTCCGGAACTCCAGATCGCAGCTTTGCCATGTCCGGCGTCTCGTTGAGGACAAGCTTGCCGCCGATATCGCGTGCCACCGCATCCGCCAGTATGTCCATCGTGCCGTCCTCATAGTCGTGTGGAATAAGCCCGGTTGCCAGCATGGCGCCAACAATGCCGACGATGATCAGTGTCAGCATCGCGCATTGCAGCAATGCGATGCGCAGCACCAGGCTCCATTTCAGCGAACGCGGGCGCTTGATGGTCATGTCGTCTCGCGCAAGAGATAGCCGACGCCGCGAATGCCGTTGATCGTCACCCCGCCATCGGCGTCGGCGAGCTTGCGGCGCAGGCGCGAGACGTGGGTGTCGAGTGCGTTGGACTGGATCTCATCGTCGAGGCCGAACACCGCTTCCATCAGCGCCTCGCGCTGCACCATGCGGCCGGTCCGCCGCATCAGCGTTTCCAGCACCAGGAGTTCGCGGCGCGGCAGGCTGAGTGGCTCGCCACGGATCGACACCTCGCGATGCCCGACATCGAGCACCAAATGGCCGGCGCGGATGAATTGCGACTGCATCGGTACCGGGCGCCTGAGCAGCGCGCGCAACCGGGCCAGCAATTCCTCGAAAGCGAATGGCTTTGCTAGATAATCGTCCGCGCCCATATCCAGCCCGTCGACCTTGTCCGGCGTATCCCCCTTCGCCGTCAGCATCAGCACGGGCGTGGTGTTTTTCGCCGAACGCATTCTGGGCACCAGCGACAGCCCGTCGCCATCCGGCAACTGGCGGTCGAGCAGTATGGCGTCGTAGCTGTCGGTGGCAACGAAGCCTTCCGCCTCGAGCAGCGAGCCCGCGTGATCGACGACCATGTCATGGCGCTTCAGGGCTGCGCGCAAGGCCGAGACCATTTCGGGCTCGTCTTCGACCAGCAAGATACGCATCCATCATCCTCTCACGAAGGCCACTGCTGGGGGCGCTACAGCGCCAACATTGCGCAAGCATGGCAAATCCTGGCGGCCGGCGGCGACAAGTCCTTTCTTTGCATCTGCCACCTTGCGCAATGTCTATGCAATCCAGTCGCCGCAAACAGCACCGGTCGGCACGAACCGCCATGCCGGCATCAAGGCGTCGGGCCCGAATATGCAACAGGTTTGGGTCCGACGCTGAAACGAAATCAAATGGCCGCACCAAACTGATTGTCGCGCTGCTGTCCGGATTGAGGTTAGCTATGTCTGCAAATGATGCTCTGTCTTTTCTCATGGCCTGGACCGCCGCGCCGTTCAGGATCGGCTCCGTCACGCCGTCCAGCTCCAGCCTGGCGGCGCTGATGACGCGCGACATCGGTCCCGACACCGGCCTGTGCTGGAACTTGGTCCTGGAACCGGCCCGTTCACCCGGGCGTTGCTGGCGCGGGGCGTAAACGAAGAGGATCTGACGTGATCGAATCCGATCTGGACTTTGCCGCGCTGCTCAAGCGGCGCTTTCCCGCCGCCCGGGTGTTCGAAATGGATGCCGTCGGTCTGCGCCACCTTTCGCTATTCCCTAGGCCGTTGGTCGGCGCCGCCGTCAGTGGCCTGCCCTTCCTCCTGATTTCCCCGCGCAAGACGCTCGCCATACTTGAAGGCGTTTTCGCAAACCTTCGTCCAGGCGGCGCGCTCTATCAGTTCACGCTTGGTGGACGATGCCCGTTCGACCAGACGCTGCTCGACCGGCTGGATCTGGAAGCGACACGGGTCGGCCGCACCTTCCGCAATTTCCCGCCGGCGACCGTCTATCGCATCGCCAGGATCAAGACGCTCGGCACCTATGACTGGCGCTTCGCATGACGGGGCCGCTGGCGACTATTCTGGGCTTTGGCCTGTTGGGCGTTTTCTGCCTCGCCTTCACCGAAAAGATCCTGCCCGTGCCGCCGTCGCATGTGCTGCTGCTGTTCCTCGGCATGACGGCGGCGCCGGATGGTTTGACGCTGGCGATCGTGCTGATGGTGACGACGCTTGCCTCCACCAGTGGCTGCCTTGTCTGGGTATGCGGTCGGCCGCCGGGTTGGATTTGACCGTGCCGACAGGCTGGTCGACCGTTTCGGCAAATATGTCTTTCTGCGTCATGTGACCTACTGCAGGCTCGGCCAGGCCTATCGGCGCCATCATGTCCGGGTCTCGTTGCTGGCGCAGTTCATCCCGACGGTGCGCAATTACCTGCCGATCGCCGCCGGCGCGCTCTGTCTTCCTGTTTGGCCCTTTGCTGCCGTAACGCTACTCGGCGCCACGCTCTGGAACGCGGGCTTTCTCTTGACCGGCTACCTGCTGCGCGGCAGTGGCCAGGATTCCTTCACGGTGGGCCTGCGCATCATTGTCATTGTCGTGGCTCTGGAGACGGCATTCATGCTCGCGCTTCGCTATGGCCCCGCATGCCGGCGGCGCATCAAGCTGGTGCTCGGCTGAGCGCCATCTCTCCGGTCATTGGATAAGCTCTGCCGTCGGCTTTCCTTCGCTTCCACGCCGGTGTTTAGTCCGGCCATGGCTTTCACCATCCGCCAGTTGCAGTTCTTCATCGCCGTGGCCGAGCAAGGCACGGTGTCGGGTGCCGCGCAGAACCTCTCCATCTCGCAATCGTCGGTCACCGAAGCGATCAAGGAACTCGAAAGCGATCTTGGCGTCGAACTGTTCGAACGCCATCCGCGCGGCCTCAACATCACCCACAAGGGCCACCAGTTCCTGCGCCATGCGACAAAGATCCTCGCCGATGTTTCCGACGCGCGCCGCTCTTTCTCAGACGAACAGGCGGCAGTGGGCGGACGACTGCAGCTCGGCGTCACCTCGCTGGTCGCCGGTTATGTGCTGTCGGATCTGCTTGCCCGTTATCGCCGTGCCTATCCCGGCGTCGAGGTCTCGGCCATCGAGGACAATGGCGATTATCTCGAACATCTCTTGATCGGCGGCAAGCTCGACATTGCCGTCATGGTCACCTCCAATTTGCGCGACCGCACCGCGCTGCAGTCGGAAATCCTCGAAGTCTCGGCCTATCGGCTGTGGCTGCCGCTCGGTCATCCGCTCGCCAGCGCTGACATCATCAGCATCGGCGACATTGCCTCCGAAACGCTGATTATGTTGACCGTCGACGAGATCGAGGAAAACACCGGCAAGCTGCTGACGGCAATTGGCGCCAAGCCGCATGTCGCCTTCCGTACACGTTCCGTAGAAGCCGTGCGCAGTCTCGTCGCCACCGGCGCTGGCGTGGCGCTGCTGCCCGATCTCGTCTACCGGCCCTGGTCGCTGGAAGGCGACCGCATCGAGTCGCGCGATATTTCCGGCTCCTTGCCGGTGGTCCAGGTCGGCATGGTCTGGCGGCGCGGCTCCGGCCTGCCGCAGGCTGCGCGCGATTTCATCGGCCTTGCCCAATCGCAACGGACGGTCCGCCGCTAGTGTGGCCTACTCCAAGTTGACGTCGCCAGTCTTGCGCTCGCGCCTTGAGACAGAAACCGCCTCCGCCTTGAACGGCCCGATTGGAGCAACCTCGAAGCGGCCGGCGCCGGCAAGCCTGACGGCGCGGCGGAACGTCGGACACTCCATCGGCCGGGCTGCCGGACATCGGGCGGCGTGACGCAAAGCCTCTCGGATCGCGGTCAGGCGCTGGATGGTTTGGTCAAGTTCGTTCGCCTTGGCATCAAGGCGCCTTCGATCCATTTTCGGCAGGCCGTCGGGCGTCAGCATCGCGGAAATCTCGTCCAGTGCAAATCCTCCGGCGCGTCCAAGCGCGATCAAGGCGAGCCGTTCCAGGACGGCCGGGTCGAACAAGCGGCGCTGGCCGCGACGGCCGATCGAGGCAATGAGGCCCTTCTCGTCGTAGTAGCGAAGTGTCGAGGCGGGCACGCCGGTGCGGCGTGACACTTCGGCAATATCCATATCTTTCATGCTTGACCTCAAGTCGGCTTGAACTCGTAGAGTGCTCGCGACGAGCGGTGAGAGCAACAGAAAGTGAGGTCCGTTATGCCACAATCCGCGCAGCCAAACACACGGCAAGCCGCGCTCTGGAATGATGTCAGCGGAAAGGCCTGGGTCGAGATGCAGCCGATCCTCGACGAGGTACTGGCGCCGTTCGAGCGGCTGGTAGTCGATGCCGGCTATCCCGGGGAAGGGGGCAATGTCCTGGACATCGGCTGCGGCGCCGGCGCTACAACTCTGGCGATGGCGCGCCTCGTGGGCAAGGACGGACGTTGTGTTGGGCTTGATATCTCGCAGCCGCTTGTCGCCCTGGCGACGGAGCGCATGCGGCGGGAATTGGTAGCAAACGCAAGTTTTGAAGTGGGCGATGCCCAGGCATATGCATTCGAATCCGGGCACTTCGACGCTGTTGTCTCGCGCTTTGGTGTCATGTTCTTCGATGATCCCGTGGCCGCGTTCACCAACATAAGACGGGCCGCAAGGCGCGGTGGCAAACTCGCCTTTGTTGCTTGGCGCAGTCCGGTCGAGAATGATTTCATGACGACCGCTGCGCGAGCGGCTGCGCCTTTCCTGCCGCCCGCACCCGCGCAAGACCCCGATGCGCCGGGGCAGTTTGCCTTTGCCGACGGCGCCAAGGTGAAGCGGATCCTTGACGCGAGCGGCTGGGCATCGATCGAAGTCGAACAGGCGGACGTCCTGTGTCAGATCGCCCAAGACGATCTGATGACGTATGTCACCCGGCTAGGGTCGGTCGGCGCCGCGCTGCGCGAGGTTGACCGGGCAACGGCCGAAAAAATCACTACGGTGTTGCCTGCTGCGTTCGCGCCTTTCGTGGAGGACGGTGAGGCTCGCTTCAATGCGGCCTGCTGGCTGGTGACGGCGCTGGCTTGAAGGGGCGTCTGGCTATCGGAAAAACCGATATCACCCTTCTGATAAATGAATTTGCGAAACCGGAATTTTCCAAGCACTTTCCGATTCCAGGGATCAAGCCGCCATTCAGAGCGGCATCAAGTCCAACGGACTGACTTTTTCAGTTTGCGCGTGACTTCCTGGCGAAGACCGAAAACCGGCCTTCGCAGTCAGGCGCCTAAATGGGAGATCGACAATGAATTCATTCCTGAAGTCATGCACTGCTCTGACGGTCGCGCTGACCTTTTCCGGTCAGGCCGTCGCCCAGGTCAAGGAACTGGGCAAGGGCGAAGGCCAGGTCAACATCGTGGCCTGGCCGGGCTACATCGAGCGCGGCGAAACCGACAAGGGCTATGACTGGGTGAGCTCCTTCGAGAAGGAGACCGGCTGCAAGGTCAACGTCAAGACCGCCAACACGTCAGATGAAATGGTCTCGCTGATGAATGAGGGTGGTTTCGACCTCGTCACCGCTTCAGGCGATGCCTCGCTGCGCCTCGTTGCCGGCAAGCGCGTACAGCCGATCAACACCGATCTCATCCCGAGCTGGAAGACGGTCGACGAGCGCCTCAAGGACGCGCCGTGGTTCACCGTCGGCGGCGCCCACTACGGCGTTCCCTACCAGTGGGGTCCCAATGTCCTGATGTACAACACCGACGTGTTCAAGGAGGCTCCCAAGAGCTGGAACATCGTCTTCGAGGAAATGAAGCTGCCGGACGGCAAGTCCAACAAGGGGCGCGTGCAGGCCTATGACGGGCCGATCCACATCGCGGATGCCGCCAACTATCTGATGTTCCACAAGCCGGAACTCGGCATCAAGGATCCCTATGAACTGAACGAGGACCAGTACAAGGCAGCGCTCGACCTGCTGCGCGTCCAGCGCACCCTGGTCGGCCGCTATTGGCATGACGCCGCTATCCAGGTCGACGATTTCCAGAACGAAGGCGTCGTCGCTTCCGGTTCGTGGCCGTATCAGGTCAATACGCTGGTTGCCGCCAAGAAGCCGGTCGCTTCGACCATTCCGGAGGAGGGCGCAACCGGTTGGGCCGACACCACGATGATGGAAGCCGACTCGGCCAATCCCAACTGCGCCTATATGTGGATGGAACATTCGCTGTCGCCCAAGGTGCAGGGCGATGTCTCGGCCTGGTTTGGTTCGCTGCCCGTCGTGCCAGCCGCCTGTAAGGGCAATGAGCTTTTGACCGACGAAGGCTGCAAGACCAACGGCTACGACAATTTCGGCAAGATCAAGTTCTGGAAGACCCCAGTGTCGAAATGCGCCACCCAGAACGACCAGTGCGTGCCCTACTACCGCTGGGTGTCGGACTATATCGGCGTCATCGGCGGTCGTTAAGCGCCCTTCCCTCCCCTTGTGGGAGGGTCGACGCGCAGCGTCGGGGTGGGGGTTCGCCCAGACACGATTTTGCCTATGAGGCCGCCCCCCACCGTGGCCTTTGCTGCGACCTCCCCCATCGAGGGGAGGTGTAGTGGCGCGCGAATTCGCATCCCCTGCCAGGATTTGCAGGCGAGGTGATCGACAGAACTAAAATCGGCAACAGACTGACAGCACCATGACATCAGCCGTTTCCTTCCAGAAAGCCTCGCGCCATTTCGGCAGCGTTCGCGCCGTTGACGCGGTCGATCTCGACATCGCGCCGGGCGAATTCTTCGCTATGCTTGGGCCGTCCGGCTCCGGCAAGACCACATGCCTGCGCCTCATTGCCGGTTTCGAGCAGCCGACATCGGGTTCGCTCTCGATCTTCGGCGAACGCGCCGAGGGCGTTCCGCCCTATCGCCGCAACGTCAACACCGTGTTCCAGGACTATGCGCTGTTCCCGCATCTGAACGTGCTCGACAACGTCGCCTACGGGCTGATGGTCAAGGGCGCCGGCAAGGCTCAGCGGCACAAGGCGGCGGAAGAGGCGTTGTCGCTGGTCCGGCTGCCCGGCTATGGCGCGCGCCGTCCGGGCCAGCTTTCCGGCGGCCAGCGCCAGCGCGTCGCGCTCGCCCGCGCGCTGGTCAACCAGCCCAAGGTGCTGCTGCTCGACGAGCCGCTCGGCGCGCTCGACCTCAAATTGCGCGAGAACATGCAGGAGGAACTGAAGTCGCTGCAGAAGGCGCTCGGCATCACCTTCGTCTTCGTCACCCACGACCAGGGCGAAGCACTGTCGATGGCCGATCGCGTCGCCGTCTTCAACGATGGCAAGATCATGCAGATCGGCACGCCGGAGGATATCTACCAGCGGCCGAAGACGCGTTTTGTTGCCGATTTCGTCGGCTCCTCAAACGTGCTGCCGCCGGACTTCGTCCAGCGTTACTCCGGTCAGCATCGCTGGGGCAGTCTGCGCCCTGAATCCATTCGTGTCGGGCGCGCGGCCAGCGGGGTTGGCGAAGGCGTGTCCGCACGCCTCGTCTCGACCAATTATCTCGGTGCCACGACGAAGCTGGCGCTCGACGCCGACGGGCTGCGGTTGCACGCCATCGTGCCGGCCGGCACGGCCTTGCCGGGGGAAGGCGAGACGGTCGTGCTCACCTTCAACCGCGAGCATCTGCACCTGATGGATGAGCCGGCATGACGAAGGCTTGCGCGAAGCGCCCCCCTCTGTCCTGCCGGACATCTCCCCCGCAAGGGGGGAGATCAGCAGCTTGTCTGCCTCACCAGTTTTGCAGTGTTGGAAGCTGGCGAAGCCTGTGGGGACAGCCAATCTCCCCCCTTGCGGGGGAGATGTCCGGCAGGACAGAGGGGGGTGTGAAGGATCGCGGCCTTGCGGCCATTGATCCAATCAGCACGGCAGCCGCGTCATGACAATCGCCGCGCTCAACCCAAATCCCACCCCCGCCATCCTGCCGGGCAGCGGCGGCTTGCGCGGCGCCCTGTCGGACCTCTTCTGGCGCAAGCCGAAGGTCCTGCTGCTGCTCATGCTGCTGCCGCCCGTGCTGTGGCTCGGCATCGTCTATATCGGCTCGCTGTTCGCGCTGCTGGCGCAGAGCTTTTTCTCCATCGACGAGTTTTCCGGCCTCATCAACCGCGAATTCACCTTGAAGACCTACGGCGACCTGTTCCAGGCCGCCAATCTCGACATCATCCTGCGCACGGTGACCATGGCGGCTCTGGTCACGCTGGCCTCTGCGGTCATAGCCTTCCCGATCGCCTACTACGCGGCGCGCTATGCGCGCGGCCGCTGGAAGGCGCTGTTCTACCTCGGCATCATGCTGCCGCTGTGGTCGAGCTATCTGGTCAAGATCTACGCCTGGAAGCTGATCCTGGCCAAGGAAGGCATCCTCACCTGGCTGCTCGCCAAGCTGCACCTGTTGTGGGTGCTCGACGCCTGGCTGTCGCTGCCGGTCGTCGGCGGCAATTCGCTGTCGGTGTCGTTCACCGGCACCTTCATCGTCTTCGTCTATGTCTGGCTGCCGTTCATGATCCTGCCCGTGCAGGCCGCACTTGAGCGCGTCCCCGGCAATCTGGTCGAGGCCTCGTCCGATTTGGGGGCTTCGCCCGGACAGACCTTCCGCAACGTGCTGTTCCCGCTGGCGCTGCCGGGCATCGTCGCCGGTTCGATCTTCACCTTCTCGCTGACGCTGGGGGACTACATCATCCCGCAGATCATCGGCACGTCGCGCCTGTTCGTCGGCCAGGCGGTCTATTCGCAGCAAGGCACCGCCGGCAACATCCCGCTCGCCGCCGCCTTCACCGTGGTGCCGATCGTCATCATGGGCTTCTATCTCTGGGGCGCCAAGCGCATGGGGGCCTTCGATGCGCTCTGATGGTTCCCAGTCGGCTCCGCGCGGCCTAAAGATAGCCGCCGCCTGCGGGCTGCTGTTCCTGCATCTGCCGATCCTGCTGATCTTCGTTTATGCCTTCACCACCGAGGAGAAGAGTTTTGTCTGGCCGCCGCCCGGACTGACGACGCAATGGTTCGCCGTCACCTGGAACCGGCCGGATGTCTGGCAGGCGCT
This sequence comes from Mesorhizobium sp. M0496, assembly GCF_040321205.1. NCBI lineage: Bacteria > Pseudomonadati > Pseudomonadota > Alphaproteobacteria > Hyphomicrobiales > Phyllobacteriaceae > Mesorhizobium > Mesorhizobium sp. M0496. Next base: position 2,251 of record NZ_JAMYRC010000051.1, on the reverse strand, counting down.
GTCGCTTTCGGTCAGGGTCGCGGCCATCTCGACAGCGATTGCGCTCATCCTTGGCACGCTCTGTTCGGCGGCGGTGTCGCGGACAAAATTCTTCGGCCGCGAAACCATCTCGCTGCTGGTCATCCTGCCGATCGCGCTGCCCGGCATCATCACCGGTATCGCGCTGCGCTCGGCCTTTTCGCTTGCCGATATCCCGTTCTCGTTCTGGACGATCGTGCTTGGCCACGCCACCTTCTGCGTCGTGGTCGTCTACAACAACGCCGTCGCCCGTTTCCGCCGCACCTCCGGTTCGATGATCGAGGCGTCGATGGATCTCGGCGCCGACGGTTTTCAGACCTTCCGCCATGTCGTGCTGCCCAACATCGCCACGGCGCTGCTTGCCGGCGGCATGCTGGCCTTCGCGCTGTCCTTCGACGAGGTCATCGTCACCACCTTCACAGCCGGCCAGCAGCAGACGCTGCCGATCTGGATGCTGGAAGAGCTGATCCGTCCGCGCCAGCGCCCGGTCACCAATGTCGTCGCCATGGTCGTGGTGCTGGTGACGCTCCTGCCGATCCTTGCCGCCTATTACCTCACCCACGACGGCGATCAGATCGCTGGAAGCGGGAAATGAAAAACAGCGAATAGGGAGTAGCCAATAGCGAATAGGGAAGATCGACGGTCAAACCCTACTCGCTATTCGCCACTCGCTATTCGCTCCTGTTAAGGGAGAAACCTTATGGACACCCAAATGCTGATCGGCTCGAAATTCGAGAAGGGTACCGAGACCGAGGAACCGATCCTCAATCCCAAGACCGGGGCGACCATCCTCAACCTGCCCGAGGCCAACCAGGCACAGATCGAGGCGGCTGTCACTGCCGCCGAACAAGCGTTCGTCTTGTGGTCGCGCACCACGCCGGCCCAGCGCTCAGGCTATCTCCTGAAGATCGCCGACCGCATCGAAGCCGACGCCAAGGGGTTCGCCACGCTCGAGGCGCTCAACTGCGGCAAGCCGATCAACGCCGTGCTCAATGACGAAATCCCGGCGATCGTCGATTGTTATCGCTTCTTCGCCGGCGCCGTTCGCTCGATGCCGGGCGTGGCCGCGGGCGAATACATTCCCGGCCACACCTCGATGGTCCGCCGCGACGCCATCGGCATCGTCGCTTCCATCGCGCCGTGGAACTACCCGCTGATGATGATGGCCTGGAAGTTGGCGCCGGCGATCGCCGGCGGTAACACCGTCGTCTTCAAGCCGTCCGAGCAGACACCGCTGACGGCGCTGAAGTTGGCAAAAATCCTTGCCGAGATCCTGCCCAAAGGCGTCGTCAACGTCGTGCTTGGCCGCGGCGACAGCGTCGGCAACACGCTGATCAACCACCCCAAGGTCAACATGATCTCGATCACCGGTGATGTCGCCACCGGCAAGAAGGTGCTGCAGGCGGCCGCCAAGTCGGTCAAGCGCACGCATCTCGAACTCGGCGGCAAGGCGCCGGTCATCGTCTTCGACGACGCCGACCTCGGCGCCGTGGTCAATGGCCTGCGCGCCTTCGGCTATTACAATGCCGGCCAGGACTGCACCGCCGCCTGCCGCATCTACGCCGGCAAGAAGATCTACGACAAGCTCGTCGCCGATCTGTCATCGGCCGTCTCGACCATCAAGTACAACCGTCCCGACGACACCGAAAACGAGATCGGTCCGCTGATTTCGCGCCGCCAGCGCGACCGCGTCTCCAGCTTCGTCGAGCGCGCTTCGGAACTGAAGCACATCGAGATCACCACCGGCGGCAAGCCGGGCGAGGGCTCCGGCTTCTACTACCAGCCGACCGTCGTTGCCGGCGCGCTGCAGGAAGACGAGATCGTACGCCGCGAAGTGTTCGGGCCGGTCGTCTCGGTCACTCGTTTTTCCGAGGTCGACGAGGCTGTGAGCTGGGCCAATGACAGCGACTACGGCCTGGCGTCATCGGTATGGACCAAGGACGTCTCGCGGGCCATGGCGACGGCCGCGCGCCTGCAATATGGCTGCACCTGGATCAACACCCATTTCATGCTCACCAACGAGATGCCGCATGGCGGACTGAAGCAGTCCGGCTACGGCAAGGACATGTCGCTCTACGCGCTGGAAGACTACACCGCCGTGCGCCATGTGATGGTTGCGCATAGCTAGCTTTCCCTTCTCCCCGTTCACGCAGGACTGTCCGGGGAAAGTTATTCATATATGAAGGCCATCTGATTGAGGGAGGATCGGTCTCTTGGTCGGCTCGGATTGACC
>NZ_JAMYRC010000050.1:0-44186 GCF_040321205.1 Mesorhizobium sp. M0496 | reverse complement strand
CAATTCATGCGCGTCGCGGGGGGGGGGATAGGGTTAAATGCCCCGCCCCATGAGGCGCCCCCACCGCCACCTGTACCGGCGTTTGCGCCGCCCCGGGCGGGGCCCGCCCCCGGGTCCGTTTTTACGTTCAAGGGGCTCGGCTGTCATGGAATCCTACCGCAACTCCGATCCGCGGCCGCCGATCATGCAGGGCTCGCCGCCCGCCATGGTGCCGCCGAAGCTCGACTGGGACCGGCCACCGTGGAACCGTTGGGCGTTCCAGCACATCCGCGAAATTCTCCCGACCGCCGAAGTCTGGCGCGGCAATGGCCATCGCCACCGGTTCGAACGCGCCGAGGTCGATCTCGATGGGCTGGCGGTCGAAGACAGCGAGGGCAAGCCGACAACGCCCGCCGGGCTGCTCGACGAGACCTATACGGACGGCTTCCTGGTGCTGAAGGACGGCAAGGTTGCCTATGAGCGCTATTTCAACGGCATGGGCGAGCGCACGCTGCATCTGTCGCAGTCGATGGCGAAGTCCGTCACCGGTTCGGTGTTCGGCATACTGGTCGGGCGCGGCCTGATCGATCCTGCCAAGCCGGTCACTGATTATTTGCCGGAACTCAGCGTCACCGGCTGGGCCGGCGCCAGCGTCCAGCATGTGCTGGACATGACCAGCGGCGTCCGCTTCTCCGAGGAGTATACCGACCGCTATTCCGATATTGGCCAGGTCGACGTCGCCACCGGCTGGAAGCCGGTGCCGCCGGACAGCGATCCGGCCTTTCGCTGGCCCTCGCATATGTTCGAACTGATCCTGGGCTTGAAGGAAACGATCCGCCCGCATGGTGCTGTCTTCGAATACCGCTCGATCGAGACCGACGTGCTTGCCTTCATCATGGAACGGGTGACGAGCAAACGGCTGCCGCAGCTGGTTTCGGAAGAGCTATGGCAAAAGCTAGGCGCTGATGAAAGCGCCTGCTTCACGGTTGACAGCGCCGGCTATGCGGTGGCCGACGGAGGCTTCAATGCAACGCTGCGCGACTACGGCCGCTTTGGCCAGCTGATCCTCGACAATGGTGGCGGCGTCGTGCCGGCAGAATGGGTCGAGGCGACACGCAACGGCGCGCATGGGCCGGATTTCAGCCCCAGCCTGCCGGAGGGCAGCTATCGCAACCAGTTCTGGATCGAGGACCCGCGCTCGCGCGCGCTGATGTGCCGGGGCGTGTTCGGGCAGATGATCCATGTCGACTGGAACACAGGAATGGTCGTGGTGAAGCTTTCGACCTATCCGGATTTCAGCAATGTCGCCTATTCCACAGCGACGCTGAAGGCTGTGCATGCCATCGCCACGGCACTTCGCTGAGCCCCACAAGAAGAAACGACCCGGAGGAATGGCCATGACCGGCAAGACCGCGTTCGAGACCCGCTACGGCTTCCGTCGCAACGAGGTGCTGCTCGCCAACTGGCGCGAGAGCCCGTTCAACCGGTGGTCGTTCCAGAATCTCGGCGAACTGGTGCCAACCGCCCGCGTGGCGGCGGTGCCGGCTGGTGTCGAGACGACGGTCCGGGACATGGGCGGCCTGCTCGACGAGAAGGTCACGATCGCCAGCGTACCGGAGACGGTGGCTGAGTTTCTCGGGCGTTCGAGCACCGATGCGCTGACGGTGATGAAGGGCGGCAAGATCGTCGGCGACCGGTTCGCGCCGCACATGGATTTCGGCGCCCGCCACATCATCTTTTCGATCAGCAAGTCGCTGACAGCGATCGTCGCCGGCATACTGGAAGGCGAGGGTGCGTTCGACCCGGAAGCGCCGGTGACGGCCTACATCCCTGAAGCCGCCGGCTCTGCCTATGGCGATGCGAGCGTGCGGCATGTGCTCGACATGAGCGTCAGCCTCGATTTCGAGGAAGCCTATCTCGATCCGGAGAGTGCTTTCGCCCGCTATCGCCGCGCCACGCTGTGGAATCCTGGCGGCGGCACGGAGAGCCTGCGGGAATTCATCTTGACTCTGCAGCGCCTGGCCGAGCCGCATGGCCAGACCTTCCGCTACCGCTCGCCCAATTCCGACCTGCTCGGCTTGTTGCTCGAACGCGCATCCGGTCAGCGCTTCGCCGACCTGATGCGCGAGAAATTGTGGCTGCCGCTTGGCGCTATCAGCGAAGCCTCGATCGGCGTCGATATGGAAGGCACAGCGCGCACCGCCGGTGGCATTTCGGTGACGCCGCGTGATCTGGCACGTGTCGGCGAGATGATGCGGCAAGGCGGCACGGCCAATGGCCGCCGCATCGTGCCGGAAGCCTGGGTGCGCGATACGGTTGCCACCGGCGGCAGTGCGGAAGCCTGGCAGCGAGGCACGATGGCGCTTTTGTTTCCGAACGGCCGATATCGCAACAAATGGTACCAGACTGGACACGAGAACGGCGCCTATTGCGGCGTCGGCATCCACGGCCAGTGGCTCTATGTCGACCCAAAGGCCGAAGTGGTGATCGCCAAGATGTCGTCGCAGCCGGAGCCGGTGGACGATCCGCTCGATGTCGAGATCGTCGCGTTCTTCGAGGCGCTGAGCCGCATGGTCTGAGCGCGCCTGGGTCGCCACATTAGCGCGCGCTTTCCTGTGGACCCTCCGAGCTGATCAAAGCGCGGCGGTTGGCGGACCGAGCGTCTGCGCCTATGGTCGCCGCTCTTTCGACGAGAGCAGGAACGACATGGCATCCGACATCAAGCGCATTGCAGCCATCATCGCGGCCGAGATCACTGCCCGGCCTGAACAGGCAGCGGCGGCGATCGGATTGCTGGATGAGGGCGCGACGGTGCCATTCGTGGCGCGCTACCGCAAGGAAGTCACCGGCGGACTGGATGACACGCAGTTGCGCGACCTTGCCGAACGGCTTGCCTATCTGCGCGAGCTCGATGCGCGCCGCGACACCATCCTTGGCTCCATCCGCGAGCAGGGGAAGCTGACCGCGGAACTCGAGGGCAAGATCGTCGCCGCCACGACCAAGGCGGAACTGGAAGACATCTATCTGCCTTACAAGCCCAAGCGACGGACCAAGGCCGAGATCGCAAGGGAGCGCGGGCTGGGGCCGCTGGCCGAAGCCATTCTTGCCGACCGTTCGCTCGTCCCGGCCGAACTGGCGCTGGCCTATGTCAGCGAAGAGGTGGCCGACGCCAAAGCCGCCCTCGATGGCGCGCGCGACATCCTGTCGGAACAGTTCGCCGAGAATGCCGATCTGGTCGGCAAACTGCGCACCCACATGAAGGAACGCGCCTTCATGCGGGCCAGGGTGGTCGACGGCAAACAAGAGGCCGGCGCGAAATTCTCCGATTATTTCGACCATGTCGAGCGCTGGGCAAACGTGCCGAGCCATCGCGCGCTGGCCATGCTGCGCGGCCGCAACGAGGAGGTGCTGTCGCTCGACATCGAGGTCGATGCCGACGACACCTCGCCGGTGAAGCCGGTCGAGCGGATGATCGCCAATGCCTATGCCATCGGCGGCAGCCTGCCGGGCGACCGCTGGCTGATGGAGGTGGCGGGCTGGACCTGGCGCATAAAACTGTCGCTGCACCTGACGCTCGATTTGATGCGCGATCTGCGCGAACGAGCGGAAGAGGAAGCGATCCACGTCTTTGCCCGCAATCTGAAGGATTTGCTGCTCGCGGCCCCGGCCGGTTCTCGTGCCACGATGGGGCTCGACCCCGGCATCCGCACCGGCGTCAAGGTGGCGGTGGTCGACGGAACCGGCAAGGTACTGACCACGACGACGGTCTATCCATTTCCGCCGAGGAACGATGTGCGTGGCACGCAGGCGGAACTCGCCAAGCTCATCCGCCTGCACAAGGTCGAGCTGATCTCGATCGGCAACGGCACCGGCAGCCGCGAGACGGAAAAGCTGGTGGCGGACATGCTGTCCGACATGCCGGCGGACGGTGGCCCGAAGCCGCTGAAGGTGATCGTCAGCGAGGCGGGTGCCTCGGTCTATTCGGCATCGGCGACGGCGGCAGCGGAATTCCCCGGCCTCGACGTGTCGCTGCGCGGCGCCGTGTCGATCGCGCGACGGCTGCAGGATCCGCTGGCCGAACTGGTCAAGATCGAGCCAAAATCGATCGGCGTCGGCCAGTATCAGCACGATGTCGACCAGTACCGGCTCGGCCGTTCGCTGGAGGCGGTGGTGGAGGATGCCGTCAACGCCGTCGGCGTCGATCTCAACACCGCCTCGGCGCCACTGCTGGCGCGCGTTTCAGGCCTCGGTGCGTCACTCGCGGACGCCATCGTCGCGCATCGCGATGCGACCGGCCCTTTCGCCAGCCGGAAGGATCTGCTGAAGGTCTCCCGCCTTGGACCTCGAGCGTTCGAGCAAAGCGCCGGCTTCCTGCGCATTGCCAATGGCAGCGAGCCGCTCGATGCCTCGTCGGTGCATCCCGAAGCCTATGGCGTGGCGAAGAAGATCGTCGCCGCCTGCGGGCGCGATGTCCGTTCGCTGATGGGCGACAGTGCAACACTGAAGGCGCTCGACCCGCGCGTCTTCGTCGATGAGCGTTTCGGCTTGCCAACGGTGCGCGATATCCTGGCGGAGCTGGAAAAGCCCGGCCGCGATCCGCGCCCCGGTTTCAAGACGGCGACCTTTGCCGACGGCATCGACGACATCAAGGATCTGAAGCCCGGCATGCTGCTGGAAGGAACGGTCACCAATGTCGCTGCCTTCGGCGCCTTCGTCGACATCGGTGTCCATCAGGACGGGCTGGTGCATGTCTCGCAGCTGGCCGACCGGTTCATCAAGGACGCGCATGAGGTGGTCAAGGCCGGCGATGTGGTCAAAGTGCGCGTCGTCGATGTCGACATCAAGCGCAAGCGCATCGCGCTTTCCATGCGCAAGGATGGTGGCGAAGGTGGTGCACCGCGCGGCGGACCGCGCGACGATGGCGGCGGCAGGCCGGCGCCGCGTTCGCCGGCACCTCAACGCCAGCCGGAAAGGCCGGCGCAGCAGGGCGCGTTCGGTGCGGCGTTGGCTGATGCGCTGAAGCGCAAGTAGCTACCAAGCCAGGATAGCCGGCTCCTTCTCAACCTGGCCCAGCAGCCAGTCGCGAAAATTGGCGACCGGCGGATGGCCGCGCTTGTGGTGCGGCACGACGAGATAGTAGGCGCTGCGGCTTTGCATCGGCTTGCCGGGCGCGGGCACGAGCTGGCCGCGCTGCAATTCGCCTGCGATGAGGATCAGCGGCAACAGTGCGACGCCGAGCCCCGCCATGCAGGCCTGGGCAGCGGTGCCGAACTGTTCGAATTGCATACCGGGTCCGGTCGGCGCGCTCAGCCCCTGATGCTCGAACCATTCGGTCCAGGCCCCGGGCCGCGTCGCCATATGCAGCAGCGGCAGGCGGCCGATATCGGCCGGTGAGGCCATGGCGCGCCCAGCGAGGAATTCGGGCGACGCCACCGGCGCCACCGTTTCGCGCATCAGAAGCGTCGAGTCCGCCTCCGGCCAGTCCGGCAGCCCGTAGTGGATGGCCGCATCCAGTCGTTCGCGGGCGAAGTCGAAACGGCCGACGCGGGTGACGAAGTTGATGGTGATATCGGGATTGTTTTCGACGAAATCGGGGATCATCGGCATCAACCAGCGCGTGCCGAAAGTCGGCAGTATGGCAAGGTTCAGGATGCCACTATGCCGATTGCTCATCAATCCAAGGGCTGCGTCACGCAACTGACCAAGGGCTGAACGCACCGCCTCGGCGTAGATTTCCCCCGCCGTCGACAGCCTGACATTGCGGCTGTCGCGTTCGAACAGCCGGCGGCCGAACTGATCTTCCAGCAATCTGATCTGCCGGCTGACCGCGCCCTGGGTCAGATCAAGCTCCTGGGCAGCAGCGGTGAAGCTGCCGAGCCGGGCCACAGCCTCGAAGGCGGCAAGGGCGCTGATGTTGGGCAAAAGGCGGCGTTGGACATTCATGATCCATTACTAACGCTCATTGATCGGTGAAGCAATTTCGTTTGATTTTTTCTAGGTGTGGGCCGATAAGCCGGGCCAAGATTTTGCTTCATGCATGTAGTCATCCCAAAACCGCTGGATACTTTTGGGCGACATGCATTGGTTTGGGAGAATGCCATGGCTGCCGACAAGAATGCATTCGTCTGGGAAGACCCCTTCCTGATCGAGGACCAACTTTCGGAAGACGAGCGTATGGTGCGCGATGGTGCTGCGGCCTTTGCTGCCGACAGACTGGCGCCTCGAATCGAGGACGCCTATCTCAACGAGACCTTCGACACCGCTATCTTCCGCGAAATGGGCGAGGCCGGCCTGCTCGGCATCAACATTCCAGAGGAATTCGGCGGGCTCGGCGCCAACTATGTGACCTACGGGCTGGTCGCGCGGGAAGTCGAACGTGTCGACTCCGGCTATCGCTCGATGATGTCAGTGCAGTCGTCGCTGGTGATGTACCCGATCTATGCCTATGGCTCGGACGAACAGCGCAAGAAGTATCTGCCCAAGCTCGCCAGCGGCGAGTGGATCGGCTGTTTCGGGCTGACCGAGCCGGATGCCGGCTCAGACCCCGGCGGCATGAAGACGCGCGCCGAGAAGACCGCGAACGGCTACAAGCTCTCGGGCTCGAAGATGTGGATTTCCAACGCGCCGGTCGCCGATGTGTTCGTCGTCTGGGCGAAGTTGAAGGGCGAGAACGGCAAGGATGAGATCCGCGGCTTCGTGCTGGAAAAGGGCATGAAGGGGCTTTCGGCGCCGACGATCGGCGGCAAGCTGTCGCTGCGGGCATCGATCACCGGCGAAGTGGTGATGGAAGGTGTCGAAGTCGGCGAGGATGCGCTGCTACCGAACGCCAAGGGCCTTGGCGGTCCGTTCGGCTGCCTCAACCGCGCCCGCTTCGGCATTTCCTGGGGCTCGATGGGGGCTGCGGAAGATTGCTGGCATCGCGCCCGCCAGTATGGCCTCGACCGCAAGCAGTTCGGCAAGCCGCTGGCCGGCACGCAGCTTTACCAGAAGAAGCTCGCCGACATGCAGACCGAGATCGCGCTTGGGCTGCAAGCCTCCTTGCGTGTCGGGCGGTTGCTCGATGAAGGCAAGATGGCGCCTGAGATGGTCTCGATCGTCAAGCGCAACAATTGCGGCAAGGCGCTCGACATCGCCCGCCAGGCCCGCGACATGCATGGCGGCAACGGCATCCAGATCGGTTATCACGTCATGCGCCACGCGCAAAACCTGGAGACGGTCAACACCTATGAGGGCACGCATGACGTGCATGCGCTGATCCTGGGACGGGCGCAGACGGGGATACAGGCGTTCTTCTGAGCGTTCGGTAGCTGCTTAAATTAGGTGCACCGCAACATCTCTGCTTGGAGAATGGCCGCCTGATGTGTCAGGGTTCAGCGAAATCGTTTGAAACGCTGAATTCCGGGGCCCCATGGCAATTCTGGCAGCCGTCTACCACCTGACCCACTACAAATACGACCGGCCGGTGGTTCTCGGTCCCCAGATCATCAGGCTGCAGCCGGCGCCGCATTCCCGCACCAAGGTGCTCAGCCATTCGCTCAAAGTCGAGCCGGCGAACCACTTCGTCAATCTGCAGCAGGACCCATACGGCAACTTTCTTGCCCGCTTCGTCTTCCCCGAGCCGGTGACGGAGCTGAAGATCGAGGTCGACCTTGTCGCTGACATGACGGTCTACAATCCGTTCGACTTCTTCGTTGAACCATCGGCCGAGGCCTTCCCGTTCGAATACCCGGAAGAGATACGCGACGATCTCGCCATCTACCGGACGCCGGAGCCTGCCGGCCCGTTCCTTTCGGCCTTGCTCGGGACAATCGACCGCAGCGCGCCGAATACCGTCAATTTCCTCGTCGATCTCAATGCCCGGCTGCAGCGCGAAATTGCCTATATCGTCCGTATGGAGACCGGTGTGTTCTCGCCGGAGGAGACGCTTGCCGCGAAAAAGGGTTCGTGCCGGGATTCGAGCTGGCTGCTGGTGCAGATCCTGCGCAATCTCGGCATCGCCGCGCGCTTCGTTTCCGGCTACCTGATCCAGTTGAAGCCGGATCTGGTCGCGCTGGACGGTCCAGCCGGGACCGCCGTCGACTTCACCGACCTGCACGCTTGGTGCGAGGTTTATCTTCCCGGCGCCGGCTGGATTGGCTTCGATCCGACCTCCGGCCTGCTCACTGGCGAGAGCCATGTGCCGCTCGCCGCCACACCGCATTTCCGCAACGCGGCACCCATTTCCGGCATGGCGAGCTTCGCCAATGTCGAATTCGGCTTCGAGATGCGAGTCGACCGCATCGCCGAGCATCCGCGCATCACCAAACCGTTCTCGGATGAAAGCTGGCAGGCGCTCGATGCGCTCGGCAATAAGGTCGATGCCGCATTGTCGGCCGGGGACGTGCGGCTGACGATGGGCGGCGAGCCGACCTTCGTGTCGATCGACGATTTCGAGTCGGCCGAATGGAACACCGCCGCCGTCGGCCCGACCAAGCGCGAAAAGGCCGATGAACTGATCCGAAAACTGCGCGAGCGTTTCGCGCCGGGTGGTTTCCTCCACTATGGCCAGGGCAAATGGTATCCGGGCGAAAGCCTGCCGCGCTGGACCTTCTCGCTTTACTGGCGTGCCGATGGGCAGCCGGTGTGGAGCGACCCGTCGCTGATCGCACGCGAAAAGAGCGAGGCCGATATCGGCCCGAAACAGGCCGAAAGCCTGCTCACCGCGATTGCCGGCGAACTCGGCATCGATGAGAGCATGGTCAGCGAAGCCTATGAAGATCCGGCCGAGTGGCTGCTCAAGGAAGGCAAGCTGCCGGAGAATGTCGATCCATCCAACTCCAAGCTGGAGGATCCGGAAGAACGCAGCCGCATGGCGAAAGTGTTCGAACGCGGACTGACCAAGCCGTCGGGTTACGTGTTGCCCGTGCAGCGCTGGAACAGCCAGGCATCGGGGCCGCGCTGGCGCTCGGAAAAATGGAAGACGCGGCGCGGCCGGCTGTTCCTGGTGCCCGGCGATTCACCCGTCGGCTACCGTTTGCCGCTCGGCACGTTGCCCTACGTGCCGCCGGCGCAGTTCCCCTACATCGTGCCGGTCGATCCGTCGCTGCCGCGCGGACCGCTGCCCGCGCGTGAAGCCATATTGCCGGGGACGGCGCCGGCCGAACTGGAAGGCGCCGACGAGATGGCGCGCCGCCAGCAGGCGGCGTCCTTCACGGCAGCGACCGGCCAGCAGGATCGCGTCGAACAGAAGATCACCGAGATCGGCGGCGCGGTGCGCACCGCGCTTTCGGTCGAACCGCGCGACGGCCGGCTTTGCGTGTTCATGCCGCCAGTCGAGGCGCTGGAGGATTATCTCGAACTGGTCGCGGCGGCCGAAAACGCGGCAAAGGCGATCGGCCTTCCCGTGCATATCGAGGGCTATGGCCCGCCGCACGATTCGCGCCTCAACGTCATCCGCGTGGCGCCCGATCCCGGTGTCATCGAGGTCAACATCCATCCGGCTTCGAACTGGCAGGATTGCGTGGCGACGACGACGGCGATCTACGAGGAAGCGCGGCAGACGCGGCTTGGCGCCGACAAGTTCATGATCGACGGCCGTCATACCGGCACCGGCGGCGGCAACCATGTCGTCGTCGGCGGCGCCACGCCGAACGACAGCCCGTTCCTGCGCCGGCCAGACCTGTTGAAGAGCCTTGTGCTGCAATGGCAGCGGCGTCCGTCGCTGTCCTATCTTTTCTCGGGCCTGTTCATCGGCCCGACCAGCCAGGCGCCGCGCTTCGACGAGGCGCGTCACGACTCGCTCTACGAACTCGAAATCGCGATGGCGCAGGTGCCGCATCCAGATCAGGGCGCAGCACCCTTGCCGTGGCTGGTCGACCGGCTGTTCCGCAATTTGTTGACAGACGTCACCGGAAATACGCACCGCTCGGAAATCTGCATCGACAAGCTGTTCTCGCCGGACGGGCCGACCGGCCGGCTGGGTCTTGTCGAGTTCCGCGGTTTCGAGATGCCGCCCAATGCGCGTATGAGCCTGGCGCAGCAACTGCTTGTCAGGGCGATCATTGCCCGCGCGTGGAAGAGCCCGCTCGACGGCCGCTTCGTGCGCTGGGGTACCTCGCTGCATGACCGCTTCATGCTGCCGCACTATGTCTGGGCCGATTTTCTCGACGTGCTTGACGATCTCAAGCTCAACGGTTTCGAGTTCCGGCCCGAATGGTTCGACGCCCAGCTCGAGTTCCGCTTCCCGTTCTGCGGCGAAGTTCAGCACGCCGGCGTCAAGCTGGAACTGCGCCAGGCGCTGGAGCCGTGGCATGTCATGGGCGAGCAAGGAGCGATCGGTGGTACCGTGCGCTTCGTCGATTCATCGGTCGAGAGGCTGCAGGTCAAGACCGAAGGTCTCAATCCGGAACGTCATGCGATCGTCTGCAACGGTCGCATCGTGCCGATGAAGGTCACCGACAACCGCGAAGTGGCTGTGGCAGGCGTCCGCTTCAAGGCCTGGCAACCGGCCTCCGGTCTGCATCCGGCACTGCCGGTCAACACGCCGCTGGTGTTCGATATCTATGACCGCTGGTCGGGCCGGGCGGTCGGCGGCTGCGTCTACCATGTCGCGCATCCGGGCGGGCGCAACTACGATACGTTCCCGGTCAACAGCAATGAGGCGGAGGCCCGGCGTCTCGCCCGCTTCGAACCGCGCGGCCATACGCCGTCCACTTATGTGCTGCGTGAGGAACAACCCGCCGAAGATTTCCCGATGACCCTTGACCTTCGGCGGCCGGCAAGACTCTGATCAACGATGGCAAAGGGGAATCACAAGAGGGTACGCGGCGAGCCGCAGATCCACAGCCTGCTGGAGCACTACCAGCCGATCGACGGGGTCGTCGACGAGATGGTCGATCCATCAGGCAATCCCCGTCCGGCCTGGAAGTACTTTATCGAGGCGCTCGACGAACTGGGGCCTGAAAAGCTTGGCCAGCGTTTCGCCCGCGCTGACCAGTATCTGCGCGATGCCGGCGTCTACTACCGCGTCTATGACAAGGCCGGCGCCAATGAGCGCGAATGGCCGCTGGCGCATGTCCCGGTTCTCATCGAGGAGAGCGAGTGGGCGGCGATCAGCGCCGGCCTCGTGCAGCGCGCCGAATTGTTCGAGGAAACCATCGCCGATATCTACGGGCCGAACCGGCTGGTCGAGAAAGGCATCCTGCCGGCGGGATTGATCGCCGCCAGCCCCGAATATTTGCGGCCTGTCGTCGGGATCAAGCCAGCCGGCGGTCATTTCCTGCATTTCTGTGCCTTCGAACTGGGCCGTGGGCCTGACGGTCAGTGGTGGGTGCTCGGCGACCGCACTCAGGCGCCGTCCGGCGCCGGCTTTGCGCTGGAGAACCGTGTCGCCACCACGCGCGCGCTATCCGACATCTATGGCGAGATGCATGTGCACCGCCTTGCCGGCTTTTTCCGCCGTTTTCGCGACGCGCTGATCGGCATGGCCAAGGAAACCGACGGCCGGGTCGCGATCCTGACGCCGGGGCCGCTCAACGAAACCTATTACGAACACGCCTACATCGCCCGCTACCTCGGCATCATGCTGCTCGAAGGCGAGGATCTGACTGTCTCCGGCGGCAGGCTGATGGTGCGCACGGTTTCCGGCCTGATGCCGATCAGCGTGTTGTGGCGGCGGCTCGACGCCGCCTTCGCCGATCCACTCGAACTGCGCGCGGATTCGCAGATCGGTACGCCGGGCCTGGTCGAAGCGATCCGACAGGGCGCGGTAGCGACCGTCAATGCGCTTGGCTCCGGCCTTATGGAGACGCGCGCGCTGCTCGCCTTCCTGCCCAAGATTTCACGCGCCTTGCGGGGCGAGGAATTGTTGCTGCCAAGTGTCGCGACATGGTGGTGCGGGCAAGCGACCGAGCGCGCGCATGTGCTGGCCAACATCGACCGCATGGTGGTCGGCCCGGCGCTGTCGACGAGGCTGGCCTTCGAGGATGACGACCAGACGAAGCTCGGCTCGGCGCTGTCCACCGGGGAGCGGGCGGAGCTGGTGTCGCGCATCGAACGCGATGGCGGCGACTTCGTTGGCCAGGAAGCAGTGACGCTTTCGACGACGCCCGTCTATGTCGGTGGCTGGCTGGAGCCGCGGCCGGCGAGCCTGCGCGCCTACCTGGCGCGAACACCCGAAGGCTGGACGGTGATGCCGGGGGGATTTGCCCGCGTCGGCCTGTCGCTCGACCCGACGGCGATCGCCATGCAGCGTGGCGGCCAGGCAGCGGATGTCTGGGTTGTCAGCGACAAACCGGTGGAGCGCGAGACGCTGCTGCCGCAAGAAGGCGACAGTTTCACCCGCACCAGGCCCGGCAGCCTGCCCAGCCGTGCGGCGGAGAACCTGACCTGGCTCGGACGCTACATCGAGCGCTCGGAAGACACGGTGCGCATCCTGCGCGCTTATCATGTGCGGCTGGCCGAGACGTCCGATCCGGACATGCCGCTCTTGGCAGACATCAGGGATTATCTCGAACCTTTCGGCATCGACGTCGAAACGGCGATCCCGTCAGGACTTATCGGTACGCTGGATAGTGCGGTCTACAGCGCCGGGCAGATTCGCGACCGCTTTTCGCCCGATGGCTGGCTGGCGCTGAAGGATCTGTCGAAGACCATCCATCAGTTCGCGACGACGGTCGCACCGGGCGACGACGCGACCCGGGCGATGACGGTCATCCTGCGCAAGCTCGCCGGCTTTTCCGGCCTGCTACACGAGAACATGTACCGCTTCGCCGGCTGGCGCTTTCTCGAGATCGGCCGCCGGCTGGAGCGCGGCATCCAGATCGCTCGCACGCTGTCCCGGCTGACCAGTGCCAAGGCGCCCGACGGCGCGCTCGACATGATGCTGGAGATCGGCGACAGCGTGATGACACACCGCCGGCAATATCCGGTGCAGGCCGGCCGGCGCACGGTGATCGACCTGCTGGCGCTCGACCCGCTCAATCCGCGCTCCATCCTGTTCCAGCTCGAAAGGCTGAAGGCCGAGATCGGCCTGTTGCCGTCGCTCGGCGGCGAGGGGCACATGTCGCCGGCGGCGAAGGAAATCCTGCAGCTCAACACCCAGATCGCCATCAAGGAGCCTTCGGACATGACGGCAAAGGCGCTGGACGAGCTCGCCTACGAAATCGGCGGCCTCTACAACAGCCTCGCCAAAGCCTATTTCGGATAAAGCATGCTTTACGACATCAGGCTTCATCTGCATTACGACTATGCCGCGGCGGCCGGCGGCGGCCGCCATCAGATCCGTGTGCTGCCGTCGACGATATCCGGCGTTCAGCGCGTCATCGCCGCATCACTGTCCTTTGCGCCGGCGCCCAACGAGCGTTCTGATTTTTCCGATTTCTTCGGCAACAACGTCACCTCGATCGCCTTTCGCGAGGCGCATGACACGCTCGACATAAGGATGAGCGCACGCGTATCGGTGTCGCGGCCCGAGCCTGGGCTCGACGTGTCACCCGATATTAGCCGGCTCAGGCAGGAACTCGCCGCCGTGCGGTCGCTGGCGCCTGATACACCGCACCATTTCCTGACGGCCAGCACTCATGCCGGCATCGATGCTGCGATCACCGGCTATGCGCGCGACAGCATCGGCGGCTCAGCCGCCGGCACGGCGATGAACCTGTGCAATCGCATCCATCGCGATTTCACCTATGACGGCGAAGCGACCACGGTGCGAACCCGGGCCAGCGATGCCTTCAAGCTGAAGCGCGGTGTCTGCCAGGATTTTTCGCACATCATGATCGCCGGTCTGCGCGGGCTCGGCATTCCGGCCGGCTATGTCAGCGGCTTCCTGCGCACCATCCCGCCGAAAGGCAAACCCCGGCTGGAAGGCGCCGATGCCATGCATGCCTGGGTCAAGGTCTGGTGCGGTCGCGACGCCGGCTGGCAGGAATTCGATCCGACCAACGGCATGCGGGCCAGCAACGACCATATCACCGTCGGCTACGGCCGCGATTATTCGGACGTCGCGCCGATCGTGGGCGTTCTCAAGACCACCGGGGGACAGGTCGGCGAGCAAGCTGTCGACGTCATTCCGGTCGTGCTCGAAAAAGCGTGAAAGCAGGCTTGGTGCAGCGACCTCTTCACTGTAATTCCGGTGGACAAGACTACTTCTCAAACGCTGATGCAGCAGCTACTTTGCATTCGTTTCGAAGTGGATAGTAATTATATTCTTTAAGCGCGTTGGCGCGGGGTTTGAGAGTGATCAGCGTCGTTATTCCTGCCCACAATGCGGCGGCAACCATCGGGGCAACGCTGGCTTCTCTTCGCAGCGAGGCCGAAATCATCGGCGAGATACTGTTGGTCGACGATGCATCGACAGACGGCACGGCAGCCGTGGCGCGGCAGGCCGCGGCGGAGCTGTCGTTGCCGTTGCGCGTGCTGCCGGCCAGTTGCCGCGATGCCGGCGGTGCCCGCAATGTGGCGCTGGCGGAGGCGGTCCATCCCTGGGTATACCTGATCGATGCCGACGACCTGCATCTGCAAGGTGGACTGCACTCGCTGCTGCGGCAGGCGGAGGAGCAGCCGAAGGCCGATATGATCGTGGGCGCCTACCGGCGACGGGTGAACGGCCAGGATCGGCAGATCAAGGTACCGAACGGCTATCGGGCTGCATGCCTGGCAAACGCTTCGGCCTATGTGAAAGGCGACATACGGTCGGTCGCCGTGGGCAGCGTCCTGGCATCCCGAGCCCTGATCGGCGAGACGAGGTTCCCGGTCGGATTGGCCTATGACGAGGACACGCTGTTCTGGGCGCGGCTGATGAGCAAGGCATCGCTGGCCATGGTTTCGCAGCCCGTCATGGTCTATGAGGTTTCGCCGGCGCGTTCCGATGACCGCTTTGCGATCAACCCGGTACGGCGCTTCCTGGATTGGCGCCGACAATTGCGCACGCTTGTCGACTGCAACATCCCGATGTCGGCGCTCAAGACCAGGGAAGGGCTCGTCGCCCTCAAGATCGCCCGGGTCCACTATGCGCGCGGCGATCTGGACACCGCGGCACGCTTCCTGGCAGTGGCCGCGGCTGCGCCGAAGCGGCGCTCGGAAGCCTGGCGCTGTCTTCGCTACAGGTTCAAACTCGCGGCGCGGCGGCGTTTGTCCGCGCCATCGATCCAGCTGCAGGGCGCTCTGTAGGCGCCAGTCCCCCCGGGACAACACATCGCCGCCACAGGCTTTTCGGACGGCGTGTGGAACCAGCAATCGGCCAACAGCTTATCTACGGATATTTGCGTGGAGCCGACATGCTGCAAAAATCCGGATTGTCGCACAACCGGCCGGCTGACGAAGACGCTGTGCCGAAAAATGGCGCGCCGAAGAACGGGGCGCAGAGTTCAGCCGATCATGCGTCGCTTACCTATGTCAGCGATGCCGAGCCCGGTATCCGGCGGCTAAAGACAGGCAAGGGGTTTTCCTACAAAGGTCCGGACGGGCGGGCGGTTCTGGACGCCACCAGGGCGCGCATCGAGGCGATCGTCATTCCGCCGGCCTGGACGGATGTGTGGATTTCGCCCGACGCCGACGGCCATATCCAGGCAACGGGCAGGGACCAGCGCGGACGCAAGCAATACCGCTACCATCCGCAATGGGCCGAAGAACGCGACGGCGCCAAATATTCGAGCCTTGTCGCCTTTGCCGAAAGCCTGCCGAAACTGCGGCGCAGGATCGACAACGATCTGCGCCGTCGTGGTCTGCCGCCCGAGCGTGTCGTCGCCGCGGTCGTCTGGCTGCTCGACAACACGATGATCCGGGTCGGCAATGCCGCCTACGCCCGCGACAACAAGAGCTTCGGGCTGACCACGTTGCGCGACCGCCACGTCGATATCGTCGGTTCAAGCCTGCGGTTTGCCTTCCAGGGCAAGTCCGGCAAGGAATGGAAGCTGAAGCTGATCGACCGCCGGATCGCTGGAATCGTGCGCGGCGCGCAGGACCTGCCGGGCCAGAAGCTGTTCCAGTATCTCGATGAGGACGGCGGCAGGCGACCGGTCCGCTCCGAGGACGTCAATCGCTATATCCGCGAGGCCGCCGGCGATGCGTTCAGTTCGAAGCATTTCCGCACATGGGGCGGCACCATCCATGCCGCGTCGCTGTTTGCACAAACGGAATTGCCGGAAAGCCAGGCACAGCAAAAGCGGGTAATGAACAGCGTCATCGACAAGGTTGCCGAGCGGCTGGGCAACACGCGTGCCGTCTGCCGCAAATGCTACATCCATCCGCAGGTCTTCGAAGCATGGTCAGAGGGGCGGTTGCTCGACGAAATGGCGCGGGCCAGCAAGCGCAAGCGCTCGATCGATGGTCTGGACGATGAGGAAGCGCTCGTGCTGCGATGGCTGAAGGTGCGCGAAAGCTGACTGGCGGCGACCGGCGGTCGCCAAATCCGCCGCATCGGGATTTTTTTATCGACGCCGTGTCGGGATCGGTCTTACTGTTTCGTCCTTTGACAGAGAAAAAGGACCTGCCATGCTCTACGCAATCCTCTGCTATGCTTCCGAAGATGTCGTCTGCTCCTGGAGCAAGGCACAGGACGACGAGGTCATGGCCAATCTCCGCGACGTCCAGGACAAATATGTCAAGGCCGGCAGGCTTGGTCCGGTGGCAAGGCTCTTGCCGACCACGGCCGCGACGACTCTGAGGAGGGTCAAGGGCGAAGCGGTCGTCATCGACGGTCCGTTTGCCGAGACCAAGGAACAATTCCTCGGCTTCTACACGCTCGAATGCGCCGATCTCGACGAGGCCGTGGAATTCGCTCGCGAACTTTCCGAGGTCAATCCGAGTGGCGGCTCTTACGAGATCCGGCCGGTCTCGGTCTTCAACCGCAACAAGGTCCCGGCATGACCGAACTTGCCTGGATCAGCTCCGCGATCAGCGCCGCCCGCCCTCAGGCGATGGGCGCGCTGCTGCGTTATTTCCGCGATCTCGACACGGCGGAGGAAGCTTTCCAGGATGCGTGCCTCAGGGCCATCAAGAACTGGCCGCAGAACGGGCCGCCGCGTGATCCCGCGGCCTGGCTGATCTTTGTCGGCCGCAACAGCGGCATCGATGCGGTGCGCAAGCGCGCCAAGCAGGCGCCGATGCCGGAGGAAGACCAGATCTCGGACCTGGAAGACGCCGAAAGCGATATCGCCGAGCGGCTGGACGGGGCGCATTACCGCGATGACATCCTTCGGCTGCTGTTCATCTGCTGCCATCCCGACCTGCCGGCAACGCAGCAGATCGCGGTGGCGCTGCGGATTGTCTCGGGCCTCACCGTCAAGCAGATCGCGCGCGCCTTCCTGGTTGGCGAAAGCGCCATGGAGCAGCGCATCACCCGCGCCAAGGCGCGCATTGCGGACGCCGGCGTGCCGTTCGAGACGCCGGGCGCAGTCGAGCGGTCGGAACGGCTCGCCGCCGTCGCCGCCATGGTCTACCTGATCTTCAACGAAGGCTATTCGACCAATAGCGGCGAGGCGCCGGCCCGTGCGCCGCTGTGCGAAGAGGCGATCCGGCTGGCACGGCTGTTGCTGCGGCTGTTCCAGACCGAGCCGGAGATCATGGGGCTGACGGCGCTGCTGCTTCTGCAGCATGCGCGCGCACCGGCCCGTTTCGACGAGAGCGGCGAGATCGTGCTGCTCGAGGATCAGGACCGCGGCCTGTGGAGCCGCAAGATGATCGATGAGGGGCTGGCACTGGTCGACAAGGCGCTGCGCCATCGCAAGCCCGGCCCCTATCAGGTGCAGGCGGCTATTGCCGCACTGCATGCGCGGGCCGAAAAGGCCGAGGACACCGACTGGAACGAGATCGATCTGCTCTACCGTTTGCTCGAGCAGATGCAGCCGTCGCCGGTGATCACGCTCAACCGGGCCGTCGCCGTCTCGAAGGTGCGTGGACCGGCAGAGGCGCTCGCCATGATCGAGCCGCTGGAAGAACGGCTTTCCGGCTATTTCCACTTCTTCGGCCTCAAGGGTGGGCTTCTGATGCAGCTTGACCGGGGCGAGGAGGCGCGTGTCGCCTTCGACCGCGCCATTGCGCTTGCCAACACAGCGGCGGAAGCCGCCCATATCCGCATGCATATCGACCGGCTGATGAAGGACGGTGCCGTTCGCGCACCGACGCAAAAGGCAAACTGAACGCCGTCTGCTCGTCTGGCTCAATCGTGTCGCCAGGGCTTGGACCATCGCGGGGTGGCGATTCTTCCCTGAAACGAGTAATGCCACGCCATGACTGTGCCCGAAGTGCCGACCGGCACGCGGGCGAAATTGCGCAAGCATTGGTTCAACGCCATCTGATGGCGGTGAATCTGAAAGGGACAAAAATGACGATAGCGACGGAAACCACGGAGCTTCTGGCGAAACTGGGTGTGGCCAAGGAGGCACTTGTCGGCGGCGACCTGATCGTGCGCAGCCCGGTGACGGGCGAGCAGATCGCGGCGCTGAAGACGATCTCGCCGGCTGATGCGGCCAAGGCGATCGACGCCGCGCACAAGGCCTTCCAGGCTTGGCGGATGGTGCCGGGCCCGCGCCGCGGCGAACTGGTGCGGTTGCTCGGCGAGGAGTTGCGCGCGCACAAGGCCGAGCTTGGCCGGCTGGTCTCGATCGAGGTCGGCAAGATCCCGTCCGAGGGGCTCGGCGAAGTGCAGGAAATGATCGACATCTGCGATTTCGCCGTCGGCCTCTCCCGGCAGTTGTACGGCCTGACCATCGCCACCGAGCGCCCGGGCCATCGCATGATGGAAACCTGGCATCCACTCGGCGTCGTTGGCGTCATTTCCGCCTTCAACTTCCCGGTCGCGGTGTGGTCGTGGAACGCCGCATTGGCGCTGGTCTGCGGCGATGCGGTGGTGTGGAAGCCGTCGGAGAAGACGCCGCTGACGGCGCTTGCCTGCGAAGCTATCTTCAAACGCGCGGTAAAGCGTTTCGGTGCTGACGCGCCGCAGGGACTGGCGCCGGTGCTGATCGGTGATCGTGCCGTCGGCGAGATCCTGGTCGATCACCCCAAAGTGCCGCTGGTTTCGGCCACCGGCTCGACCCGCATGGGCCGCGATGTCGGCCCACGGCTGGCCAAGCGCTTTGCGCGCGCGGTGCTGGAGCTTGGCGGCAACAATGCCGGCATCGTCTGCCCGACCGCCGATCTCGACATGGCGCTGCGCGCGATTGCCTTTGGTGCGATGGGCACGGCGGGCCAGCGCTGCACGACGCTGCGGCGCCTGTTCGTGCATGACAGCGTCTACGACGCCCTGGTTCCACGTCTCAAGAAGGCTTACGAGAGCGTCTCGGTCGGCAATCCGCTGGAGACCTCCTCGCTGGTCGGGCCGCTGATCGACAAGGCCGCCTTCGACGCCATGCAGAAGGCGCTGAAGGAAGCCGCCGCCCACGGTGGCAAGGTGACCGGCGGCGCGCGCGTCGAGAACGGTCACCCGGATGCCTATTACGTGCATCCGGCCCTGGTCGAGATGCAAAGCCAGGTTTCCCCGGTGACGGAAGAGACCTTCGCGCCGATACTCTATGTGATGAAATATTCGGATTTCGACACCGTGCTCGACGAGCACAATGCGGTGGGCGCCGGCCTGTCGTCGTCGATCTTCACCCGCGACCTGCAGGAGTCCGAGCGCTTCCTTGGTGTCGATGGGTCGGACTGCGGCATTGCCAATGTCAACATCGGCACTTCGGGCGCCGAGATCGGTGGTGCCTTTGGCGGCGAAAAGGAAACCGGCGGCGGCCGCGAGAGCGGCTCCGATGCGTGGAAGGCCTATATGCGGCGCGCCACCAACACGGTGAATTATTCCAAGGCGCTGCCGCTCGCCCAGGGCGTCTCGTTCGATATCGATTGACGAGGGGCCGGGGCATCGGCGGTGTCGGCAGCTTTTGTGCCGGCAGCTTTTCACGATAGGAATTTTTTCTTGACTCCGTGCCCTCAGCTATGGTACATATTTGTCCATGGTGCTGATTTGCGCCAGTGACCCGCCGCGCAGGCGGGTTTTTCGTTTCCGTCAGCCAACGCGCCGGCGAAGTTCGTTGCCCTGGGCGTCTCTGCACGGGGATGCCCAGCCGATCAGCTACCTGCCGGCTGGCCAAAAGCCGCGTCGAAAGCGGCATCGACTATGGCCAGCTTGGCGGCCTGGACGGTCATGTATTCCTGGTAGAAGGTGTTCGACACCCACATCACCGAATGGCCGCGCTGGCCGAGCCAGCCGATGCTGCCGAGATTCTCGGCAGCGCGCAGTTTGCGGGCAAGGTGAGTTCGCGACAGCTTGAGCCATTTGGCGAAATCGCCGATCGAAACCACGCTGGTCGCAATCCGCTCCAGCCCGGCATGATCGGGGTCGATGCCCGACATCAGCCAGTCCATGACGATGCCGCCATTGTTGAGCCAGATGAACAGGGAAAAGGTCTGATTGGGTTCGCGCACCGGCTTGGAGGCAAGCAGTCCGTCCGCCACCAGAGGCTGCAGCCTGGCAACCATCTCGGGGTGCTCCAGGAACCTGGCCAAGCGGTCAGCACCGTCGAGGCGATCCAGCGTCCGCAAATGGGCAAGGACCCAGCCGGTAAAAGTCTGCACGGTTGCCGCCGTCGGCTGCAAAGGGTGGGTGCGGCCGTCGCCACCCGACACATACTCGGCAATGTGGTAGTGCAGCATCTCCTTGATGAAAGCGTCCGCCGTGTTGCGGCTGGCCACCGCGTGCTGGTGCACGACTTCGATGAAACGCGATACCGTCAGCTCCTTGCGACGGTCGCGCGGGTCGCGCCTGAAATGCATGGCAAGACCGACATGGCCCATCAGCCAGCGCTGCTGCGTGGCAAAAATCGAGGCCAGCCGCGGGCTGTCCTGATAGATCTGGATCAGCGCCAGCGACTGCTCCTGAACGTAGCGATGCAACGCCGGATGGCCGGCAATGTCTTCCAATTTCAGCGCCACCTCCTGGTGTTCCGGCTCAACTCCAAAGAGAGTTGCGTTCCACATTTTTCAGCCTTCGGCAGCTGTGTCCAGAGGGTATCATAGCGAGGTTAGGCCCTGTCCGGGTAGCGACCGGTTCATGACGCCGGGCCCCTTAAAGTTGCCGGAGGCGCCGTGCAATCATTGCGATGCGCGGTCAGCCGTTTGGATAGAGTCATTCGCCGATGTTTCTCTGTTATCGCAGCCGGCAGCGGGTGTGTTGGCTACATGCGCATCAGCAGGCCGCCATCGACGGCAAGCTCGATGCCGGTGATGTAGCTCGCCGCGTCGGAAAGCAGGAACAGGGCCGCGTTGGCCATGTCCTGCGGCGTGCCGATGCGTCCGAGCGGCGCGTAGCTTGCAACGGCCGAACGCTTTTCCTCGGTGTCCCAGCGCGCCTGCAGCGGGGTCAGCGCCATGCCGGGGCAGATGGCGTTGGAGCGGATGCGCTCGCCGGCCAACTGCATAGCGAGCGATTTGGAGAGCGCGCAGACGCCGGCCTTCGATGCCTGGTAGGCGTCCTGTGGGTTGGCGTCGCCGCGATACCACTGGATGGTCGAGAAATGCACCATGGCACCGCCGCGACCGCCCGATCGCATATGCGGCACGACCGACCGCGCCGTGTGCACGAAGGATTTCAAATTGATCCTGAACACTTCGTCCCAGACGTCGAGATCCATCTCGAGCGCCGATCTGTCGCGGCCGAACCACAGCACGCCGGCAACATTGGCGAGATAGTCGATGCCGCCGCGCTCGCGGCCCGCCGTACCGACCGCCTGTTCGACAAAGGCGGCGTCGGTGAGATCGCCCTGCGCGAAGGTGAGCCTGTCGTCATAGGCGGCGAGGGACGCTGGGCGCGGCTTGACGTCGATGGCGGTGACGGAGGCGCCGGCATCGAGCAGCGCCAGCGTGATCGCCTCGCCCATACCGCCGCCTGCGCCGGCGACGACCGCGTGCCTGCCGGTGAAATCGTAAGCGATCATCCGACCCCCTCGTCTGCTTCCGTCGAAACGCTTGATCGAGGGGACAATAGGGCAAACCCACCGGCTTTCGCCAGCCGGTTGGCCCGGCCAAAGATCAGCCGCAGACGCGGACCTCCTCGATCACCCTGTGGTGGTGGCGCCAGTGCTTGATCAGTTCGATGTGGCAGCGGTGATGCCGGTGGTGGCGGCGATATTCGCCGTCGTTGTAGTCGCCATATTGCGCGTTCTGGTCGTCATCATACCGGTTGTCGTAAATACGCCGGTCGTGATGGCGGCGAACGATGATTTCGCCATTGTCGAACTGATTATCCGGTGAATACTGGTCATCAGGTGAATATTGATCGTCGTCGGACTGGATAATCACGCTTGCGGCTTGCGTCGGTGCCACCACCGCGGCCGTTGCGGCAAATGCCAATATGGAAGCTAAAATCAATTTCTTCATTCGGTCCTCCTGCGAATCCAAGACCTATCAACTCGTGGAAGAGCCGGGCGTTCCACAGAGCATCTACACGCTTTGCGACGCCTGGGACATCAAACTGTTATCGGCGTCAGCCATGCGCTCCAGTTGGACAAAGGCCGTCAACGGCAGATGGTCCGATGCAACCCGCGAAAGCGGCGTGTCATGCGCGTCGACGGCGGCAATCATGCCATGCCTGTTGGCCATGATGCGATCGAGCGCCAGCAGCGGCAGGTTCGAGGGGAAGGTGGGGACCGCCGGCGGCTGCGGGCCGAACGTCGCATGCAGCGTGTTGAGCGCGGAGCGGTTGCCGAGGCGCCATTCGTTGAGGTCGCCGAGCAGCAAGGTCGGCTTTTCATCAGGGCTGTTCATCAGGTCGAGCACGACACGTGCCTGCTGGGAGCGCGAGCGGCGCAGCAGGCCGAGATGGGCGGCGATGACGCGCAGCGTCTGGCTTCCATCGAGGTCGATCTCCGCCACCAACGCGCCACGCGGCTCCAGGCCCGGAAGTTTGATCTGGTGCACGTCACGAACGACGCCCTTCTTGAACAGCAAGACATTGCCATGCCAGCCATGGCCCTTGCCGGTCGCGGAAATCGGCACCGGAACAAGGCCGGTTTCGCGCTCGAGCCGAGCCAGGTCGAGAAGCCCAACACGGTCGCCGAAGCGGTTGTCGGCCTCCTGCAACGCAATGACATCCGGATCGATCTCGCGGATGACGCGGACGGTCCGCTCCGGGTCGAACTTCCTGTCGACGCCGATGCATTTGTGGACATTGTAGGAGGCAACCAGCGTGCCGGTGATGGCCGTGGTCTTGTGTGCGGCAACGTTTGCCTTCTGCATCCGGCGGTCACGAATGGATAACAGCATGCTTGCCGGGAGGCTGCGTCCGGTCACGCGCATCGTGTGCCTGCCATGGCCGCTGCTTTCACCATGCCCCTCAAATAGAGTCTTTCAGTCTATATTCCATGATCGGCATCAAACTATCCGCCTAACACGTCGTTTTGTTTAAGATGGGGTGAACCCATCTTAGAGATAGGGCGAACCGAGCCAGAGGGCCCGGTCGAACAGTCTGATGAGGAACGGCCTAGCCTTCAACGCTTCCAGCGTGACCGGCACGGCCGTCTCGAGCGCCGACCGGATGCGCGCTTCGATCTCGCTGGCAAAGCCGGCGTCGAGGATCTCGAGGTCGATCTCAAAATTCAGCCGCAGCGACCGGGCGTCGAGATTGGAAGAGCCGACATAGGCCCACACGCCGTCGATCGAAACCAGTTTCGAATGGTCGAAAGGTCCTTCCGTGCGCCAGACACGGCAATAATGCTTCAGCACCTGGTCGAATTGCGCCGTCATGGCACGGTCGACCAGGAAAAGGTTGTTCACCGCCGGCACAACGATGTCGATTTCGACACCTCGCCTGCCCGCGGTTATCAGCGCACTGATCAGTTCGCGATCCGGCAGGAAATAGGGCGACATCAGGCGGATCGATTTGCGGGCTACGGAGAATGCACCGATCAGCAGTTTGTGGTTGGTTTCGTTGCTGGCATCCGGGCCGGAAGCGACCGCCCGCACCAGCATCGGCACACCGGGCGGCGGTGACAGCGGGGCAATTCGCCAGTCATCGCCCTTCAGCGCTTCCTTGGTAGCGAAACGCCAGTCCTCGGCGGCGACCGAAAAGAGGTCGGCGACGACCGGACCGGTCACCCGAAAATGTGTGTCCCTGGCGCTGTTGGAGCCGGCGAATTCGGCGGAGAAGCCCTTGCGGATGTTCATGCCGCCGGTGAAGGCGACCATGCCGTCGACCACGAGAATCTTCCGGTGGGTCCTGAGATTGGCATAGGGCAGGCGCAGACCCATGACGAGGTTGCCGTTGAAGAGATCGGCGGTGATGTTGGCCTCGCGCAAATGCCCCAGGATGCTCGGTACGGAGTAGCGGGCGCCCACGGCATCGATCAGCACGCGAACGGCGACGCCACGCCGGACGGCGCCGGCCAGCGCTTCGACGAAGAGCAGGCCAACGGCATCATTGTCGAAAATATAGGTTTCGAGCAGGATGCTGCGTTCGGCGCCATCGATCGCCGCGCCCATGGCCGCATAGGCCTCGTCGCCGGTCTCCAGCACCTCTATTGCATTTCCCGGAGTGAGTGCACGCCGCGCCACCCTGTCACCCAGTGTTCTCAAGCCGGTGAACCGCGGCCCGTATCGCTCGACGATCAGGGCCTCTTCGGCGGCGACGTCGCGCTCATGCTTGGCGGACACCCGGTCGCCGGCAAGCGGACGCTGCGCGGTGATCGTGGCGCGACGGATGCGGTTGATGCCGGCGACGGCATAGATCAGCACGCCGAGGATGGGCGACAGCACCATGACGCCGACCCAGCCGGTGGCGGCGCGGACATCCTCCTTGGTCATGACGGCGTGAACGATGCCGACGGTCGCCATCACCACGGAGATGACCGCGAAAATTTGGGGCCAGTGAGTCGCCAGGGTCTCCAACATGGCCGAGACTATCCAGCGAGCGATTGCAGAAGGCAATGCGGCCGATCATGCGCTGGAAGTGATGTTGCCAGCCATCTTGCGATGGCAAGCGTTCGATGTTGCGAAGAGATACTCAGTGCCGGCGACAGGCAGCCTGGTCGAAGAATTGTAACCTTGGGCAGAGTGGCGAAGCATAGAGACGACCTGACGCAACGTCATTCTATGCAGCCACCGGTTGTCGAAGGCTTCCTATGCTTGGCGGCGGACTTGTTGTATGCAAGCGGGAATAAAAACAAGGACGAACGTTTCGGTCGAGGGCGAGGGGAGCGCCGAATGGTGAAATTCAACTTCAATAGGCCTCCTGGAGATGACGCCGCCGTCGACATGTCGGCCGAATGTCAGAACCAATTGCTGCCTCTCGTGCGTGAGATCGTCCAGGCGGCGGTCGCGGCCGGGTGGAGCGAGGAGGATGTTCTTCTGGGTTTTGTGGAACTTGCGTGGGATCTGTACGAGCAGCGTCGCAATGGTTCCTAGCGATCCGGGCGCAACCGGCTAACTTTATCCCGCGTTGTCGCCTGGCCGCAGGTGGCAAAACCAGGTCGCAGGCCGGCGGAGCCTCGATGCGGCCTTCATATCAGCGTTCGGCACCGTGCGGAAATGAGTCGCCGATTCATACCAAGACTGATGAACGAAAACGCGTTGACGAGGAGGACCTCGCGACCGCCGGAAAAAAATGTTCTTGAATTTCCTCTTTGGGTCATTTTTTTCCTTTTATCCCAAACAAAAATTTTTCTTTGCGCACGGGAGTTCTTCCTCATCCGAGGCGTGTGCGTTACGTTGATTTGGGGCGTGGGCTAAGGGGATTTCAGGCGGCAGGCAGAGCGGCTGAGGCGAGGCGGATGAAAAATGCGGACGAAGCCCGGGAAAGCGGCGTTTCCCGGGGCGTCGGTCGGGTGCGGACAGCTCGACATGTGTTCGATATAATTCCTGAAAGTGCAGGCCCCAGAGGGGCCACCCCGCGGGACAACGCGATATACTTCGTCCGTGGCCCTGGATCGCAGAAGTTCCTCGCCACGGAGCATTCCCTTGGGATTGTGCCGGCGCATGCATCCGGGCTGACCTGGATCATCGGTGCCGAGGCCAGTCGCCCGTTTCGTGCTGATCTCTCTCGTTTGCGAAGCAGAGCCAGCATAAGTCGGTCCGACCAATCACGAATTGTTTTCTTGAGGGAACAGAAGATGCGCCCTCAGGTTGATTTCCGTATGGGAGGTATCGGCAGACTGAAGGATGCGGCGCGATGACGATACCCTGGAATGGGCTTCCGGAGCCGATATGATGCGGCAGCCGACACTGAACGTGAAAGGCGGACTTTCGGTCCGCGGTGCACGCAGGGTGCAGGAGTTCCTGAACGAGAACTTTTCGCGCAAGCTGGCGCTGGCCGAGATGGCCGCGGTTTGCGGGTTTTCGCCCTACCATTTTGTGCGGGCTTTCGCCAAAACGTTCGGGGTGCCGCCGCATCAATATGTTCTTGACCTGCGGCTGGACTTCGCCGAAAGGCTGCTTCTCGACAAGCGCCTGACGATCGCCGACATCGCTCATTTGAGCGGGTTCTCAAGCCAGAGCCATTTTACTACGGTCATGAAGAAATACCGGCAGGTAACGCCGTTACAGGCGCGGATAGGCAAGATTAAGCGCGAAGCTTAAACCGCAGCTAAATTGCACAAGTTCTGAACTATGCGCGGCTGACCTCTTATTGAAGGTTCGGCTAAAGTAACGGGCTGTTAACCTATGCCGGGCTGCGGCGATATTTTCTCACGAGACAGCAATTTCCTGAAATACCGCAGGCAGGAATCATGTCTTCCTGCTGTCGAGCGGAATTGTCAGACATTTCGTG
This sequence comes from Mesorhizobium sp. M0496, assembly GCF_040321205.1. NCBI lineage: Bacteria > Pseudomonadati > Pseudomonadota > Alphaproteobacteria > Hyphomicrobiales > Phyllobacteriaceae > Mesorhizobium > Mesorhizobium sp. M0496. Next base: position 17,479 of record NZ_JAMYRC010000050.1, on the reverse strand, counting down.
CCGGCCAGCGGAGAGGGAACCATGACCGACAATCGCATTTCGAGTGACTCGTTCGTCCGGAATCGGGCGGTGAACTTCACCGGGCAGTGGGTCGCGGGTGCCGATCGCGGCTCGCGTTCGGGACGCCGCCGCCTGATGGCGGTGCTGCGCATGGCCCACCGCGTGCTCGGCCTCGGCCGCAAGAATATGGGTCTGGGAACGCTGGGCGTCGGCGGGATGTCGGCGGCGGCGCTTGCCGTGGTGGGGATCATGATCCCGCAAACGGCTTTCGCGCAGCTTGCCATCGGTAATGGGGTTCTGACCAACACTGCGAACTGCACGACTCCCTCTGCCGGGGGGGCAAGCACAGCTATCGGTTGCGGCAGCGTCGCCGCCGGTTCCTCCTCAACTGCTGTCGGCACGGGAGCCCGCGTGAATGGCGACGACGGCGTGGCGATGGGCACGGGTGCCACGGCAACAGGCAACGCTTCGATCGCCATCGGCTACACGATGAGTGCCAATGGCCTCAATGCCATAGGCATAGGTGTCTTTGCAGGCGCAACCGGCGTCAACGCCCTCGCCCTGGGCGGGAACGCCAAGGCCAACGGGGACGGAGCAAGCTCCATTGGCGTCAATTCAGTTGCAACCACAGGCGCAGCCGCGTTTGGCCTGAACGCGCGTGCCGACGGAACGAACTCGACGGCGATCGGCTATGTTACCCGGGCGACCGGACTGCGCGCCACCGCGCTCGGGTTCGGCGCAACAGCGTCCGGGCTGGATTCGCTTGCCCAAGGTAATAGCGCCGTCGCAAGCAACCAGAATGCCATCGCCATCGGATTCCAGGCGAACGCGACCGCGATCAACGCCGTCAATCTTGGCAACAGAACCGTTGCGGGAATGGGCGCCCTTCAAGAGAGCGCCATCGCCATCGGCACGGACGTGAGGGCGTCTCAGGTTGACGCTATCGCGATAGGACGTCAATCCATTGCGTCTGCAGGAAACGCGGTGGCTCTGGGCAAGAACGCGGCGGCCTCGGGCGCTGCCTCCATGGCGCTGGGGTCAGGCGCGGCCTCGACCGCCACCAATTCGTTAGCGGTCGGCGTCAACACACAGGCCACGGGAGCCGGCTCCAGCGCCCTAGGCACATTCTCGATTGCTTCGGGAGCGAACTCGACCGCCGTCGGCAACGCAACTGCCAGCGGTGACCGTTCGTTCGCCGGCGGTCGTTTGGCAACTGCCGGGGGCGCCGATTCCATCGCTATCGGCACGACGGCCAACTCGGCAGGGGTAAGCTCCGCAGCCGTCGGCAACCTGGCCGACGCTTCGGGCAACTTCGCCCTGGCATTGGGCAATGGTGCTGTGTCAAGTGGAGTGGGCTCGGTCGCGGCGGGCTCTGGAGCCCAGGCCACGGACGTCTCCACCACGGCGCTCGGCAACAACGCCGCGGCGACCGCCGCAAATGCCAGCGCGCTGGGATTGGGCGCCACGGCTAGCGGAACATACGCCACTTCGCTTGGTTCCACCTCCAAGGCCACCGGTGCCGGTGCATTCGCGGGCGGCCGTTCGACCACTGCCCAAGGCGACGATTCCGTCGCCATCGGCACGACGTCCTTCGCGGCAGCGGCGAGCTCGACAGCAATCGGAGCGGGTGCGGTGACGCTCGACGTAAATGCGATCGCCATCGGCACCGCCGCCGGCGCGGACACCGCCGACGCGATCGCCATTGGCACCAGTGCGTACGCAAGCGGCGGTAAGGCAGTGGCAATCGGCGCGGACAACGTTGCCTATGGCGACGGCGCGGTGGCCATAGGCGATCCGAGCTTCGCCAGCGGCACCGGCGCCTTCACCGGCGGTGCCAACAACATCGCCAACAGCGATGGCACGGCGAGCGCCACCGCGGCCAATATGGCCAACGGCGCGGTCGCCATCGGCAACAACAACAAGGCCATCGGGCAAGGCTCGGTGGCGCTGGGCAACGGCTCCACCGCGGGCGCTGCCGGCCTTGCGGGCAATGTCGCGCTCGGCGACGGCGCTACCGCGGCGGCGAGTTCCGGCGACGTGGCGCTCGGCTCTGGCTCGGTCACCACCACGGCCGTCGGCACAGCGAGCGGGGCGGTCAACGGCACGACCTATGCGTTCCAGGGCACCAACCCAACCTCGACGGTCAGCATCGGCGCGGTCGGCGCCGAGCGCACCCTGACCAACCTGGCGGCGGGGCGCATCAGTGCGCTCTCGACGGATGCGATCAACGGCTCGCAGCTCTTCGCCACCAACCAGGCGGTCGACGCCATCGGTGCTGCCATCACCAACATCAATATCGGCGGCATCAAGTATTTCCATGCCAACTCGACGGCAGCGGATTCCTTGGCAACGGGTACGGACTCCGTCGCGATTGGACCTGTCGCGACCGCGACCGGGACGAACGCCATCGCGGCCGGTACCAATTCGATCGCCTCCGACGCCAATGCCTCGGCTTTCGGCAGCGGCGCCGTCGCATCGGCCCTCGACGCAACGGCGATGGGCTACATATCCAAGGCCTCGGGCCAATACAGCACCGCTATCGGCGCTAACGCCAACGCGACAGCCACGTCCAGCACGGCGATCGGCCAGAATGCGTTTGCCACCGGCTTTCAGGCCGCGGCTCTTGGCGCGGGTGCGAATGCCGGCGCCCAGAATGCGCTCGCGCTGGGCGCCCTCTCCAGTGCCGGCAATGCAGGCGACGTCGCGCTCGGCTCGGGCTCGGTCACGGCCGTGACGGTCGGCACGCCCAGCACCGTGATCAACGGAACGACCTACGCCTTCCAGGGCACTACTCCGACCTCGACGGTCAGCGTCGGCGCGGTCGGCGCCGAGCGCACCATCACCAACGTCGCGGCAGGGCGGATCAGCGGGTCCTCGACGGATGCGATCAACGGTTCGCAGCTTTTCGCCACCAACCAGGCCGTCGACGCCATCGGCACCACGCTCAGCACGATCGGCGGTTCCCTAACCAATCTCGGCGCCACGATCACCAACCTCGCCGGCGACACCTCGACCGCCTATACCGACGCCAATGGCATCGGCATTCGCTACGCCCGCACCAACGAGGCCGGCCTGGCGCAGACCGATTCCTTCGCGCAAGGCGTGGGCTCCACCGCCGTCGGCTATCAGGCGACCGCCACCGGCGACAGCGCGCTGGCGCTCGGCCGCGACAGCAATGTCAGCATCGACGGTGGCGTGGCGCTCGGTTCCGGTTCGGTCTCGGATCGTGCGGTAGCGCCCGTATCGGGATCGGTTCTCGCCGGCACCGGCCTCGTTCCCTTCAACACCACCGACAAGACACTGCTCGGCGCCGTCTCGGTGGGCACCTCAACGTCCTATCGCCAGATCACCAATGTGGCCGACGGCACGGAGGACCAGGACGCGGTCTCGCTTCGCCAGTTGAAGGGCGCGCTGAGCTCTTTCGCGGTGACAGGGACCAAGTATTTCCACGCCAATTCGACGGCATCGGACTCGGTCGCGGTCGGCGTCGATTCGGTTGCGGTTGGTCCGCGCACGACCGTCAACGGCGACAACGGCATCGGCATCGGCAACGGCGCCATCGTGCAGCAGACGGCGCCGGGAGGCATCGCGATCGGCCAGAACGCGACGGTCAATCAGGCCGACAGCATTGCTTTCGGCACGAACTCGACCGCCAATGGCGCCCAGGCAATGGCGCTTGGCGCCGGCGCCACGGCCAACGAGCCGGGCAGCGTCGCTCTCGGCGCGGGCTCGACGACGGCAGCGGCGGTCGCCACCACCGGCACCACGATCAACGGCGTCAACTACACGTTTGCCGGAACCGCTCCGACGAGCACGGTGAGCGTAGGCAGCGTCGGCAACGAGCGCACCGTCACCAATGTGGCGGCGGGCCGGATCAGTTCCAGCTCCACCGACGCCATCAACGGCAGCCAGCTCTTTGCGACCAACCAGGCAGTCGAGGCAATGCAAGGGAGTGTCGGCGATCTCACTGAGTTCTCCGTCCAGTACGACAAGAACGTGGACGGCAACAAATCCAACTCGCTAACGCTCGCCGGCGGCGACCCGAACGCGCCGGTGGTCATCCACAATGTCGGGGCGGGCGTCGCGAACAATGATGCGGTCAACGTCAAGCAACTCACGGATGGGTTGTCGTTCAACCTGGCGGATTCGAAAACCTATACCGACAAGGTGGCGGGCACCACGCTCCAGCAAGCCAATGCGTACACGGACTCCAAACTTAGCCAGCTGAACATGGACATGGGCGGGGTTCGGAGTGAAGCGCGCCAAGCCGCCGCGATCGGCCTGGCGGCCGCCTCGCTGCGGTACGACGACCGTCCCGGCAAGCTGAGCGTGGCGGCCGGCGGAGGCCTCTGGCGCGGTGAAGGTGCCCTCGCGTTTGGTGCGGGTTACACCAGTGAGGAAGGACGCGTTCGAGCGAATGTGTCCGGCACGGCCGCGGGCGGGCACTGGGGTGTTGGCGCGGGTGTCAGCCTTACTCTGAACTGAGCCAGGTAATGATGAGGCAAGCAGTCTCTGCTGTCGCAATTTCCATGACTTGCCTGCTCCTGTCCGGCCTGTGCGCAGCCGGGCAGGAGGCGGTCCCTGCTGCCGGTTATAGAATAAAGCCTTCCGAAGTCGCGGTGCCTCCGGACGTAAAGCTTGGCGAATATCAACGGACCACTCGCCCGTTCGAGAACTGGACGCTGATCTGTGACGAGAACCTGAAGGCCCGCCAGAAGGTCTGCAACGTCACCCAGATTATCGAGGACCAGGCGGGAAAAGTCGCATTCAGCTGGTCGCTTGCGGCCACCAAGGACGGCAAGCCGTACATGATCCTGCGCACCGCGCCGAACGCCAAGAGCGACGGCCTGGTATCGCTGAAGTTCGATGGGCGGAGCCAGGCAATCGACGTTCACTTGAACGGCTGCAACGAAATGGTCTGCGTCGGTATGCTGCCGGTCGGACCCGTCATGCGCCAGCAGATATCGCAGAGCGCCACGCCGGCGATCTCCTACGCGACCGTCGACGGCCAGACGATCACCGTGACCGCAACACTCAAAGGGCTGACGGAAGCCCTTTCGCCAGTCAAATAACCGAGGCAGCATCGTGAGCCAGCAAGACCCGTTCATCTCCGCAACGCGTGGCCCGAGCGTCGAGCCGGACCGCAAGAGGACCGTCGAGCCCGATCGCAATAGGATCGCCGAGCGGCAGCGGCGGTGGCCGCGCGTTCTCGGCTTCTCGCTGCTGGGGCTGGCCATGATGGGCATCGGATTCGCTGCCGCGAACTATGCCGCGATCGCCGGTCTCGTCGGCACCCCGACCGCCGCGCAGGCCGGGACGGCGCCGCCCACATTGCCGGACTCGCCTTTCCTCGAACACGTCAAGCAGGCCGGCGTGCAGGCCTGCTCGACAATCTTTCCGGTGCTCGGACAGGTTCTGACGACGGGCGCGAAATACAGCGTCAAATCCTTGTGGAACGACCAGGCCGCCGACAAGCACGCGGTGCAGGCCCTTGTCGGCATGGACTATGCGACGGAAAAATACAGCGGACCGGCCGCCGGCGTGGTTTTCGCATCGCCCACCGCGTCGGGTTGCGAAGGCGCGATGGTGCGGGTGGCGCCGTTCGCCAGCCCGTGTTCGGAGATCCCGTCCGTTCTTCCGCAAGGCAGCAAGATTACCGACCATCTCGGGCAGGTCGAAGTGTACGAGCTCGGCGGCAATTCGGGTGAAGCGCTTCTCCTGCCGACAGGCAATAGCTGCGTGGTGATTTCCATCGCGTCGGCGTCGAAGTGAGACACGGGATAGGCGAATGGGCGAGGGCTCCTGGAAAGGATTGCAGACCATGAAATCGCGACGTCTGGCAGTTTTGTGCATGGCCCTGCTGTGGAGCGGGCAAGTCGTGTCGGCCGATCTGGTGGCGCCACCCGAGCCGGAGCCGAAGGAGGAAAAGGGCATTTGGGGGGCGATCGCCTACTCCAGCGCCGACACCAAGCACGGCTTCTTCTGGGGCGCCGACAAGCGCCAGGAAGCGAAGGACGCCGCGATGAAATACTGCGAGAACGCCGGCGGCAAGGGCTGCACTGTTGTCACCGTGTTCCGCAACCACCGCCATTGGAACGACGACGACGAGACCGGCTTTCCCTACAAGCACTGCGGCGCCCTGGCCGTGGCCGAGAAGAAGCAGTCCGACCGGCTGACGTCCTGGGGCGTGAACTCCGCCGAGACCCGCAAGGAAGCGGAAGACCTCGCTTTGCAAGCCTGCGAGGCGGCGGGAGGCAAATGCAACATCCGCGAGTGGGTTTGTACATGAAGCGTGGCCTCAAGGCCGTCTCCGCATGTGGGGCAATCGTATTGTCATTGATGTCGCCGGCGTTGGCCCAGCAACAGGTGGCGGCTGTTCCCGACGGACCATCGTCGCTGCGCGAAGTCTATCAGGACTGGAGCGTGGCCTGTTCCATTCGCGAAAAGGCGAGGGTGTGCTCACTTTCGCAGGACCAGGTCCAGCAGAACGGCCAGAGGCTTCTTGCGGTGGAGATCGCGGGACGCGCGGACGGTTCGACGACGGCTACCCTGCTTCTGCCCTTCGGCATATTGCTCGATTCGGGCGTGACGCTCCAAATCGACGATCAGCCGCCTTTGTCCCCGCAGCGCTTCAGGACCTGCTTGCCAACGGGTTGCCTCGCGGTCTTTGCCATCGACCGGCCGATACTTGGAAAGATGAGAGAGGGCTCGGTGCTGAAGCTCAACGTCACTACGAACGCCGAGACCCCGATGACATTCCCGGTGTCGCTGCATGGCCTGACCTCGGCACTCGACCGTATGGCTGCGTTAAGCGCGCGTTGAAGAAAAACGGGGCCAGCCTGCACCTCGTGGAACTGTCCGAAATAGCGATCCAGCCCCGGCTTCGGCCGCTAATAGCCGATATGATTCTGGCTGCATCGGCCAGCGGGCTTTCGTCTTCTTGTGCTTTCCCACACGTGGCGGCGTCCGGATACAACCGCAGCGGGCCGATATCTATGTGCCATTTTTGTTACATCCCGCCGCTCTTCTGATCTGAATCGCCATTTTAGTGGCGGCTAAACCAATAATCGCTCACAAATTTCATGAATCTGTGAATAATCCCCCAACAGGTAGGCCTTGGCTTGGCCATAGCGCTCAAGTAATAGGGGCGCTGGGGAAACCGTAGGGTGGGTTCATATGAATACGACAAGCATGTCGACCATAGGCAAGCGCCTTGGTCTTTTGATGGCGGCCACCATGCTGACCTGCGGGGGCGCTCATGCGCTCACGCTCAAGGAGGCGATGGCCGTTGCGGTGGAATCCAATCCCGAGATTGGACAGGCAATCGAAAACCGCGAAGCAATCGAGTTCGAGCTGCGGCAGGCCAAGGGCCTATATCTTCCCAGTGTCGATGTCGAGGCATCGGCCGGCGTTCGCCGGCTCGACAATCCATCCCGGCGCTCACTGTCGATAGAGGACGATTCACTCTATCCGGCTGAAACGGATCTTACCGTTTCGCAGACGCTTTATGACAGCGGCGCAAGGCGGGCCGAATTGAACCGTCAGGCATCGCGCGTCGACGGCGCTTCGTTCCGGGTGCTGGAACGGTCCGAATTCATCGGGCTGTCCGTTGTCCAGGACTACCTGGAATACATGCTGCAGGCTTCGATCGTTGCCGAAGCGAAGAAAAATCTCGGCTTCCACCAGGCAATTCTGGGCGACATCCGGCAAGGCATCTCGGGCGGCGCACTGAACGAGGCCGACCGTCAACAAGCCGAGGAACGGCTGTTCGCAGCCAAGGCGCGCATGCAGGAGGCGACCGAGGAACTGGAAGCGGCCAAGATCCGCTTCTTCAAGACAGTCGGAAAGCCACTGACCAGCCCTTCGAGGCCGGGCGATGTCTCGGCCGCGCTCCCACGCTCGCTTGACGAGGCAATAGGGTTGGCGCGGGAAAGCAATCCGCGCGTACATATGGCCAACAGCGACATCGACGCGGCGGCTTCCCTCGTGGATGCCGCGCGGGCAAAATTTGGCCCCTCCATAATCGCTGAAGGTCGCGCCCGGGCGGGAGCTGACATTGACGGCGACGATGGCGACACCACCGACCTGCAGGCGCGTGTGGTCCTGCGCTGGAACCTCTACCGCGGCGGTATCGACAAGGCCAACGAGCAGGAGCAGATCCGCCGTACCAGCGAACAGCGCCTGGCGCTGCATCAGGTCCAGCGCGAAATCGAGGAAGCCGTTCGCACCTCATGGGATCGCCGTTTCCGGCAAGCCGATCTGGCAAAGACCCTGAGGCAGCAGGCCGCCTCCAGTGAGAAGCTGGTCGTTTCCTATCGCGAGCAGTTCAAAGTCGGACAGCGTTCCCTGCTCGACGTGCTCGATGCACAGAATACGCGGTTCAACACGGCGACGCTGGCTGATACCTCGTCCTATGCATCGCTGTTTGCCCAGTACCGGCTGCTGGCCGCGACCGGACAGTTGCTGAAAACGATGAACCTCCAGCCGGCGAAACAAGCGACGGCCTATGCGCGAACCGAGTTTGCGGCACCGGAAACCGCGGACACCGAAACCTATGCGCGGACGCCGTCGGAGCAGAAGAACGACCTGCCTTTCGATATCCTCGCCCCTGTCAGGAAGAAATAAGACAGCACAAGGTCTAGCGAGAGTCCCGACGGGCAGATCGTGAACCAGCAACCAAACATCCTCTCCCCCAAGGAGGCGTTCAAGGCCTGCTTCTCAGCTGTTGCCGGATATCTCGGCAGGCCGAGCGCCGGGACCGTGCTGTTTGCCGGCGTGCCGCTCTCGGACACGCGAATTGAAATCGACGACATCAGGCACCTTGCCGAGCGCATCGGCATGGAAGTCACCGAGTTCAGCCATCGCGACTTTCTCAGGGGCCGCATCGACCTGCCGGCCATCGTCTTTCGCGTCAGCCAGTTGCCCGTTGCCCTGCTCGCTCAAACCGAAGACGGTGCGTATATCACCGCGCCCCAGGAAGACGGCCGCACCGCAATCGGCAGATCGGAACTCGCCGCCAGCTACATCAGCGGCGGAGCGTCCTTCTCGATCACCTATGCCAATGCCGCCGAGGGCATGTCGGTCGGCTCGGCGGCCAAGATCGAGCGGAGACACTGGCTAACGGGGACGATGGGCGCTTTCTGGCGCACCTATTCGAAGGTCGTTCTGGCGGCGGTGTTCATCAACGTCCTGGCCATAGCCTCGCCCATCTTCACGATGAACGTCTACGACAGGATCCTGCCGAACAAGGCGATATCGACGCTGTGGGTTCTGGCAATCGGCATTGGCGCCGTCATCCTGTTCGATCTGCTTTTGAAGACGGCCAGGGCTTCTCTCATCGACTATGCCGGGCGCAAGGCGGATCTTCGGATATCCTATCTCCTGTTCGAGAAAGTGCTGAACTCGTCGCTGTCGGCGCGTCCCGGTTCGACCGGTGAATACGCAAACAGGGTCACGCAATATGAGTTCGTCAGGGAGTTCTTCACCTCGAACACCATCAGCGTGTTCATCGACACGGCATTCGTCTTCGTCTTTCTCCTTGTCATCTATGCGATAGGCGACTGGCTGGTGGTCATACCGGCGCTGGCCTTCGTGATGTCCGTCATCGTCGGCTTGATTACCCAGCGCCGCATCGGCAAGCGCGTCGCCGCCTCGATGAACGAAGCCTCGCAACGCCAATCCCTGCTGGTCGAATCCATCTCCACGCTGGAGACGATCAAGTCGCTGCGCGCCGAGGCGTATCTGCTGCGAAAATGGGGGGAGCACTCCAAGAACGCCGCCAACACGTCCGAGAAGATCAAGCAGCTTTCGGCGGCCGCGGGCAACATAACCCAGTCCATACAACAGCTGGTGACCGTCGCTCTGGTGGTGGCCGGTGCCTACGCCTTCTCGGAAGGGCATGTTTCGACGGGAGCGATCATAGGAACGGTGATGCTGGCGAGCCGGGCCGTGGCTCCGCTCGGCCAGATCGCCATCACGCTGTCCAGGTTCCGCCAGGCCATGCTCTCGTTGAGGATGGTGAACTCGATCATGGCTCAGCCGGAAGACCGACCCGATACGGTGGGTTTCGTCAACCGCCCCATTCGCAACGGGGCGATGGTGTTCAGAAACGTCGGGTTTGTCTATCCCGGCACGGAAAACGAGGTTTTGACCGGCCTGAATTTCTCGGTGAAGCCGGGCGAGCGGATCGGCATCATCGGCCGCATCGGATCGGGAAAGACGACGATGGGCCGGCTGATCGGCAGGCTCTTCCTGCCGACTTCCGGCGAGCTGCTGCTGGATGGGATCGATATTCGCCAGTATCACCCGTCCGAGGTTCGCGCCGCGGTCGGCATCGTTGCGCAGGCTGGCGATCTGTTCTCGGGCACCATCAAGGAAAACCTCCTGATGGCATGCCCCGAGGCTACCGATGAGCAGATCATCGAAGCGGCAAAGGCGGCCGGCGTCGACGATTTCGTCTCGCGCCACCCGCGCGGCTACGACATGAATGTCGGGGAGCGCGGCACCAATCTTTCCGGCGGCCAGAGGCAGACGGTGGCGATCGCACGCCTGCTTTTGACCAAGCCGAAAATCGTCTTTCTGGATGAACCATCGGGCTCGATGGATCTCGCATCGGAACGCCAGTTGATCAAGCAGCTCAAAGTCGCCTTTGACCGAGACACCACGCTGATCGTCTCCACACATCGTTTCAGCATGCTTGAACTGGCCGATCGCCTGATCGTTGTCGAACGGGGCAAGATCGTTGCCGACGGACCGAAGGACCAAGTCATACAGGCGTTGCAGAAAACAAGCGCCTGATAGAACAAATAGTAATGCATCCAATGCGTTGGGGCGTGGGAAATGCTTGCCAGGGAAGATCGACCGCCGCTCTTTGCGTCGGCGTCCATATTCATCATAGGAGCGCTCTTCGTCGTTTTTGTCGCCTGGGCATCCTTTGCCGAAGTCGATGAGATCGCACGCGGCGACGGCAAGGTCATACCCGCTTCCAAGACGCAGATCATTCAGGCGAGTGAAGCCGGTGTCGTTCAGGAAATCGCGGTGACGATCGGCCAGATCGTCAAGAAGAACGATCTCATCATTCGCCTGGACAACACGCTCAACACGTCCAGTCTTGGCGAGCAGCAGGCCAAGGCGCGCGCTCTGGAAGTGCGCATAGCAAGGCTGAAATACGAACAGGCCGGCAATCTCTCGGGCCCATTTCCGTGCCCGCAAGACATTCAGTCGATCGCTCCGCAAATCTGCGACAACGAACAGAAGCTGCTCATCGCCCGACGCGGGAATTTCGACAACAAGCTATCCGTGCTCAAGTCGCGCCTCGATCAGCGCGAGAAGGAACTGGCCGAGGCGATCGCCAATTCCGACCGTCTGACCAAGAACCTGGCCGTCAGCGACCAGGAGGCAAAACTGGTCGACGCGATGGTCAAGAAAGGCCTGATGGCAAGGACCGAGCAGCTCCGGGTGGAGCGTGAACAAACCGAACTCAACGGTCAGCTGAACCTGGCGGGCGAGACCGTCAAGAAGGCCAAGGCGGCGATCACGGAAGCTCAGCTTCAGGTCGAAGAACTTGGCCTGCAATTGCAGCAGGAGGCGTTGGACGACCTTACCCAGGCGCTGGCGGAACTTTCGGTGGTGGATGAAACCATAAGGGGGGCGACCGACAAGGTCGCGCGCACCGATATCCGGTCTCCAGTGGACGGCATCGTCAACACGCTGGAGCTGAATACGGTCGGTGCCTTCGTCCAGCCTGGCGCCGTCGTGGCCGGCATCGTGCCAACCTCCGAGACCTTGCTGGTAGAGGCACGGGTCTCGCCACGGGATGTCGCGTTCATCCGCCCCGACCAGGAAGCACTTATCAAAGTCACCGCCTATGATTTCTCGATCTTCGGCGGCATCGAAGGCAAGGTCTCCAATATCACGGCCGACAGCCTGGTCGATCAGAAGACAGGGGAACCCTATTATCAGGTGCGTGTGGCGACGGACAAATCGACACTTCTGAGAGACGGCAAAGCCTATTCGATCATCCCCGGAATGATCTGTTCAGTCGACATCAAGACCGGGCGCAAGACGATCCTGCACTACCTCCTGAAGCCGATCAACAAGGCGCGTGAGGAGGCGATGAGTGAGCGGTAGCGCCAGCCTCCATCATTCCGATCGCGAGCGGCTGCTGCCTTCAGTCACAGCTGCGGATTTCGGGCTGGAATTTCGGGTCGTGGCGCGCGGCGGCATACGACGCGGCATTCGTCTGGAGCGGGCATTCTGGATGGCGCTGAAGCAGATGGCCGAAAACCGGAAATGCACAATCGGCATGCTCATCGACGAGATCGCCGAAAGCCAGGCGCAGACAGGCAACCTGACATCTGCGATCAGGGTGGCCTGCATGCGCGGATTGGCGGACGAAAACCTGACTTTGCGAAGGCTTGCGTCGATCAATACCATCAACGCCATACTGGTCGCTTGCCCGTCACCGGCCTTTGCCCTGGCTTCGTCGAAGAAGATCCTGACGTTCAACGCGCCTTTCCAGCAGCTGGTCAAGCGTCAACTGCCGATAGCGCCGAGTGATGATGCGCGAAACGACCTCAAGCTGGCGCTGGACCTCAATGTGGCTGATATCTTCGCGCGGCTCGATGCCAATGGCGAAACGCCGGTGGCCACCGGCTTTGTCATCGGCGCCGGTGAGCGTCGATATCGGGGGCAGTTGAATGCGGTGCGCGCGCCGGTGGTCGAGCCGGAGTTGCTGATGGCGTTCGTCTTCGCCGGCTGAATGCACGGCCAATCCAACAAGAACTTACGGCTGAAAACCTTCGCCAGGTGCGACGGTTGCGAAACCGCCTTTGACGTCGGCCATCTGGGCCCCACCCGGTCTCGAGCCGTGGATCCAGGCCCGGTCCGTGCTGAACGAATAGAGCGGAACGTAATCCGGCAGATCGCTGTCGCGCACAACCATGTTGCTCAGGCTATCGAGAATGAAGGTGCCGCTGCCTGTGCTCACCGACAGCACTGCGTGAAAGAAGCCTCGCTTGCGATCCTGGAGAACAACCAGCGCCATGCTCTGCGTTGGAATGCCGGCCCTAAGCAGAGCCGTCATCTTGAGGATGGCAAAATCCTCGCAGTCGCCGGCTCGCCGTTCGAGAATTTCCGACGGCTTCGCCCAATAGTCGAGTTTGCCGTAGACGATACTGTCTTTCCTATAGGCGATCAGGCGATTCACGCTGCTGTTGACGAAGGACAGTTTCTCGCTGAATCCCTTGCCTTGAGCGACGGAGACCATACTGGCAAAGGCCGGGCTCTTGCGCTCGCAGGCGCTGCCCGCCGAGCAGGCGGTGATTGCCCGGTAGACGGGTGCCCAGCGCGCCGCGACCGGAAAATTGCGCATGGACAAGGCAACCGATCCGAATACGCCCGGAATGATCGACGCCGTCTGCACCGGATCTATCCCGGCCGCATCTTGTGCCATTGATGGGCCGTTGCCTCGATCGGCAACCGCCGGGCCATAGCTGCCGAACACCATGCCGATCCGGTAAGGGGCCGCTGGCTGCCAGGGCTGAGGCCTCGCCAACGATACACCGCCGAGACAGGGCGTTGTCTGGACCTTTTCCAGAAGCGTGCCGGTGGCGGCGACATCGCCGGAAACGGCGTTCGCGAATGATGGCCCTGCCAGGCCGACAAGCCCGATTGCCAGCAGGAACACTTTGAGCCCGGTTTTTCCCGAGGCTGAGTTTTCTTTTTTCATGACGCCCACCTTTGACTGTGGACGCTACCAATCTTGTCTCAAATTATTGGAAAGGAAGGTAGGTAACTTTCCCCCAAATCACTTCATCTGTTTTGCATAAAATTTTATGCAAATTTATACTTCTATTTACCAAAGAATCGCGGCTCGCCCCCACCCATTCGGCACCCGCGGACGTCAATATATATCAGGTTATATTGTTGTAGTTTACCACGTGTAAAAAATGCCGAATCATGCATATCGGAATATATGAAATAGATTGCAGGACTGTTGCAAAGCAGAGGTGGCCACTGTCTCTTTCCGGGAAATGACGGAGGGGTTTCAGCAATGACCACCAATATCGATCTGGACAGCTTTTCGGGTTCCATGGACGACCATTCCGCGTCCGGTGAACACAACAGTCAGATTTCGCCAGCAGAGATGCAGGTCGCACAGGCAACGGCGGCACAGCAGCCCGCCCCGGCAGCGTCCGAACCGGTGCCGGTCGATGTCGGCGGAGCGCCCGCCAAGCCGGAGGCGCCGGCGACGGCAAACGCACCCGCTGCGGCCGCACCACACGAATATGTGGCTGACGCTGGCAACATCGTAAAACTTCCGTCCAACGTTTCCATCGACAACATCAAGGTCGACGGCAACAACCTTGTGCTCGAACAGGCCGACGGCTCGGTGATCGTGATCAAGGACGGCGCCTTGCACGTGCCGACCTTCATCATCGGCGACGTCGAGGTGCCGCGCGTTGCCTTGCTGGCAGCGCTGGAAGCAAGCCACGTCGACGTCGCCTTCGGCGCCGACGGTTCCATATCGGCCGGCCCGGGCGGTTCGAACTCGAGCGCAGGCGGAGACTTCTCGGTCCCCCCCGGCGGCATCGGCGACGGGTTCGACCTGTCGGCCCTGTTGCCGCCGACAGCCTTGCAGTTTGGTCAATTGGACCGGCGCGAACTGTTCCCCTCGATCGTCGACAGGCAGGTTACAGTGACTGCCACGTCCTTGCTTGCTCCCAGCGAAGCGGCCAGCGAAACCGGCCTTGATGGCGGCGGAAGTCAATCGCCGGGCAGTGATGCGCCGAGCCATTCGGAAACCTCCAGCGTCGGAACGATCAGCATCGATGCGCCGGATGGAATCGGGTCGATCGTCATCAACGGCGTCACCGTCACCGGTGTCGGCCAGCAGATCCCGGGCGATTTCGGCTTCCTGACGATCGTCTCCTATAATCCGAGCACCGGCGCCATCGAATACAATTACACGGTGACCGAATCGGTCACTCATCCCCAGCAGGGGGACGGATTCAACGAGAACGACACGGTTCCGGACAATTTCAGCATCACTGTCACGGATGTCGACGGAGATACGGCCAGCACCACCTTTGCCGTCGCCATCATCGACGACGTGCCGACGGCGGTTGCCGATAGCGCCACGCAGGCGACCGAGAACGCCGCTGTGACGGTGAACGTGTTCGCCAACGACGTGCCCGGCGCGGACGGGGTGAACATCACCGATCCGGCCAAGGTGAGCTATGTCGCGGGATCGCTGGCGGGCGGCACCGGAACGGTCACCTACCACAATGACGGCACCTTCACCTACGCACCGGTTGCCGGCGAAGAAGGGACGGTGACGTTCCAGTACCAGATCGTTGACAGTGATGGCGACTCGTCGGTGGCGACGGTGACGATCAACCTGTTGAAGGACTCGACGCCGACGATCGATGTGACGCCTCAGGCTCCAGATGCATCGGGGCACAGCGCGGTGAACGAAGCGGGCCTTGCGGTGCGCGGTATCGAGCCGGCGGGTTCGGGCGAGATCGCCGACAACAACGGCACCAACAACAGCGATCCGAGCGAGACGGCGACGGGCTCGCTGAACATCACGACGGGCAGCGACACGATCGGCCACCTCTATGTGACCGACAAGGACAACACCCAGATCGAGGTGACCAATGCGGCCGGCGGCATTTTGGTGCACGGCCAGTATGGCGACCTGACCATCACCGGCACGCCGGGAACCGGCTACACTTATTCCTACACGCTGCTGGACAACACCTCGGGCAACACCACCCATGACGACTTCGCCGTCCAGGTGGTTGATACCGACGGCGACCCGGCCTCCACCACGCTCACCATCAACATCGTCGACGACATGCCGACGGCGCATGATGACAGCGCCACGCAAGCGAGCGAGAACGCGGCGGTAACGGTGAACGTGTTTGCCAACGACGTGCCTGGCGCGGACGGAGTGGCCATCACCGATTCGGCCAAGGTGAGCTATGTGGCGAACTCGCTCAGCGGCGGCGCTGGAACGGTTACCTACCACAATGACGGCACCTTCACCTACGCGCCGGTTGCCGGCGAGGAAGGGACGGTGACGTTCCAGTACCAGATCGTTGACAGTGATGGCGATTCGTCGGTGGCGACGGTGACGATCAACCTGTTGAAGGACTCGACGCCGACGATCGATGTGACGCCGGATGGTGGGACGCCGTCGGTCAACGCAACCGCGGTTGTCGACGAGAAGGGACTGCCGGCGGGAACAGGCGAGGTTGCCGATCCGGCCTTGAACTCGGATCAATCGGAAACCACGGAGGGCACGTTCAACATCACGACGGGCGGCGACACACTGCAGAAGCTCGAGGTGATGGACAAGAACGGCACCTTGGTGGATGTCACTTCTGGTGGCACGGTTCAGGGTGTCAACGGCGTACTGACCGTGACCTTAAGTGGCGGCGTCTATAGCTACAGCTACACGCTCTCGAATAACGTGGCGAACGCCAATCCCAACCAGATCGGGGCCGCCGACCAGGCGACGGGGGAAAATTTCGCGGTAAAGGTCACCGACAGTGACAACGACACGGCCAATGCGTCTCTGACCGTCAAGGTCAACGACGACGGGCCGGTTGCGGTCAATGATGGCGTGCTTGCCAATCATGCGGAGAACGTGACGGATCTGACGATCGGCACGGTTGCCGGAATATTGGGCAACGACCACTACGGCGCGGACGGTGCGGCTGCGTCGGGCTCGCTGGTGATCGGGGCTGGCGACCATGGCGGCACGGTCGCCATTGTCGGTGGCAACCTGGTCTACACCAACACGACGTTGAACGTGGCGAACGGGGCGACGGTCAACGAGACTTTCACCTATACGATCAAGGACGGCGACGGTGACACCACGACGGCGACGTTCCAGGTGACGCTGACGGACACCGGGGTTACGATGGGGGCGGCGCCGGCTAACCTGATCGCCGACGAGGACGACATCGCCGGAGCTGGCGGCAACGCGGGCGGTTCGGGCGACGATGCGCCGGTGCTGTCGGGCCACATCTCCTACACGCTTGGCGCCGACCAAATCGGCGGCGTTGCGCTGTCGACGTCCGGCAATGCGACGGGCCTGCAGACGCTGGCCGGGGTTGCGGTCGACACGATATGGGTCGGCAGCCAGTTGATCGGCTACGTGCAGGGCACGAATCCCAGCCTCGCGGCCAACCAGGTGTTCACGATCGCGGTGACGAACGTCACCAACAGCGGCGCGAACTACATCATGACGCTGCTGCAGCCGGTCCAGCATTCGGTTAGCGGCACGGAAGACAACACGGCGCCGTTCACGGTCACGGCGACGGTGACGGACGCCGACGGCTCCACCGGCACCACCAGCTTCACCGTGGTGATCGATGACGATACGCCGGTTGCGGTCAATGATGGCGTGCTTGCCAATCATGCGGAGAACGTGACGGATCTGACGATCGGCACGGTTGCCGGAATATTG
>NZ_JAMYRC010000049.1:0-44775 GCF_040321205.1 Mesorhizobium sp. M0496 | reverse complement strand
GGCTCCGCAAATCACGAAGCCCCTCATGAATCACATTCGCATCCCATACGCACCTCCCGTTAACCCGAAGCGATTGCCCTGGGGCTCCATGGACAACCCCTGGCCTCGCATTCTACAGGGCGGCTGTGGGCACGCGCCACATGAGTCGGACGCGGGCGGTTGTTTCAATCCAAAGGGAAGAGCATGCGCATTCGGTCGATGATGATAGGGGCCGCCGCCCTGGTGGCGGTTGGGACGTTCGCTGTGCACGCGCAGGCCGAAGACTTTGAAAACATCGTGCTGTCCGCAAGCAAGGACGCAAAAGAGACTCAGGCGACATTTGCGCCGGATACGGCCAGCATCTTCCTCTCCGCCGATCTGACCGACGCGGTGGCCTCGGGATCGAAGCTCACCGTGAGCTGGATTTCGGTGGATTCGGGCGGTGTCGCGCCGGCGAACTACAAAATCGACGAGGTCAGCTTCGAAATCGGCATGATCGAAAACCATGTCGACTCCTCGGTGACCAAGCCGGATGCCGGCTGGCCGGTCGGCGCCTATCAGGTGCAGATCGCCGTTGACGGCACGGTGAAGGAAGCGGTCGACTTTTCCGTGAAGTGACCGGGGCGCGTCAGGTGGCCTCCTGCCACGAGCAGGGCGTCGCAGCCCGTCATCGACTGTGGCGCGAGAAGAATGCGCCTCGCGGCCGGGCGGAGCGGGTCCGAATATTTTGTCCAGCTTCTTTAGAAAGCTATAGACCTCGATCAAATCATGCGACTGCTTGTGACCTGGGGCAATCGCGACAATCGCCCTATCGAAATGGGTGAGCGGTGCCATGGGCAAATCGTGATGCGCGCATTCTTTCGATTGGTTGCCGTTGTGATCGTGGCGTCCGGCGTGACCGGCTGCACCAGAATTTCCTACTACGCGCAATCCGTGAACGGTCATCTGCAGATCATGACGGCACGCAAGGATGTCGGAAAACTGATCGAGGATCCTTCGACGCCGAAGGCATTGCGCGCCCGAATGGCGTCGGCCAGCGCCATACGACAGTTCGCAACAGATGAACTGGCGCTGCCCGACAACAATAGCTACCGCAGCTATGTTGATATCGGTCGTGACTCGGTGACATGGGCCGTCTTCGCCGCGCCGGAATTCTCGCTGACGCCGCGAACATGGTGTTTTCCCGTTTTCGGCTGCGTGCCCTACCGGGGATATTTCTCCAAGAAGTCGGCGACTGAAACCGCTGTCGAACTTCAAGGGCAGGGCATGGACGTCTATGTGACGGGCGTCACGGCATATTCCACGCTTGGCTGGTCAAGTGACCCGCTGCTAAGCACGATGCTCGGACAGGATGAAACCTATCTTGCAGGGCTGGTTTTCCATGAACTGGCCCACCAGCGCGTCTACGTGCACGACGATACCGCATTCAACGAGGCGTTCGCCGTCGCCGTTGAAACGACCGGCGTGAAAAAATGGCTGCGCGCGGCTGGCGATACCGCCGCATTGCGCCGTTACGAAGCTGCCCGGAGGCGCAAAGCTGAATTTCTTGCGCTTGTGTCGCAGACCCGGGACGAGTTAACGCAAGTCTATTCCAGCTCCGGCACCTCGGAGCAAAAGCTGGCCGCAAAGACGGCCGCGATTGAACGGCTGCGGATGCGCTACCGACACATGCGCGACAGGCGCTGGGGTCGATACCGGGGATACGATGCCTGGTTCGCTTCCCCAATCAACAACGCGAAGCTCGCCGCGACTTCCGTTTATAGTGATCGGGTGACCGCTTTTCTCCGCTTGTTCGATCTGTGTTCGGGCGACTATTTCAGGTTCTATGCGTCGGTTCGACGGATTGGCGCACTGGACGAAGCTCACCGCGCCGAAGCACTTGCGGCGGCAGATAGCTGTTATTGAGCCGGTCAATTGTGAAGGCCCGAAGCGTCACTGTTATGAATTGTTTTGGTGAATGAATGAGTCGGTTATGCACTCGGCAGCCGATGGAGGACCCGTGAAGCGATGAACTGTTCTAGTCCGAAAACCTCACGCTGACGCCGCGCTGCCGAAAATAAGCCTGCATCAACTTGCGGCCCGAGCGGTTGTTCTGCGCCAACTTGGTCGGATCGAACACCGCCTGTTTTATCCCCTCTCGTGTCAGCGCTGCCTTAAGCGTCGCGATATGTGCGTCGATGTCGGCATTGTCCGCTCGGAGCGAGGCATAGATGTTTTCAGTCGCCTCGGCCACGGTCAGTTCGCTCATCGGTGTCGTCCCTTGGTTGGTTTGGGCGGCGCTTAGCACAGATTCGCGGTTCCGCCGATACCGATAAGACCCGGCAGTACACAGCGCCCGTCGCGAAAGCGAACCGTTCCTTATGGGGCTTCGTAGAGTTCCAGCGGCAATCCATCCGGATCCCTGAAAAAGGTAAACCGTTGGTCTGTATATGGGTCGATCCGGATTGGCTCAACGGCAACGCCTGCGGCTTGCAGGCGCATGATTACAGGATCAAGGCTCGCCACGGCAAATGCTAGATGTCTCAGGCCTGTCGCCTCTGGATGGGACGGCCGCATCGCTGGTGCAGGGAAGGAGAACAATTCCAGTTGGACCGACCCGATCCGCAGATCCGCTTTCCATGACTGTCGCTCTTCCCGATAGACCTCCCGGATCAGATCGAGGCCGAGGAGTTCGACGTAGAACCGTCGCGACCGGTCGTAGTCGGTGCAGATGAGCGCGACGTGGTGAATGGCGTTCAGCATGCTACTCTCTAAGCCCGCCTTACCCATAACATCCCCGCTCCACCGCCAGCCGCTGCACCAGCGCCAGCACGGCATCGATGGTGGGGGTCGGCTTGTCCGTTAGCCGGCCAAGTTCCTGGACTGCGGCCACCAGCGCGTCGATCTCCATCGGCCGGCCGCGCTCGAGATCCTGCAGCATCGAGGTCTTGTGTTCGCCGACATCGCCGGCGCCCTTGATGCGCCGATCGACCGCTATGGGAAAACGCACGCCTAGGCTTTCGCCGATCGCCTGCGCCTCCAGCATCATGGTGCGGGCCAGCGTGCGGGTGCGATCGTCGGCAACGATCGCCGCCAGCGTGCTGCCGGTCAGCGCGGAGATCGGGTTGAAGGAAAGATTACCCCATAGCTTGACCCAGATCTCGCTGCGGATGTCGTCGCGCACCGGGACCTGCAGACCGGCCTTGACCATCTCCTTGGCCAGAAGCGTGACCCGCTCGCTGCGCTCGCCGGAGGGTTCGCCGAGCGAGAAGCGCTTGCCCTCGACATGGCGGATGAGCCCGGGCGCATCGACTTCGACGGCAGGATAGACGACCGAGCCGATGACGCGCTGCGGCCCGATCCGCTGCCAGATCGCGCCGCCGGGATCGACCGCGTTCAGCCTGGTGCCTTCGAGCGGCCCGCCAACGCCATGGAAGTACCACCACGGCACGCCGTTCTGCATGGTGACGACCGATGTGTGGTCCCCAAGCAGCGGCGCGATCTGGTCGAGGGCTGACGTGAGGGAGTGAGCCTTCAGCGCCAGCACGACATAGTCCTGGGCGCCAAGTTCCTCTGCCTTGGCGGCGGCCCGGACGGGGACCGGCATTTCCCGGCCATCCTCGATCAGGCGCAGGCCATTTGCCTTGATCGCTTCCAGATGCGCGCCGCGCGCAACGATCGAAAGATCGGTCCGCCCAGTGATGACAAGCTTGGCCGCGAGATAGCCGCCGATCGCGCCGGCGCCGAAGATGGTGATCTTCATCGTCAAAGTCCGAGTTTGGCGGCAAGGCCGATGCGTTGCAATTTGCCGGTCGCGCCCTTGGGGATCTCGTCCAGGATCAGGATCTTGCGCGGCACCTTGAAGTCGGCAAGCCGCGTCGCGGCATAGAGGCGGATGTCGCCCTCGGTGGCACTGATGCCGTCGCGCAGCACAACCGCCGCCGCCACCTCCTCGCCAAGCTTGTCATGCGGCATGGCAAAGGTGACGACCTGCGCCACCGCCGGATGATCCATCAGCATATCGTCGACCTCAAGCGGCGAGATTTTTTCGCCGCCACGGTTGATGATCTCCTTGAGCCGTCCGGTCACCCTGAGATATCCGTCCTCGTCCAGCACGCCCTGGTCGCCGGTGTGGAACCAGCCATGTGCGAAAGCCGTGGCGTTAGCATCCGGGTTCTTCTCGTAGCCATCAGTCACATTGGGGCCGCGAATGACGATCTCGCCGGTCTCACCGGCCTTGAGCAGTCGCCCGTCGGGCGCCATGACAGCCACGTCCGGACCGGCGGAGGCGCCGACGCTGCCCGGCTTGCGCAGGCCCGGCGGCAGCCGGTTCGACGCCATCTGGTGCGCGGCCTCGGTCATCCCGTAGGATTCGATCACCGGGCAGCCGAAGGTCGCTTCCAGTTCGGCCATCACTTGCGCCGGCAGCGACGCCGAGGACGAACGGATGAAGCGCAGACGCGCCGCTGCCAGCACCTCGGCATTGCGCGCTGCGCGCGGCAGGATCGCCTGATGCATGGTCGGCACCGCCGTATACCAGCTCGGCCGTGCCTCGCCCAGCCACTGGAAGAAGCGCAGCGCGTTGAAGCCGGGCGTGCAGTAGATGCTGCCGCCTGATGCCAACGACGACAGCACGGCCGCGATCAGGCCGTGAATGTGGAACAGCGGCATGATGTTGAGGCAACGGTCATCGGCCGTCAGGCCAAGCGTCGCGCCAATATGGGCGGCCGAGGCCGCGATGTTGGCATGGCTGAGCGGCACCAGTTTTGGCCGCGAGGTCGTGCCGGACGTGTGCAGCAACAGCGCGATGTCGCTGTCCTGGGCCATGTCGGGAGCAGCCGGCGGTCCGACCGCCGCGCCCTCGATCATAAAGCTGCCGGCCGGTGTGTCGGGCAGAACGACAAGCCGCAGCACGCCGATGCCTAGGCGTTCTGCCACTGTCACCGCCGGTCCGGTCTCGCTCTCCGCGACAAGGATCGCCTTGGCGCCAATGTCGGTCAGGTAGAAATCGAGCTCGTCGGCCCGGTAGGCGGGATTGAGCGGCGCCGTCGAGGCGGTCGCCGCCACGGCGACGAAGGCGGTGGCCATCTCCGGCCCGTTCGGCAGCACGATCGCCACCCTGTCGCCTCGGCCGATGCCGCGCGCATGCAGCTGTTTTGCCGTGTCAGCGATCAGGCTGCGCAATCCGCCATGGGTGAGCGTCGCCCTGTCGGGCGCCGAAATCGCCAGCGCATCGTCGGCGCCGGCGGCGAGACGGCGGGAGAGGTCTTTGGGATTTGCAATATTGGTCATGATCACCGACTGGATTTCGAACGACTATTGGCGGGAGCCACGCTGACGGGCTTGCCTCGATATGGATACGCTATTGGACAACGGATCGCCTCAGTAGCCAAGCGCCAAACCATCCTTGCGCGGATCGGAGGCGCCGGTCAGCGTCCCTTTCTCCCAGTCGATCAGCACCACCTGTCCGCCGCCAAGCGGATGATGCGGTTCGGTGATGCGGTGGCCGCGCCGGCGCAGGCCCTCGATTGCCTCGGTGGGAACGCCACGCTCGGCCTCCACCATGTCGTCATTGTAAAACACTCGCGGCGCATCCAGCGCCTGCTGCGGGTCCATGCCGAAGTCGAGCATGTTGGTGAGCAAATGGACATGTCCGAACGGCTGGTAGCCGCCGCCCATGACGCCGAACGGCATCACGACGCGGCCGTTCTTCGTCGCCATGCCCGGCATGATCGTGTGCATCGGCCGTTTGCCGGGCGCGATTGCGTTCGGGTGTGCCGGGTCGAGGCGGAAGCTCGAGCCGCGGTTCTGCAGCACGATGCCGGTCTTCGGGCTGACGACGCCGCTGCCGAACGAATAGTAGGTCGAGTTGATGAAGGAGACCGCGTTGCGGTCGCGGTCGACGATGGAGATGTAGACCGTGTCGCTGCCGGGCAATTCCACGCGCGGCAGGTGGGTCATGGCGCGGTCGCGGTTGATCTCGGCGCGCAGCCGGTCGGCATAGCCGCCGGACAGGAGTTGCTTGACCGGCACCGGGACATGGTCCTGGTCGCCGACGTAACGGTCGCGGTCGCGATAGGCCAGCCGCCCGGCCTCGATCTCCAGATGCAGGCGCTCGGCGCCATTGGGGTCGAGCCCGCCGAGCTTGAAGCCCGACAGCAAATTCAGCATCAAAAGCGCCGTCAGCCCCTGATTGTTCGGCGGCATCTGGTGGATGTCGTGGCCGCCATAGGAGGTGCTGACCGGCGCCACATAGTCGCCTCGGGTCGCAGCGAAATCCTCAGCCGAATGAAGTCCGCCCAGTTCGTTGAGCCGGCGCACGATATCGTCGGCGACAGCGCCTTCGTAGAAACCAGTCCGGCCATGCTTGGCGATGATCCGCAAGGTCGCCGCCAGTTCCGGCTGCCGGTGCACATCGCCGGCCTTCGGCGCCTTGCCGCCGGGCAGGAAGATGCGCGCGGCATGTTCGTCGGCCGACAGATCGGTTTCCGGTTCGGCCCAGTCGAAGGCGACACGGTCATGCACGACATAGCCGTTTTCGGCATAATGGATGGCGGGCGCCAGCGCCTCGGCAAGGCCCTTGCGGCCATGGTCGTCGAGCAGGCGGCTCCAGGCATCGACGGCGCCCGGCACGGTGACCGCATGCGGACCCTGTAGCGGTATGCGGTCGAAGCCTTTTTCGAGATACCAGTCGACCGTCGCCTTGGCCGGCGCGCGGCCGGAGCCGTTGAAGGCCAGCACATTGCCTTGTCCTGCCGGGCTATAGAGCACGAAGCAATCGCCGCCGATGCCGGTCGACTGCGGTTCGACCACCGCCTGCACGGCGGCAGCGCAGACCGCTGCATCCATGGCATTGCCGCCGGAGCGCAGCATCTCGATGGCGGCAAGGGTTGCAAGCGGATGTGACGTCGCGGCAACCGCCTCAGTGGCACGAACCGGCGAGCGGCCGGGAAACTGGAAATCACGCATTCTGTCTGGATATCCCCTAGTCACTTCTGCAAATTGGTCACTTCTGCGAATTGGTCATCTGAATCAATGCCGCCGGCCGAAGATCTGTGCAACCGACAACAGCACGACGGACAGCACGATCAGGCAGGTCGAGATGGCGGCGATCGTCGGGTCAATCTGGTCGCGCAGCGCATTGAACATGCGGCGCGTCAAGGTCGTGGTCTCGCCGCCCGATATGAACAGCGAAACCACCACTTCGTCGAAGGAGGTGATGAAGGCAAACAGCGCGCCCGAGACGATCGAGAAGCGGATCTGCGGCATCGTCACCTGCCAGAAGGCGGCGACACGGCCGGCGCCGAGGCTGCGCGCCACCCGCTCCTGGTTCATGTCGTAGGAGCGCAAGCCCGACAGCACGGTCAGCACCACCAGCGGCAGTGCCTGCACCGTATGCGCGATGACTAGGCCGGTCAGCGTGTTGTTGAGCCCGATCCGCGCATAGAGGAAGAAGGTGCCGATGCCGATCAGGATCACCGGGACGATCAGCGACGCCGTCAGCAGCCCGTTGATGGTGCCGTTGAAGCGCAGCGTGCCCCTGTTGATGGCATAGGCGGCCGCGGTGCCGAGCGGTGTCGCGACGAGCACGGTCATGACAGCCACCTTGACCGAGACGATCGTCGCGTCACGCCACTCCAGCGACTGGAAATAGGTCTGGTACCAGCGCAGCGACCATTGCTGCGGCGGGAATTGCAGCAGCGTCGAATCCGAAAACGACATGATGACGATGATGATCGACGGCGCAATCAGGAACAACAGGACGAGGCCGCCGAGTGCGTAAAGCCACAGGCGTTGCCGGTGCGAGATCGGCAGGCCGAGATCCCTACTCATCGTGAACTCCATAAACCGGTGGCGCGCGCGCCGAGCAGCCACTGGAACAAGCCGAGAAGCGCCAGCGTGACCACCAGCAGCACGACGCCAAGGGCGGCACCCGCCCCCCAGTTGGAATAGAGGCTGGTGGTTTGTTCCATGCGCATGGCCCACATGATCACCTTGCCGCCGCCCATCAGCGCCGGGGTGACGAAGAAGCCCAGGCACAGCACGAAGACGATGACCACGCCCGAGGCGAGGCCGGGCAGCGACAGCGGAAAGAAGATCTGCCGGAAGGTGGCGACCGGGCCGGCGCCAAGGTTCATGCCGGCGCGCAGGCAGTCGGTGTCGATCGTCTTCATCGAGGCGTAGAGCGGCAGCACCAGGAACGGCAGCAATATGTGCGTCATGCCGATGACCACGCCCGACAGATTGTTGGCCAGCGACAGCGGCTGGTTGATCACGCCGAGGTCGATCAGCCAGCTGTTGATCAGCCCCTTGCGCTGCAGGATCACCAGCCAGGCATAGGTGCGCACCAGAACCGACGTCCAGAACGGCAGGATGACGAAGATCAGGCAGATCGACGCCGCCCGGCGCGGCAGTTGCGATAGCATGTAGGCCAGGGGATAGCCAAGCAGGACACAGGCGCCGGTGACGATGAAGGCGACCTTGAAGGTGGTGACGAAGGTCTTGATGTAGGAGGCCTGTTCGAAGAAGCGCGCATAGTTGGCGGGACTGAGGGCGCCGGCCTCGTCGAACAGCGATAGCCAGAACAGCCAGCCGATCGGCACGATGATGATGGCAAAGACGAGGAACAGGCTCGGCGACAGCAGCGCCATCAGCCGCAACGACTCGCGCCGTGCATCAGTGCGCAGCACCAGCGTGTTCAACTCCCGGCCCGCACGGCTGCCAGTCTCTTCAATGAGAGTGGATTGCGCGCTCATCAGTCCGCCGCCACCAGGATCGTGTCCTGTGCATCGAGGCCGAGCCTGACTGGCTGGCCGGGAGCCGGCATTTTGGCCAGCACGTCGCTGCGGCAATAGTCGCGCAATGTCAGCTGGCGGCCGTCGCGCAGCATTGCGTAGCAGACGAAGCTGTCGCCCTGATAGATGATGTCGCTGAGCGTCGCGTCGAGCATGTTGACGCCGCTTGCCGGTTCGGCATTCGAGAGCAGCCGCAGCTTCTCCGGCCGCACCACCATCAAGTGCTGGCCCGATGCAGGCGCCGGCGCTACGGTGTGGATTCTCCGGTCCTCGTACCAGACCGACCCATTGCGGCATTCGACCGGAATGAAATTCGATTCGCCTATGAAGCCGGCTACGAACCGCGTTTGCGGCGTGGCGTAAAGGGTTTCGGGCTTGTCGAGCTGTTCGATACGTCCGCCGTTCATGACGGCGATGCGGTCCGACATGGTGATCGCTTCGCGCTGGTCGTGCGTGACATAGACCGTGGTCATGCCAAGCCGCCGGTGCAGGGCACGCAGCTCGATCTGCATATGCTCGCGCAGGCCCTTGTCGAGCGCCGACAGGGGTTCGTCCATCAGCACGATGCGCGGCTCGAACACGATGGCGCGCGCCAGCGCCACGCGCTGGCGCTGGCCGCCGGAAAGCTGGTCGACCCGGCGCTCGCCCAGGCCCTGCAATTTCACCAGATCGAGCGCCTTTTCCACGCGCTCGGCCGTCTCTGCGGCGGCAACGCCGCGCTGCTTCAGCGGAAAGGCGATGTTGTGGAAGACGTTCATATGCGGAAACAGCGCGTAGTTCTGGAACACCATGCCGATGTTGCGCTTGTGCGGCGGCGTGGTGATGATCTCGTCGTCGCCGACCCTGATCGAGCCGGCATTGGCCCGCACGAAGCCGGCCAGGATCATCAGCAGCGTCGTCTTTCCGGAGCCGGAAGGCCCGAGCAGCGTCAGGAATTCGCCGGCCTCGACATCGAGGTTCAGGTCACGCAGAACCGCTACGCTGCCAAATCGTTTCTCGATCCGGCGCATGCCGATCGGCAGCGCGGATGGCGCAATGGACAAGATTTTTCTCTCCTTAGCCGGCAAACAAGAGGTGGCGAGGCAGGCTGCTGGGTTGCGCCGCCTCGCTATGAGCTTCCGGCCGCGGCCTATTGCTGGATCAGATTGTTGAATTTTTCCGTCGCCTCGACCAGATTGTCGCGCCAGAACTCGGGATCCTGCAGCACCTGCTTCTTGACGTTTTCGGGCGACGAATTGATGTCCTTGATCCGGTCCGGCGGGATCTTGCCGGTCTCGAAGGCCTTTTCGTTCGCTGGCCCATTGTCGACATAGAGCGGCAGATTGGCCTGCAATTGCGGGCTGACGAACATCGCCAGCGCCTTCATCGCCGCCTCCTTGTTCTTGGCGCCCTTGGGAATGACCATGCAGTCGGCGGTCAGCACGCCCTGGTCGAAGGAGAAGCTGACCGGCGCGCCTTCCTTTTTCAAGGTGCCGGCGCGGCCGTTCCAGATGCTCGCCATATCCACTTCGCCGTCCTTGACCAGCTGCATGGCCTGGGCGCCGGAGGTCCACCAGGCGTCGACATGGCTGCGGATCTTGTCGACCGATTTCAAGGCGCCGTCGATATCGACCGGATAGACCTTGTCGATCGGAATGCCCTCGGCAAGTGCGGCAACGCTCAGCGTTTCCGTCGCCTGGCTGCCGCTCAGCGCGCGCCGTCCCGGGAATTTCTCGACGTTCCAGAAATCGGCCCATGTCTTCGGGCCTTTGTCGCCGAAAACATCGGTCCGGTAGATGAGCACGACCGACGTGTAGGAAATGCCGACCCAGTCGTCATGGACGAGCTTCGGGTTGATGCCGCTCTTGTCGATGATGCCGTAATCGAGCTTCTCGAACAGCCCTTCCTTCGAACCGCGCGCGCATTCGTCGGCGCCCAATTCCGTGATGTCCCATTTCACCGCATTGCCGGTCACTTGCAGCCGCACGTCGTCGAGGCCGTTGGTTGTGTCCTCCTTGATGGTGATGCCGAGCGCATCGGCGGTCGGCTTGAAGAACGCCTTGGTCTGCGCCTCCTGATAGGTGCCGCCCCATGAGGCGACGGTGATGGTGTCGCCCGCCATTGCGGGGGCAGCGAGCGAGGCCATGAGGCCGGCAACCGCAACAACACTAACGCTTCTTGTCCTGTTCATTTTCGGCTCTCCAACCGGTGTTCCCATTTGTTTTTGATTTCGCATGCTATCTTGTATACAATTTTGAGTGTAGCCTAGCGGTCGATCTTGTCAACACCGACCGGCGCGATCGCATGAACGCGTTTCGTGCCGGACAAAGTGGCGGGGGACGGGCCTCGCCGGGCGTGGCAAATTACGCCGACTGCGGCTACAGCTATGCGTGTTCCGGCTGAAAGACCGGAGAAGTGGGAAGGGAATCTTGGCCAAGGAAACCAAAAATACGCTGCGCGACTCGGTCTATTCCTCACTCAAGGCGATGATCGTGACCGGCCAGATTCCGCCGGGCTCGCGCGTCACCGAAAACGACATCGCCGTGAAGCTGAATGTCAGCCGCACACCGGTGCGCGAAGCCTTCAACCGCCTCGAGCGTGATGGCCTGGTCACCGGCAGGCCGCGCCAGGGCTATGTCGTCACCGAATTCGACATCAACATGTTCCGCGAGGCCTTCGAGATCCGCGAGCTGCTCGACGGCCATGCGACGGAACTGGCCGCAACTGCTGCGACGGAACAGGACAAGGCGCGGCTGCGCGCCATGCTGGCCGAATGCGAGCGGCTGGCCGCCATTCCGGAACGCACCAACAGGGAAAAATTCCAGGAGCTGGAAGTCGGCATCGACCTGCACCGTGTCATCGCCGAAATCAGCGGCAATGTGATGCTGCACGGCATGCTGTGCGGCATCCTCGACAAGTGCCAGCATTATGTCTGGACCGAGCTGCTGTGGCTGGACGAATGGAAGATTGCCCGCGACGAGCATGCCGAAATCGTCGACGCCATCTGCGCCGGCGACGCCAGCCGCGCCGGCAGCCTGGCCCGCGCCCATGTGCGCGGATCGCGCGACAATGTGCTGCGCCTGCTGCAGGCCAAGTCGGACTATCGGAATTTTCTTGCCAAGGCGTCGTGAGGAACCACCTGGACGCTACCGATGCGCGCCGCGGGCCTGAGCCGTTGCTCAGCCGGGAGATTCGAAGGGCATCATAGTCATGGAATGTGTGGTGGGATCGATATGGCGGAGGCGTGAGCGCGCTTCAGCCACACGCTTTTGCTCGGATCTGATCCGGCAGCACAGGGCAAGGCTGATGCCGACGCCACGCTCCTCGTCCAGCATCTCATTCGCTCGCGCGAGAAAGAATTCCGCACGTTTGACGCGCTGCCTGGCTCTCGCCAGTTCCAGTTCCAGATGGTCGTGCATTATTCCGCACCCGTAAGGTTTGCGGTCCCTTCAGGTGGAAAACCGCTGCTGAGCGGTTTGGTTCCCGCTGATTGGCGGAAGGTATCAGCGCCGGCAGGCCTTCAGCCTTTGCGCTCCTGAAGGCTGTTGCCGCCATCGACCACCAGCAGGACGCCGTTGACATAGCTGGCGCCTTCCGAGGCCAGGAACACCACCCCTGCGGCGACCTCATCCGGCCGTCCGGCCCGCGCCGGCGGCGTGTTCAGGGCAGCTTGCCGCTCCATCTCGCTCGATGCGCCCGTTTCGATCCAGCCGGGGGCCACGGCATTGGCCGTGATACCGCTTTTCGCCACTTCGAGCGCCAGCGTGCGTGTCAGGCCGACCATGCCGGCCTTGGCGGCGGAATAAGCTGCGGTGCCTTCGAAAGACACCAGCGGCCCGGTGACCGACGCCATATTGACGATACGCCCATAGCCCGCGTCGGCCATCGCCGGCAGAAACGCCTTTGTGACGAGGAATGCCGTCTTCAGGCTGACGTCTATCCCCTGATCCCAGTCGGCCTCGGTCATGGCGAGAAACGCCTTGTCGACCGATGGCGATGCCAGCGAGCCCATGCCGGCATTGTTGACCAGTATATCGACCGCACCGACATCAGCGCGCAGCCGCGCGACGTCGGCAGCCCTGGTGAGATCGGCAATTACAGCGTTCGCATCAATGCCTTCGGCACTAAGCTCGGCGGCGCGATCCAACACACGCGCACTGGCGCCGGTGAGGAAAACGGCATGGCCGGCACGGCCGAGCTGCCGCGCAATGGCAAAGCCGATCCCGTCGGTCGCACCGGCCCCGGTGATCAGCGCACGCTTGATGGTGGAAGAAGGCATGGTCAAATCAGGCTCCGCTGGTTTCCGCCCCCGGTCTTACCACGCGCTTTGAGCGACAGCCCACGAAGACTTGGCTTTGCAACATTCCACGCCGTTTTGCGTTCTCTAAAATCCGAAAGTCGAACCGAACGAAGCATGCAGCCTGGCGATCGCGTGGGCGTGGAGGAAAAAGGACGTGCCGGAAATCCAGAAAATATCCTTGTCCTCTGGCGGCGAGGTGGCTGTCCGGACGGCCGGCGACGTCTCCAAACCCGCGCTCGTCCTGCTGCATGGCTTCCCCAATTCCTCTCGGATGTTCAGCGACGTGACCGCCCGGCTCTCCGGCACCGTCTATGTCGTTGCGCCTGACCTTCCGGGCTTCGGCGCATCCGATCTCCCATCCGAGCCATCGTTCGACATGCTGGCCAACGCGATTGAAGAGCTGCTTGCTCGTCTCAACGTGGGCCGCAGGTTTCTCTATCTGCATGATTTCGGCGCTCCGGTGGCGTTTCAGCTCGCCATGCGCGCTCCGGAACTTGTCGAAGGCCTCATCATTCAGAATGCCAATGCCCACCGCTCCGGCTTTGGTCCGCAGTGGGAAGCCACATTGGACTTCTGGGCTGCGCCGAATGCCGGCAACGAGAAGGCCGCCACCGCCCATTTGACCCTTGAGGGAACCCGCGACCAGTACGTCGCCGGCCTGCCGCCCGAGATCGCGGCGCAGATCGATGCAGAGCGTTGGATTGAAGACTGGCGGGTCATGTGTCTGCCGGGACGGCTTGATCTGCAGAAGGCGCTGCTGGCCGACTACGGCCGATATGTCGACCGGTTCGGGGAGGTGGCCGACTACCTGGCGAAGCATCAACCCCGAGCGATGCTTCTTTGGGGTCGCCACGATGTCTTTTTCGACATTGCAGAGGTTCAGTCGTGGCTCATCGACCTTCCCCGGATGGAGGCTCACGTCCTCGACGCAGGCCACCTCCTTCTGGAGACGCAGGGCCCCTAGGCTGCAGAGCTGATACGGGAGTTCGTGGACGCAGGCTCACCCAACCGTGTACTTGCGTAGGTCCGGGCAAGTCGAAGCATTGGCTCCAAGCGCAATGTGCGATGCGAAATTTGGCGCGCCCGAAGAGATTCGAACTCCTGACCCCCAGATTCGTAGTCTGGGAACGCCTGCGTGCGAGCTTGTGCGAAGCCATCCCCGAAATCCCCGGAACCCTTGCAACACCGCCACTTGCTGAATTGCCTTGTGTGCGACAATGTGCAAGGAAAAGCGATGTTGCGCAACATTTTTGTGCCCCCGGTGTGCCCCCGGAGAATTTGCTCCATGTCGAAACTGACAAATGATGTCGTCAAGAATGCCATGCCAGTGAAGGGAAAGCGGCTTGAAATCCGCGACGACGTCGAGGCCGGTCTGATCTTCCGGGTCACCGACAAGGACGTTCGGTCGTGGTCCGTGCGCTACCGCAACGCCGCCGGCGAGCACCGTCGCAAGAACCTTGGCTATTTCCCGTCTGTCGGGCTCGCCAAGGCGCGGGAGGAGGCACGGAAAGCAAAGGGCCTCGTCGCCACTGGGACCGACGTCGTGGCGATCGATCGTGCCAGCAAGGCCGAGCAACGCCGCAAGCACCTACACAAGCTCTCCGGCCTGGCCGACGCCTATTTCATCGCCGCGGCAGACGGGACTCACAAAGGAGGCCCGAATTCGGCCCCGAAGCGTGCCAGCACGATCGCCGAAGAACAACGCATCTTCGACAAGCTGGTCAAACCGAAATTCGGCGACAGCGCGGTTGCCAGCATCACGCGAATCGAGATCCGCGAATTTGTGACGAAGCAGGGGAAACGCGCCAAGTCCAACGGCCGGCATTGCCGGAACATCATACGCCAGTTGATGAGCTTCGCAGTGCGCGAAGGCGTCATCGATCACAACCCGGCGCATGACATCGCTGTGGCGGCGCCCAAGGTCGGGACGACCGTCATGAAGGACGACGACCTGAAAGTCTTCTGGCTGGCTTGCCAGCGGCCACAGGACGTCGACGACCTGGCTCTCTCGCTATTGATGGGAATCGCGCTCAGAATGGCGGCGGTGACCCTGCAGCGTGGCGGTGAGGTGGTCGGCATGCGGTGGGCCGAGATCGACCGCGCAGCCAAGACCTGGCTTATCCCTGCCGAACGCATGAAGGGGAAGAAAGCGCACATGGTGCCACTCAGCGCCGCCGCTCTTGCGCTGCTCGATGAGGCCAAAGCCGCAGTAGACGGCAACGGCAGCTCCTATGTGTTTCCGTCGCCTCGATCGGAAGACGACCAGCCGTTGGACAGACGGGCGTTCTCTCGCGCCATGAAGCGCATCGTCGAGGCGGTAAAGATCGGCGCGGCCACGCCCCACGATTTGCGCCGCACCGGCGCCACTCTACTGACCAGCGAGCGAATCGGATTCTCGCGGTTCATTGTCTCGCAAATCATCGCCCATGCCGGCGATACGGGCGGCGCGGCGGTCGTCACGGGGAAGCACTATGACCACAACGACTATCTCCCTGAGAAACGCCGCGCGCTGGACGCATGGGCTTTGCTGCTGGAGCAGATCGTCGCCGGGATCAAGCGACCTGAGAACGTCACGCAGTTGAAGGCGAGATAGCGCGGGAGACCATCGTGGACAGGGTTTTCGACGATCTGATTAACGCTCTCCACCCGTTGCCAGAACAGCACTGGCGCGCTGTCGCGATGGCTTGGGCGCTTCGCTTGACCGGCAACTTGGCGACCGGCATTGCGATCGGCATCGGGATTGCGGTGGGCTTGGTTCTGGCGGGATAACGCCGACTTATCCCCACAATCCACAAACGAGAACGAAAAGGGCTCAAAAAGCCTGTGAAACGGCTAGGCGGTAGGCCGTGCCGAATCACTACCTGTGGTAGTTTGAAATTTCTGGATGAGACCTGTGACCGCCACTGACAACGGCAATAAGGTCACAGGTCTCGGGTACCAGATGAGCGCCACCCGCGGGCCGGAGGTCGTTACCAGCGACTTCCGGTTCGGGGCGCCACCCGAGAATGTCACCAAATTGGTTAAGGCTCAATGCGCCAATTTGTAGTGCACATATCTTTCAGGCCGCGGCGAGCGATTCCAGGAACCTCTGCGCTCGCTCGGTATCCACGGCGTCGGGCATATGGCCACCCCGATCGATGACGCCGGCGAGGTAGAGCGCCTTGACGGCGGTCTCCCCCATGTTCGTCGGCCGGTAGCTAAGGATCTCCTCGAGCGTTTCGTCCTCGGCCGCCTCGGCCGCCTCGACCTTCCCTTCAGCGGCTGGCAGGCCGGCGGCGACACGCGCCGCTCTTTCCTCGGCAACAACGCGATCGACGTTCGCCAGCGCCTTCTCTTTCGATCCGCGAAGCACCTCTGTTGCGGCATCGAGGTAGCCGGGCTCGTTGGCCCTCACATCAGCAGTGAACCGCCCGAGAAGATCGCGGTGAAATGTTGTGATGTAGGCGCGAACCCCATCCTCGCCGACCCGCCGCATGTCGATATGACCCTTCGGGTTGATTTGTGCGCTCCGCGGCAAGGTCTCGCCTGTATCGACGTCGAATGCCACTGGAACCAGCATCGCCGGCCGGCCGTACTCCTCATCGAGGCGGGCGTAGGCTGCATACGCCGCGTCGTTCGCCGCGCAGGCGGCCCGGTGGCCGTCGAGCAGTTGCTCCAGGCCCGATGGCGCCTCCGGAGCGTCGAGCGCCCGTCCTGGGCCCGCAGCGGCTGGAATGGCGGCCAATGCGCCGATGACCGAACGTCGGTTAATGATGATGCTCATGGCTTTGCTCCCTGGATGGCTTTGATGTCGTCGACGAGGCTTTTCAGGATTTCAATCTCCAGGTCCTCGTCATCGGTGTAGTCGCGGTCTCGAACCCTCACTTTCGCGGCCAGACCCTCCAGGCTTTTTGCTCTGGTTTTCATGACGCGGCCGCGCGCTCTGACGCAAGCGGCGGCTCGCTTGGCCTCCTTCTTTTCTGCCTTCTCGCGGAGGGATATGAGACGATCCACCTCGTCCTCGATCCGCGCCTTGCGGGCCGTGGCATCGGCCCATCGATCGGCCGCGGCGTTGAAGTCTGCCTCGAGCAGCAGCAGCTTTGAGTCGGGCTCGCCCTTGCGGGGGTGGCTCGTCATCATATCCGGCGGTCCTCGAATTGGGCGCCTGGAAAGAGCAGGATGTAGTCCGTCCAGCGCATACAGACCCGCCAGCGAGCGGAGACACCGGCGTAGCGGCGTCTGTTTCGGTTCGGCGGGTCGACGGGCACGGCTTCGCCAGCCGTAGGAACACGGTTACGCATGGTCATATCCTTTCGGAGCTGCCTCGGTGGTCGCTCGAAGATTGGTGATTTCCGTCAACGGAAACCGTCAATGACCGATGGATATCATTGAAATCCCCTAACAGTCAACGGTTTTCGTTATTTGTGGACGAAACGCGCTGGCTATGTTAGTTCCAGACCATGATCACACCGGCACAATCGCGCGCGGCCAGAGGCCTTATAGAATGGTCTCAGGAGCAGCTCTCGGCCGCCGCTCACTTGGGCTTGTCGACGGTCCGCGACTTTGAAAAAGGTCGCCGCATCCCGACGCACAACAACCTCCTCGGCATCAAGAGCGCCCTCGAATCCGCCGGCGTCGAGTTCATCCCCGAGAACGGCGGCGGCGCCGGCGTGAGGCTTCGCAAATCATCGTAGTTCCTACGGGGAGACGGCTTGCGTACTTCGCGCGACTCATGGCGCTCTGTCGGCTGCGACTCAGGGCTGACAAACATGACCGACATGGAAATGAGGGACGGCAAGGTTTTTCATCGTTGCCCGTCATGCAAGCAATGGTTTCAGTTCGGCCCGCATCGCTACGACGGAAAACATCTGCCGTCGGGCGTGACGGTGTGCACGCCTTGCGCTCCGGACGATGCAATGGACAGGTACATCGCCGCAAGCCGACGGCGGAGAGGAAGCTCGCTATGAATTTCGTGCACCGCTGGAACGGCGATTATTTCGGCTTGTTCTATAACGACGCGCTGTACACGAAGGACGGCCGACATGTTGGGTATCGACGCCGGCACGAAGTTGTCAGCTTGAAAGGCCTGTACCTTGGCGAGGTAAAAAACCATAGGCTGATCACCCGAACGGCGAATGTTGGGAAAAGGTCAATCGGAGGTGTGCCTATGCTCAGGATGGCCGTCGGCACGACCGTTACCCCCATGAACGAACAGCCCCTCGACCTTCCGGCCGGCTTCGAAGATTTCCCGGAACCGGACACCCTGTAATCGTCCCTCAATCCTCTTCGCGCCACTCGATCTTCAGCGTCCCGCCGAGCGCCTTCACCGCCTTGTCGACCTTGCGGAAATCGTGCTTCTTCCTGCGCTGCGCCAGCTTGCTGAAGTATCTGCCGGTGCCGGCGTAGACATCGAGATCGGGCATGAAATGCCCCTTTGCGCGGCAGGCCTCCCGCACATCGTCGATGACGGGATGGCTGGTCTTCACATAGGGCTTGCGCCAGCGCCGTAACTTCATCGAGTAGCCGAGGACCTGGAGAGACGTCCAGGTGCGACCCGGGAACGCGTCGAGCAGCTCGGCCTTGCTGACCGACGTGAAAAGCCGCCTCAGCTTGGCTCGATCAGCGGCCGTCCAGGCCGGCTTTGGGGTGCTGAGCCCCATGAGGTGGCATTGCCCGCGGATCGATGGCATTGACCGCTCCGGAAGCCGCTTCTGCATCGCCTTGTAGTCGGGGAACCACTTCTTCAGCACCGCGCGCTCGGAAGTCGTCCACAGCGCGTGGCCGTTCGGTGTTCGGCCAGCCTTTCGAAAGCGGTCTTGCGCTGCCAAGCCCCTTTTCAGACGGTCGAGATCGGATAGTCGGTACGCCATCGCGCGATCAAAGCCGATGCCGGCGGGCGCTTCCACCGCGAAGCACACCGGTCCCCCGACGCGAAGAGTCATGGTCAACGGCGATTGAACAGGAGCCGGCGGTTTTTACCTTTGATCAAAGGTCGGCTTTCCAGTCGCAATTGCGCTCCCAACTCACCAAACCCCGGTTCACAACGATCACTTGCCGCGCCGTTCGGCAGGTGCTTTTATACCCCGACGTGTGGGATAGCGGGGGCGCCATCTGCACGATGGAGGGGAAAACCCATGCGGTGGATTTCGACCGCGGCGATCATCATGATGGCCGCAACAGTCCTGTCCGGTTGCGAGACGACATCACCACAGGTGGCCGCACTACAGGATAACAATACGTGCCAGATGTACGGAATTAAGCCAGGCACGCAACTCTTCATCACCTGCATGATGCAGCAATCAGGGCAGCGCGAGCAGCGCAGGACCTCACAAAATCAGGCTATCGCGGCGGCCTTCGTAGGCGCCGCCGTCGTTGGTGTCGCGGCAGCGGCGGCCAGCAGCGGCCCCTACTATCGTCCCTACTATCGCTGCGGCTACTATCGTTGCTGGTACTAGGCTTCTCGGGGAACGCCGCAGCCGGCAGCGTAATTAGCCGCTGCAATGAGAGCGGTCGGCGTTCATCGCGCCGGCCCTTTTACGTTCTTAACCGCCTTCAGAACCAAGGCCCGACGATGCGGCAGTGTTCGGACACCGTCGCGCCTGTCACAGTTGCGGCAAACCCGGCTTTCAGTTCGCCTGTTTCGCGAATGATCGGCGCGTGGAAGATGAGATTGGCGGGGCGGACCCGAGGTGGCGCAAAGCCTTTGGCTATAGCGGCGATCTCATCGGCGGTGAGTTGCGCCGTCCAGTGACCGATTTGAGCGATGTCTCCGATATAGGATGCCCAGAAAGTAGAGACGTTATCCCCGATGCAGATGGCGTAACCGCTGCCGACCGTGACCCACGAACCCGCTGAGTTGCCGGCCGCCTCCTGCACTCCGTCAATAAACAAGGCGCAGGCGCCGCCGGGGTTGCGGTTGTAGTTGAAGGCTATTGAGTGCCAGTTGCCGTCGTTGATGGAGGTCGTGCTTTCGAGGTTTATCATCTGCGTCGAACTCGTCGTATAACCAACAACCAGGATTTTGTTCGGCGTGGTGTTGTTGCAGATGAACCCAAAGCCCACTCGACTGCTGGAGTTCCAGTAAGATAGCGGAGCAGTGTTAGCCGTGACCTGTGTGGTCTTCATCTTGAAAGCCACGCAGCCGATGTTCTGCGGCACGGTCGGCACCGTCCAATACATTTGATCTGTTCCGCCTGCGAAATGGATTGCCATTCTACTACTCCACTATCTTCGTTGTGTCGGCTGTCATTTTCATGCTTTGTCGCAGCGAAAGGGACTGACGATCGGCTCGATCTCAGTCGGTGCGAGCGGCGGCGCATCGACAAAAGTCGCCGCCCTCGCCGCCTTGCTCGCATAGGGATTGTGGGCCGGCGAACAGTATCTCCGCTTGTCGCTCGGAAAGTCCGGATAAAAGATCGTCCCACATGTCAGGCATGACAGCGCCGGTCTCGCCTGGATCCGGCATGCAGCCGCGCACGCCTTGGAGCAATATCGGGTGACCTTGCCACGACCTGAGTTTTTGGGCGTGAACATCATGCCACAGGCCGCGTTTTCACAGGTACGCTGCTCGTATTTGCGCTGCGCGATGTGGAAGCAGCCCCGCGAGCAATACCGGTCTTTTGGGTCGCGTGTGAGCATGAATTCCCCACACTGGTCGCAGTTTCGCGACCTCTGCCGTTCCTTTTCAGATGATCGGGCGGCACAAAGGGCAAGCCATTCAGCCATCGAGACTCGCCGGCCTTCCCGGCGACGCATTTCTTCCGCTGCCGTGCTCCCGCACTCGTCGCAGCAATATTTGACCGGCTTTCCGTTCCGGATGCCTCGATCGGTCGGGATCGGTCGACCGCAACGGCGATGCGCGCAGAAGCCGCGCGACGTATCGGTGTCAGCATATTCGGGTTGGCCCTGCCACCATGTCGGCCGCATCGCCCCTATCTTGTTGAGTGCGGCGGCGATGACCTCAGCCGCACAGATATCGGCATCCAGCCACGGCCAACCATCCAGGCAGAGCGAGCTGCGGACACCATGCCGACAGGCTCCCTCGAACGAGAACGGCGTGGTATCGCCCTGCTTCATGATTCTGGCGACGTCATCGACGAGCTCGCTGAAGCGCCGGTCGCTCAATTTCCGGAGCTTGGCCGTCCGCGACTTTTCGTTGTCGGCCTTATGTTGCCTGGTCCGATAGACATCCAAAGCCTTGCTGATCCGAATGCTTTTCCGAAGCTGCGGCGTGATCTGGAGCATCAGAATACCGCCATCTCGTCGGACCAGTCATCCGAGTCGTAGATCGATCCTTCGTTGTCGCCGGCCGCGCAGCGCGCCACGCCCATCGCGGCAGCTTGCGCGCCGTCGATGCGATCCTTGCTCTTGCCTTTGTGGAAGGTCCTGTTGCCAGCCGTGTCGGTATGGACGGCGACGTTATCGAAATTCCAGCGTAGCACCGGGTTGCCTCCATGCCGGAACCGGCGGCCGATGATCGCGCGCTCGAGCTCCTTGACCGCCGGCGCCATCGTGATCCAGCCTTGGCGCATCGTTGCCGTGGGGAAGCCGTCGGCGGTGAGCGGCGCCATGACGGCTTGCGCGTAGGCGGGATCGAAGTCGATTTCTTGAACGTTGAAGCGTCCGCAGAGCCCGCGGATATGCATCTCGACGGCGCTGTGGTCGGTGACATTGCCGGGTGTCGCGATGATGTAGCCCTGTTCGGTCCAGAGCGGATAGGGAACGCCGTCGCGATCGGCGCGGCCCTGCAGGTTATCCTCTGGCACAAAGAACCACGCCGCGACCTGGAAGCCGTCTTCGCCGTCACGCCAGCACGCCACGACGGCCGTGAGGTCCATCGTGAGGCCCATGTCGACGGCAATCCAGCAAGGCGCCTGGTCGGCTTCCAGCGCGTCGAGGTCGACCGGCTTGTTGCCCTCGTCGTAGACCGCCATGTCGACGAAGGGCGACTCCGAATGATCGAGCCAGATGTTAAGGTTGAATTGCCGGAAGTCGTCCCGATCGGCGGGCCGTTCAGAGGCCTCGCGCGCCAGTTGCCGGAGCCCGGCGAGATCCGGGAAGCCTTCGGCGAGGCCCGGATTGACGAGATGCCAGAGGGCTTCGTCCTGCCAGTCAGCATCGGCCGACATCTCGAACAGGATCGGGAGAAAGCCGGGATCGTCGTGGCCGTCGGCAACCTTGCGAGCATATTCCAGCATCTTGAACGCAAGGTTTTCCTGTCCGCGGCCGGCCTGGGTGATGACGATCAGAAGTGAGCCGGCGACCTTGACGAGGCCGGTGCGCAACGCCTTCCACAACTCCCGGTTCTTCCAGGCGATCAGCTCGTCGGCGAGGACGAAATTCGGCGTCTTGCCAAGCTGCGCGCCGCCGTCCGACGATATCGCCCTGAAGGTCGATCCGGATTTCGGATGCTCGAGGTGAAGCGTCGATTCCGTCGGCTTCGCGACCTTGGCCAGCCATGGCGTCGCCTTGGTGATCGCCACCGCCTCATCATAGGCGATCGTCGCCTGGTCCTCGGCAGACGCCGCGGCAAGCGCCTGGCCACCGGTCATACGCTCGAACCCGAAGGTGTGGAGCAGTGAGAGGCCAGCGCCGATCGTGGTCTTGCGCGCACCGCGCGGCAGCAAGCAGAACACAGTCTTGACGGTGCGGATTCCCTTGCTGTCGCAGGGCCCGTAGATGCGCCGCACGATGCGCTCCCAGAAGAACGGGAGATCGAAGGCGTTGTCAGGCAGCCGGGACTTCGGGTGCCTCAGCTTTCGCAGGAAATCGACGGCCCGCTCGCCATAGCCGAACGGATCGTCGATGATCGTGCCGTCATAGATCCAGTCCGGTCGGTGCACCGTCATCGGTCGGTCCCCCCTTGGTTTGGAATCCGGCCTTCGATCGAGATGCAGGTGTCACACCGAGCTCAGCACCAAGCCGAGCAACAGCCTCGAGTGACTTGCTGAGAAGCCCGCATGCCGGATTGGGCTTCAGTGCCTGGTGGGCACCCTTGATCAGCACCCCATGTTTCGCGATCGCCGCCTGCGCTTGTCGGACGCTCCAGAGCGCGATCACGTATGTCGAGAGAACGCCGAGCGCCGACGAGGTCAGGATCTTCCTTCGCGCCATGTCGGCGGCGATGACCTTCCACTCCCCGGCCATTGCTTCCGGGATGTAATCCGGCACGCGCGGCACGCCTTTTAGGCCGCCATCGATGGCACGCAACTGCGGTTTCCGGCCTTGCGCCATCGCCGTTTAGGCCTCGTCGCCGGCGAAGAAATCGCCCGGTCCCGAAAAAAGCGGTCCATTTCGATTTTTTCTCGCACTCTGGCCCCAAGCGGTCCCGACCCCGTTCCCGGAAAGTCGCGATCCACCCCCGGTCTCTCTCTTGTCGCGGTGCGCATCCTTCGCGTTGCAGGACTTGCAGCCAGGCGTCCAGTTCGCTCGATCGAGCCTGAGATCAGGACGCTTGGCGATGCTGACGACGTGCATGACGACGGTCGCGGGACGACCGCATGCGCACCGCGTGTTGGCGCGAAGGAACTCTGCAGCTTCATGCTGCCATTCGGTGTCATAGCCACGCTGGCGAGCGGTCGGGCGTTCTCGCTCTCTTGCCACCTGGCAAGGGCATCGCGTGTTCGAAGCGACGCGCTTGCCGCAGACGCATATCCTGGCGGGGCGCATTGGCATCCGATCAGCCCCCGACCAGCAACTCGACGCGGACCAGCGTGTCCTGCACCCTGATCGCCTTCACGAACTCGACGTTGCGCACCTTGCCGGCCTGCACGATCTTGTCTCCCTTGCGGATTGGAAGCGGCCACTGGGCCCGGTTGATGTCGGTCGGGCTGAGCACCAGGCGCGACCATGTCTGGTCGATATTTCCGACAAGCTCTTCCGCCTTCAGAGGCCGGATCGAGGCCCTGACATCAACATCGAACGGGATCTGGATCGAGTTCGGGCCAAGGGTCAGCCTGCGCAGCACTGCATCCTCGCCGGCGTCGAGCAGCGCGGCGTCGAGGTCAGCGATCAGTTCGGCCGGTGTCGTCACCGCGTTACGACCCTCGCCGAAAGCAACGTCTGGCCGGCATAGACACCGGTGCTGACCAGCTTCAGCCGAAGCATTGTGCCGATGATGGCATCGATCGCCGTGTCATCGGCCAGCGTGCCATCGGTCGGCGCCACCTGTGTCAACTTCGGCGTGAGCGCGGAGAAGTTGAGAATGGCCGTTTCGCTTGCCGTCCCGAACAAAACGCAAGCCATGTCGACAGCAGTGGTTCCGCCGTCGAGGCTGGTTTGCAGATACGCGCGGATCGTGGTGCCGCCGGAGCCATAGGCAAGCCGCAGCTGCAGCAACGCGGAATGCATGCCGTCGAGATCGGTGATCCATTCGCCGACCTGCGTTCCTGCCGCCGTGATGGCGAAGTCGCCAAGCGAATAGATGCCGGGGTT
Organism: Mesorhizobium sp. M0496; assembly: GCF_040321205.1. NCBI lineage: Bacteria > Pseudomonadati > Pseudomonadota > Alphaproteobacteria > Hyphomicrobiales > Phyllobacteriaceae > Mesorhizobium > Mesorhizobium sp. M0496. The sequence goes on along the minus strand of NZ_JAMYRC010000049.1, from coordinate 20,331 downwards.
GTCCATCATCATGCCACCATCAGGTTGTTGTTGAAGCGAGCGAGCCGATCCATGATGTCATCGGGTATGCCGGCACTGGCGCCTGAGCCCGCGCTGACCCAGCGGTCCACCTTGACGGTCCTGACATCCGGAATCTCGACCGACCGGGATTTCTCCAGCGGGTCCGCGCCGGCGGCGGAGAGGCGGAGGCGCACGAGGTCGGTAACAGCGCCGACCAGTGTCGGCGGTACCGCTTCGAATCCGGCGTCGTAGACGACCACGATCGAGCGGGCCCGCCAGTACGATCTGCGTCCGTCGATCCACCGCTGGAGCAATCCGGTCTCGGGATCGAGCGAACGGGTATCAAGGGTGACGTCGTCGCCGTCCTGAGTGATGCTGACGATTGCAGCATCGTGCCTGCGGGACAGGATCAGCTCGTCGAGGCCGCAGGCATCAAACGTTTCGGTGAGACGCTCGGCGCGGAGTGTCGGCTCCGCGCCTTGACCGACGGCGATATCGAGGGCTTCCGTGATCTCGGCAGCGATACGCAGGCCGAGCGCAGCGAGCTCGGTGTCGCGGCTGGCGCCCGTCACGCCGGCAGCCGCGCGCAGCGCCGCAATGGGCGCCAACGCGAGGTCTGTTGCCGGCGTGGTGACGACGAGCATGGATCAGCGGTCCTTCTTGGCCGGCGCTTTTGCCTTCTTGGCCGGCGCTTTTGCCTTCTTGGCCGGCGCCGGGTTGCCGCCCTCATCATCACGCAACCGCTCGGCATGGCCGGACGCGACTAGCTCTCGCAGACGCTGGCCGGTGAGCTCCGGGGTGTCGCCGATCTCGTAGCCGTCAACCGGCTGGAGGATTTTCACCCTTTTCATGGTGTCCTCCTCACGCCGGTGGGTTAGCGGTCGGCTTGTCGTGGGCGTGGCCGAGGATCCAGCAGCCCGCGATGAAGATGTCGCCCGCGCCACTGCCCGAAGGCGTGATAGTCACCCTGCAGTAGCGTTTCGGGCCGACATACCCGATCTTGCGGACTTCGTTGTCGTCGTCGAACTGAAAGCCGGCCAGGGCTTCCGTGCCGAGCAGGAAACCGTCGGCAACTGCGGCGCTATCGGAGAGGTTCGAAGCATCGCCGTCCTCGAACAGCGTCACAAACGTGGCGTCGGCATCGGTGTTCGCGCCGATCAGTGTGATCCACTCGACGGACTCGAAACCCATGGTGTCGACGATCTGGGACACAAAGGGGGTGTTCAGGTTGGTCACCGCCGCGACGGGGGAAAGCCCGCGCTTCGGGTAGATGTTGTTGTGCAGATCCTTGGATGGCATCGCGCCGTTTCCTTCTTTGGCTAAACCGTGAATTTTCAGAGGTCGCGCGGCCCCTCTTACGAGGTCGCGCACTTGATGAGCTTGATCGCCTCGGCGCGTCGCGTTGCGCCGCCTACACGCCGGCGAGCATGGAAGCGGACGAGACCGTTGGTGCGCTGGGTGTACGGATCGGCGAAGATCGACATCCCGACGCGGTCGAAGATGCGGTAGCCGGCCTTGAAGTCGCCGAAGGCGATCGGCACGGCGGCGGAGCCGATGTCATCCATATCCGGCGCCTCGATCACCGGACGGCCAAGGATCGTTTCCGGCTGGCCAGCGGCGTAAGCCGGTTGCCAGAGGTAGATCCCGGTGGTGCCGTCTTTCAGCTTGCGGATGGCGGCCAGCGTCGAACCGTTCATCATCCAGCTGCCGCGGTTTCGATATGCCGCCTTCATCGAATAGAGGTGGGTGATGAGAAGATCCGCCGGTGCGGAACCGAGCGTCGAGGCGTTGCCGGATGCCGTGTAGGCGAGACCACCATTGACGAAGCCTGTCGGCTTCTTGACGCCGTTGCCCTTGACGAAGGCGAGGCCTTCCATGCGGCCAAACTCCTCAGCGAGATCGAACGCGACTTCGGCCTCGACGTTGACGGCACTGTCCTCGAGGAGCTTCAGCGAGACATCGACATAGGCTGACATTTCATGGATCGGGACCTCGGTCTGGCCGTAGGTCGAGCCGGTCTCCGGACGATCTTCGGTTTCGCCCACCCAGGAGCCCGTTGGTGTTCCCGTCCGCTTCGGCAAGATGACCTCGCCCGCCGACGTGCTCGACACCCGGGCGGCCTGGCGAACCGGCGAGATCTCGACGATGTTCTTGTCGACCTCCGCCTGGAACTCGCTCGGCGCGAGATAGCCACCGCTGGTGTCGTTGGCGACGGTGAGCGCCTTGCGTTCCTCGTCGGGCATGGAGTCGCGGCCGTGACGGAGGTACGAGGTGAACGCCTTGCGCTCCTCGCTCGGTTCCTTCTTGTCGTCGCCTGTCGGACGGCCGGCCTTCGCCTCGATCTTGTCGAGACGCTCGACCAGCTTGGTCGTGTCGGCCTTGGTCTCGATCGCCGCTGTTTTCGTCTCGATCGCCTTCAGGCGGTCCTCGACAGTCTTGGTGAGGTCGCCGAGCGCTTTCGTAACGACTTCGACCGGATCCTCGTTTCCTTCCTTCAGCTCCAACGGAGCACCGGAAAGGTCATTGAGCAGCAAGTGCTTCATGGTCTTCTACCTTTCTGAGCGAAGGGCGGCCGTCGCCCGATTGATGGCCTCGGCGATTTCAACGGCCGCGGTCCCCGCCTTCGCGCTGATGATTTGGGCGCGAGGGTGCGAAGGATTCCTGACGAGTGAGATTTCGAGCAGATCGAGCGCGGAGATGACGCGGGTGCGGCCGGTGCGAACAGCTTCACGAGCCTTGAAGCAGATCGACAAGCCCGTCACCAAACCGCCTTGGACGAGACCGCGAACGGCGCGCGCGCGGACACTTTCCTTCACATGCAGATGGCCTTTGACGACAAGGCCCTCGTTCGTCTCCTTCACCTCGTCCCAAGTCCCGACGAGATCATCGGGGTTGTGGGCGTAAAGCATCGGGAGATCGTCGACCACGACGCGGAAAGCCCCCTTCCGGATCGTGTCGCCGACTTTGTCCGGAGTCCCGAAAGGCCACGCCAAGCCGGTGATGGTGCCAGCCTCGTCGACTGCGATCTGAGCTTTGACTTCGAGACGATCGCTCATGCTGCGGCCAACTTTTCCGGCGCCGCCGGCTTGATCGTGATGTTTGGATTTTCGTAGGTGCCGCCCTTGCCGTCGGCGCGCGGCGGGAGATCGATCCAGGAACGGCCTTCGTCGGCCGACAGGACCTCGCTGGCCCGCAGCGAGTTGATCGCGGTGGCGCGTTCCGTCAGGCTGGCGCGGGTGAGATCGTCGCGATCGAAGCGGATCCGAGTGGTGGCACGATCGTCCGGAGCGATCAGCGCGCGGGTGAGGCAGCCCTCCAGCGCGCGAAGCCAAGGCTCGAGGCAATAGACCAGGAATTCGCGGCCCATCTGCTCGCTGTTCGACCAGGTCGCGCGGTCGAGCTCGTAGAGCATGTGCGGCGGCGTCCTGAAGGCCCTGGCAATTTCAAGGACCTGGAATTTGCGCAGCTCGAGGAACTGCGCGTCGGTCGACAGCATGGTGAGGGCGTTGAACTTGCCACCGTTGAACAACACCGCCGTCTTGCCCGCGTTGTCGCTGCCTTCGTGAGCTTGGGTCCATGCCGCCTTGATCCGGGCAATGGCCCCAGAACCGATTTTGGCGTCGACGGGAAATTCAATCACACCACCAGGGCGGGCACCTTTTTTGAACAGATTGCCGGCGTGGCGTTCCATCTCCTTCGCGGCACCGATCGCCTCTCTGGCGAGGCTAAGCGGGCAGCGAGAAAACGGTGAGCGGAGGTGAATGATATCGGCCGACTGGATCTCGGTGCCACCGCGCCTGAATTTCGGTTCTCCGGTGTCGTCCGGATATTCGACTGAGATCGTGCCCGGCCGATAGTGGATGATCTCGACGGACTTTCCGCCGGCACGACCGACCCAGGCGAGACCGCCGTAATCGCTGGTCAAGGCTTGGGCGGTGAGATCTCGGATGAATTCGAACCCTGACGTCCAGTCGTTGACCTGGCCGTGTAGAAGCATCGCGGCGGGGTGCTCGTCATCGGCGGCCCATTTGCCGTCTGTTTTTCGCTCGACACAGATATCGAGGGTTGCCGCGGCTTCGGAGATCGTCCGCACCGCGGCTGAGACCGCTGGTACCGTCAGTGCTGTTGCCGCTGAGACCGCGAGGCTTCCCGGCGGGATGCCGGTGAAGAGCTCGAACAGCTCGGCGTCGGGTTCCGCGAGGGTCGCCGATTTGGTCTCGATCGCCGATGTTCGGAAAGGCCAGAGCCGCATTGCGAATATATCCGCTATGCGGGCCGATTTTCGCCATGTGTTTGAGTGGGCTGGAGTGGGTTAATCAGTGTTCGGTTCTGCCAGCGGGCGGAAGAAGTCGATCAATTCGCTCTCGACGCAACAGAGATGACGCCCGACGCGTCGAATCGGTGTGCCCGGCATCTCGGCCAGGACATTGCGCACGAAGTCGGCAGAGCGGCCGATACGGCCGCCGATCGCGGCAGCTGTCCAAAGTATTTTCGCGTCATCGCTGGGCTTCCTGGCGGGTGCCATCAGCGCCCCAGCACATGAATGCGCTGCAGCTCGCGGGCGACGTCCTTGAGGTCGGGCAGCGCGTGGTGGTCCCCGGCTATGACCCTATTGCCCTGGGTGAGCTGATACCCGCCGTCATGTCTGCGCACGTCGAAGCCGGAATCACGAGCGAGGCGACGGAGACGTCGGAAGGTGGCGTCGTCGTCGATCATGCCGCGTCCCCACGCTCGTTCCAGATGATCGACCATATGACCTGTCGGCGCATCTCGCATTCCAGCGCGACAATGAATGCGGTGGCCTCGTGCTCGATGGCGGCGGCCGGAAGGCCGCGAGCCGCCATACGGTTACGAAAGATCGAGACCTGATCACGGCGGTGCCAATCCTGCTTTTCAACAGGTCGCATCAAGATGTCAGATGCCGCCTGCCTCACCAAGTTGCGCGTCCATGTCGGAAGGCAATGGATCTCGGCACTCACCTTCGGACGATCGAGCAGTTCGAAAAACGAAAGCTGTCGGGTCAATCCGTTTCTCCTTTCGCGAAAATGTCGAGTTGCTTGGGATGGGCAGGCCTTCCAGGGCCGGCCACACGTCGCGCCATTCCAGATGTCAGGTCCTGAAAAGCTGGCACGATAGTCGGTGTTGGCACTGGTATGTTGCTGATGAGGTGAAGAACACCGAAGGTGTTCTCTGTCAGCAACACACCTGTGCCAATGTCTTGCGCGGGCAGCGACACACCTGTGCAACTCCGGTTTCGCGCCTGTGGCAACACACCTGTGCCAATGTCCTGTGTCTGTTGGCGTCGATACCATGTCCGCCGACTGATCCCTTCGGCTTCCCATGGGTGTTGGCGCTCGATTTGGTGGTCGGCCAGCCATTCCGAACGTGGCTTCTTCGCCTCCCTCTTCGCAGCGATACGCAATCGCTCTCGCTCCCGCTTCGCCTTCGCAACGGCGGCCTTCTGCTCGTTGATCGGCAAGTCGGCCGCCCACATGGTGACGATGCGGAGTCGCTGCCTCTCGTCGAAGGTCAGTGCGAGTTTGGCGCCTGCCTCCTCGACGTTGAGGTTCCATCGGCGCCATTCGATTGACCGCTTGACTGGGTCGATCGCGGTGTCGAAGTCACCAGCATAAGGCGCATACCGATTCAGCCAGCCATGAGCATCCTTGAGGCAAAGCGTTGCGACGGTCAGAAAATCGGCGAGCCGCTCCGGAGGCAGAAGTTGCCCGTATCGATCGGCGATGAGCCGGTCGACCTCGGCCAGCCGCTGTAGAGCTTTGCTGTAGCCCTTACGGCTTTTGGCCTGTCGCTCTGCCAAGATACACTTGCCGATCTTCTTCTGGTCGCGTGCTTTGCGGGGCGCCGTCATGGTCGGCGGTCCTTCGGTCGTGCCGCCATCAGCCGTTCGAGCTCGGCGCGCTGTTCGGCCTTGCTTTGCCGTTTCCTGGGTGGCCCGCTCGTCAACCTTGTGCTGCCGTCAGCGGCCTCGACGCCGCGGGAGCGCATGGTCTGCATCTGGCGGTTCTTCGTCCAGTTCCGGCCGCTCATTTGCGCACCTCCGGACGGTGCGGCGAGGCTTCACGCAGGATCTGAACCGCCTCGATGGCACCGGCACCGTAGCGCTCGCGGATTGTCGGGATCAGCGGCCGTTCGGCGGTCGACCAGTTCGCCTTCAGCCATGCCACGGCGCCGGCGTGGTCGGCCGGCGAGAGGGGCGCCGTCATGCTGCTGCTTTGTCGCGCGCGTCAATTCGAGCCTGAAGCCAGGCTTCGATATCGGCTTCCGGCCAGCCAACACGACGGGCCGTGAGCTGGATAGGCTTCGGGAAGCGTCCATCCGACATCTCTTGGTAGAGGGTGCGACGCGAAAGACCGGTGCGGTCAAGCACCCCATCGATGGGAAGAACGCGAGTCGACATCAGGACACTCCATTTCGAAACCGGAGTGCATGTACGCGCGGTGCGATGCTGTTGTGCAGTGGCGAGAGTTTGGTGAGCTAATGCGCTTTATCTCGCCACGCCCTTTACGGCGGCTAAGACAGCCTTGCTGCCTTCGTCCTGATCACGAGAAAAACGTTGATAGTCCCGAATCGCATGTGAAGCCATTTCCGGGGTCATGCTTCCGCCCAGGTTCTCAGGCGCGCGGACCTGCTTTACCGGGCCGGCCGCGACAACAAGAAACGCTACCATTGGTCCGCCGACCTCGTCCTGCTTCTGTCGTCGAGCAACCGGTCGCCCAAGTCTCCGGTCCCAAAAATGGCAGAGCTGCCACATGAATTGCCGCCACGACCAGTTGGCATTGGCGTGTGGGATCTCGCTTGCAGCGTGGTCAGCGGCTTGTTCGGTCCAGTTCGTGAGGCAGAGCAGCTGGGACACCAGGTCGGATCGCTCCGGATAGTTGTCCGGTATCCTGTCTTGCGTCCAGTGGCCGCCGGCCTCGAGCTCGTCGAGCAGCAACACCGTGGCCGCATTGATGCGTAGGCAGCTGGCCTGAAATTCGGTCCAACTGCGCTTCCGTTCCGATGTCGTCGGCGTTTGAAGGTAGTCGCGGGCAAGCATTTCCAGCCCTTCGATGTCCGGACAACCCGCCACTATCAAAGCGGCTCGCTCGTCGACGGAATAGCGGAAAACGACGCTTTCGCGTGCCCCCGGTGTGCCCCCAGCCATTTCACTATTTTCGGGCATCAGGCTGAAACCCTTGTAAAATATGGCGCGCCCGAAGAGATTCGAACTCCTGACCCCCAGATTCGTAGTCTGGTGCTCTATCCAGCTGAGCTACGGGCGCGCATCAGGCCATGCTTTCCATGACCCCGCGATCCGATCGTGAACGACCGGCCGCGACGAGACGTGTTCCCTAGCGACTGAATTTCGGAAAAGCAAGCCGATCCGGCAAAAGTTTTGTCGCAGGCGTGTCATCCGGCAATGACGGCCCGTTTCCCAGCGCCTCAAAACCACCAAGGCGCATCGTGTCTGGGCGGCGCTTCCGATGCATGAGACGCGCCCAAAGCCGGAAACGCCTTCGGGTGACATGTTTCTGCAAGGAAAGGAGGAAAGGTCGGTCGCCGGGGCAAACAGCGCCGGCCCGTCATGCCGGGCGGCGCAGGCCGTTGCTGCGGGCCTGGTCGAGCCGGACCGGCTGGTCGGGGATGGTGACGGCGAATGTGGTGCGTCCGCCGATGCTTTCGACCAGCTCCACCGTGCCGCCATGCGCCCGGATCAGCTCGTGCGCGATCGCCAGGCCAAGGCCGGTGCCGCCGCTGCGCGCCGAGCCGCGGAACGCCGCGAACAGGTTCTCCCGCGCTTTGGCCGGCAGACCGGGGCCGGTGTCGCTGACGGCAATGCGGCTGACACTGCCCAGCCGCACGGCCGACACCGCCAGGCGGCGCACCAGGGCGCTTTCACTGTCTGCCGCCATGGCCTGCACGGAGTTCCGGCACAGATTGGTGAGCACGCGAAACAGCTGATCGGAATCGGCGTCCACCTCGAAGGCCGGCTCGACGGAATTGACGAACTCGATGCCCTGCCCGATGTCGAGCAGGCCGTGAACGTCCTCGACCAGCTGGCGCAGCCGTAGTCTGCGGCGCGAAGGTGGCGGCTCCTGCGTGCGGCCATAGGCGAGCACTCCTTCGGAGTAGGAGACGGCACGGTCGAGCGCGCGCAGCAGTTTCGGCGCGAAGGCCTGTACGGTCGGGTCCTTGACCTGGCGCAGGCGGTCCGACATCAACTGCGCCGAAGCCAGGATGTTGCGCATGTCATGGTTGATCTTGGAGACGGCAAGGCCGAGGTCGGCAAGATGCTTCTGCTCGGAGAGCATCTTTTGCAGCCGTTCCTGCATCTGCGACAGCTCGCGCTCGGCGACGCCGATCTCGTCGGCGCGGGCGGCCGGATGGATGATGCGTCCGGGATCGTCGGGGGCTTCGGAAAAAGACAGCATCGAGCGCGTCATGGTCCGGATCGGCCCGATCATGATCAGGTCGATCGCGGCATAGACCAGCATTGCGGTGAACAGCGAGATCAGCAGCGAGACGAAGGCGACGTTGCGCGAATAGCGCAGCATCGCATTGCGCAGGCTGTTGTCCGGCATGATCAGCTCGAACTCCTTGTCTGACTCGCCGACCGGGCCGAAGACGCGCAGCATCCGGTCGCCGCCAAAAAACAGCGTGTCGAGCGCGCCGGTCATGCCCTTGACCATGCCAATGCTGGCGATATCGATGTGTTCGTCGACCTTCGGCGGCATTTCGGCTACCACCAGCAGCCGCGAGACGCCGCCGTCGCGCACCGCGATCGCCTTGGCGCCGATTGCCATCAGCACGTCGTTCTGGGCCGTACGCGACAGCGAGGTGGATTCACCTTGCACCAGCACGATCGACACGGCCGCCGCCGTGCTCAGCCGTTCCTTCAGCCAGTTCAGCCGGTAGCTGGCGATCCAGGGCAAGAAGATCAGCACTTCGGCCAGCAGCACGAAAACAATGGTCAGCAGCAGCAGCTTGGTCGACAGGCCGCGCGACAGCGGCACCGTGCGCACGATGGTGGGCTCCGCCGTGCCGGTCCCTTCCTGCGCTTGTATGGTTTCGCTCATGCGGTCCATGTCTTCACAATCACTTGATCAACGCAGATTAGGCGATTACGGCTTTTTTGCCAATTTCATCCTTGGTCGGAAACATAAACCGACTTGGACGACGCCGGGCTTCGGCCCGACGACTCCGGATTGACTTCCAAAAGCCTTCTTTCTATAAGCCCGCACACGCTCGGGCCATTCGTCCCGGCGCGGTTTCGATCGCGCCAAAACCGGCCCGGCAAAGCTCCTGTTACACAGTGACAGAATCAAGAAGGGCCGCACCCCGCGGTATTAAAACAAATGAAGCGTACCTACCAACCGTCTAAACTCGTCCGCAAACGTCGGCACGGCTTCCGTGCCCGCATGGCCACCAAGGGTGGTCGCGGTGTCGTCGCAGCTCGCCGCAACCGTGGCCGCAAGCGGCTCAGCGCCTAAACGGAAGACGAGATCGTTGCCCGCAACCGGCAAGCCAGTGGGACCAAATCCCAAGCGGCTTCTGAAGCGCGCGGAATTCCTGGCCGTCCGTCGTGGTGAAAAGCGACGCGGGCGGCTTTTCCTCGTTGAAGTTCTCGACCGCGGCGACGGCCTGTCGCCGCGCGTCGGCTACACCGTCACCAAGAAGGTCGGCAATGCGGTTGTCCGCAACCGCGTCCGGCGGCGGCTGCGAGAAGCCGTCCGTACGCATGCGGCAAGTGACATGGCGCCTGGCAATGACTATGTCATCGTCGGGCGTGAAGACGTGCTTACCATTCCGTTCGGCCAGTTGAAGGCCGAACTCTCCCGCCGACTGCGCGGAACACGATAGGCCAAGGGCTTTCGATGGAAAACAACCGGAACTTCTTCATCACCATCGCGCTGTCGGTGCTGATCCTGGCCGTATGGCAATATTTTTACGTGTTGCCGCGCAGCGAAGCCCAGCGCGAGGCGGCCCGCGTCGAACAGCAGCGCGTCGAGGAGCAGAAGAAGGCCGCCCAGGGCACCAATCCCGGCGCCGACACCGGAACGCCCGCCGCACCTGGCGCCATTCCGAATGCACCCGGCACCGATGCCGTGACACCGGCCGGCCGCGAACAGGCGCTGGCCACGACGACTCGCGCCAAGATCGACACGCCGAGCCTAGAGGGGTCGATCAACCTCACCGGCGCCCGTCTCGACGACCTCAAGCTCAAGCACTACACCGAGACGGTCGACAAGAACTCGCCCGAGATCAGCCTGCTCAACCCGGCGGCACTGCCCAATGGCTATTATGCCGAGATCGGCTTCGTCGGTAACGACAAGACCGGCGCGGTGCCCGGTCCCGAGACTGTATGGGCCGTTGACGGCAATGCGACGCTAACGCCGACAACGCCGGTCACGCTGACCTATTCCAACGACAAGGGCCTGACCTTCAAGCGCACCTTTTCCGTCGACAGCAACTACATGTTCACGGTTTCCGACACGGTGCAGAACGCGGGCACGGCTGCCGTCTCGCTGTCCAATTACGGCCGCGTCACCCGGTTCGACAAGCCGGCCGTTGCCAGCACCTATGTGCTGCATGAGGGCCTGATCGGCTTCACCGGCACCGAAGGCCTGCAGGAACACAAATACGCGTCCATCGAGGAGGACAAGCAATTCACGCCGGGCAAGTCGACCGACGGCTGGCTCGGCATCACCGACAAATACTGGGCGGTGACGCTGGTGCCGACCGAAAAGCAGCCGTTCCAGCCACGCTACGCCTATTTCGAGGACGGCCGCCATCGCTACCAGTCCGACTTCCTGACCGACCCGATCACCGTCGATGCCGGTCAGTCGGCGACGGTGGAGAGCGAAATCTTCGCCGGCGCCAAGGAGGTCGGCAAGATCAACGCCTATGCGGAAGACCGCCACATCAAGCGGTTCGACCTGTTGATCGACTGGGGTTGGTTCCACTTCATCACCAAGCCGATGTTCTGGCTGATCGACACGCTCTACAAATTCTTCGGCAATTTCGGTCTGGCGATTCTCGCCACCACCGTCATCGTCAAGGCCATCTTCTACCCGCTCGCCAACAAGTCCTATGCGTCGATGGCGAACATGAAGAAGGTGCAGCCGAAAATGCTCGAAATCCGCGAGAAATACGCGGACGACAAGATGAAGCAGCAGCAGGCGATGATGGAGCTATACAAGACCGAGAAGATCAACCCGCTTGCCGGCTGCTGGCCGGTGGCGTTGCAGATCCCGGTCTTCTTCTCGCTCTACAAGGTGCTCTACATCACCATCGAGATGCGGCACGCGCCGTTCTTCGGCTGGATACAGGATCTGGCGGCACCCGATCCGACCTCGATCTTCAACCTGTTTGGCCTCGTTCCGCTCACGCTTCCGCACATGCTGATGATCGGTGTCTGGCCGCTGATCATGGGCGTCACCATGTTCCTGCAGATGCGCATGAACCCGACGCCGCCGGATCCGACGCAGGCCGCGATCTTCACCTGGATGCCTGTTATCTTCACCTTCATGATGGCGGGTTTCCCGGCCGGCCTCGTCATCTACTGGGCCTGGAACAACACGCTGTCGATCCTCCAGCAGGGCGTGATCATGAAGCGCCAGGGCGCCAAGATCGAGCTGTGGGACAATCTGGTTGCGCTGTTCCGAAAGAAACCGTCGCCGGCAGAATAGCAGGCGTTGCCTCTGCGAAATCAAAAGCCCCGGTCAGTTCATTGCCCGGGGCTTTTTTGTCGGCAAGGCATCCCATTCCGACCGATTTCCAATCTGCGGCGAAACTTTGGCCTGACGCACCTCGTAACTGCGCTTTGCCATTCCCTGCGGCATGCGCTTCGGCACGCCTTTGCACAGGCCATGGATTGCGGCCACCGTGTTTTCGCGACGGCGGCAAGATACCCTTGCCAAGACGGCTTCCGGCGCAAAGGCGCCGGTGTTTGGGAGGCCGTAGCGGCAGACCGGGGTCCTGTCGGCCTCCACGGGGCCCCGGTTCTTTTGCTTGGACTCGAAGATCTGTAGGGTTTGGCCTGTCGACGCCGACTGCACCAGGAGATCGCTTCTTGGCGGCGCTGTCATCGACCTTGGCCTATGGCGACGGCAAATGAGCAAAGCCGCCATCGAAAGCTCGCTCGTCAGCCGATTGGTGCTATAGGGCGGATCACGCTATTTTGGACAGGCGCATGCGGATCTCGGATGCGCCTGGCGGCCATTTCTTTGACGGATCTCGACATGGACGGACCAAACCCCAACATCAAGCACCCGATCCCGATGCACACGCGTGTCGGGTTCCTCAAGGGACTGGTGAGCGCGCCGAACATCGAAATCGGCGATTACACCTATTATGACGATCCCGATGGGCCGGACAAATTCGCCGAGAAATGCGTGCTGCATCATTATCCCTTCATTGGCGACAAGCTCATCATCGGCAGGTTCTGCGCCATCGCCGAAGGCGCGCGCTTCATCATGAACGGCGCCAACCACGCCATGTCCGGCTTTTCGACCTACCCGTTCAATATTTTCGGCCATGGTTGGGAAAAGGGTTTTGACCCGGCGACCTGGTCGAAGGAAGTGCGCGGCGACACGATCGTCGGCAACGACGTTTGGATCGGCATGGAGGCGGTGATCCTGCCCGGCGTTACGATCGGCCATGGCGCCATTATTGCCGCGAAGTCGGTGGTCACGCACGACGTGCCGTCCTATGCGATCGTCGCAGGCAATGCGGCCAAGGTGGTGAAGATGCGTTTCGACGACCGGACGATCAGGCGGCTGCTGGCGGTGGCCTGGTGGGACTGGCCGGTGGACAAGATCAGCCGCAACCTCGATGCTATCCGGGGTGCCAATATTTCTCTTCTGGAGGCAGCAGCTTGAACGCTCTAAACAGCAGCACGATCGGCACCGACCTGTTTACACGGGGGTGGATCTTCATTCGTGGCGTGCCGGCCATGAAGTTCCTGCCGCCGGAAGGACCGCCGGAAATAGCTTTTGCCGGCCGCTCGAATGTCGGCAAGTCGTCGCTGATCAACGCGCTGGTCAATCAGAAGGGATTGGCCCGTACCTCCAACACGCCGGGGCGCACGCAGGAACTCAATTATTTCGTGCCGGACGGATTTTCGGGAGAGGGTGCAGACCTGCCGCCCTTGGCGCTGGTGGACATGCCGGGCTATGGCTACGCTACGGCGCCGAAGGAGAAGGTCGACGAGTGGACCAAGCTGGTCTTCGACTATCTCAAGGGCCGCGTCACGCTGAAGCGGGTCTATGTGCTGATCGACGCCCGCCACGGCATCAAGGCCAAGGACGACGAGGTGCTGTCGCTGCTCGACAAGGCGGCGGTGTCCTATCAGATCGTGCTGACCAAGACCGACAAGATCAAGGCTGCCGGCGTGCCGCGGCTGATCGAGGAGACGCTGGCCAAGATCAAGAAGCGGCCGGCAGCTTTTCCGTTCGTTCTGGCCACATCTTCTGAAAAGGCCGAGGGCCTCGAGGAATTGCAAGCCGCGATCGTGCTTGCGGCCAATGGCGGATAGAACAATTCCAAGGGAAAGCGCATAGCGCTTTCCCTTGGAATTGCGCGGGAACAAAAAGCTAAGGCTTGGCCTCGATGGCAATCGTCTTGTGGCCTTCTTCCGCCACGAGCCTTTCGGTGCCGTAAGCCTTCAGGAACATGCTAACGCCTGACGTGACGATGTGGTCGATCTCGTCCTGCGACGGGGCCTTGGTTCGGTAGGCGAAGATGCACTGGCGGAACAGACTGGCCAAGCACAGTTCAGTGAACTGATAGGCGGCGAGATCGACATCATCGATCCGCAGCAGGCCGCGCTCGATGGCAGCATTGAGAAAGGCCACGACCTTGTCGTGACCGCGCTTGGGTCCGCGTTCGTAAAAACGCGCGCCCATGTCGGGAATCCGGTCGGATGCGCCGATCACCGTACGCTGTGCCTGGATGACCTTGGCTGATGTGATCTTGAGCGCCAGCACCTTGCCGAACTTCACCAGTGTCTGGCGAAGGTCGTCGGATTTCTCCAGCATGTCGTACATGTTCTTGAAGATGCTGCCGCGCTCTTCCTCGATCAGCGCTTCGAACAGCTCTTCCTTGTTGGCGAAGTAGACATAGATCGTGCCCTTGGAGACACCGGCCTCGCGGGTGATGTCGTTCATCGACGCCGCTTCGAAGCCCTTGTCGATGAAGACACGCCGGGCGCCATCGATGATCTGGCTGCGCTTGACCGGGTCCTGCCCTGCCGCCGGGCGACCACGGCGCAAGCTGTCCAGCAAATCGCCACACTGGTCGGTTTCGACGTTGGGCAGAGTCTCGGCCATAAAGGTCACACCTCGAAAATAATTCGAACCATCCGGTTCGATTGCACTTGATATGGTCCTCTTTACGCGCTATGTCAACGTCCTGATCGAACCGAACGGTTCAGTACTATTACATTAGAGAGATGTCATGTCCTCGAACGCGTCAACGTCAGCCGAAGTCCGTCCCTTCCCCAACGCCAAGGTCGCGCCGGCGACGGAAGCACCTGAAATACCCATCCAGCCCGCGGTATCGCCGCCGCCGACAGAGGCTCCGGCCAAGAAGAAGCGCTCGATGCGCTCCTTTCTGCTGCCGGTCATCGGCGTTGCCTTGCTCAGCGCCGGCGCCTGGTACGGTTACGATTACTGGACCACGGGCCGCTTCATGATCTCGACGGACGATGCCTACGTCCAGGCCGACATGGCGTTCATATCGCCCAAGATTTCCGGCTATGTCGATCAGGTCAAGGTCAGCGAGAACCAGCTGGTCAAGGCCGGTGATCCGTTGCTCGTCGTCGATGATGGCGACTACAGAATAGCCGTCGCCCAGGCCGAGGCGCAGATCGCCACCTTGAGCAAGACGCTCGACCGTATCGACGCCCAGACCGACGCGGCGCGCGCCTCGCTGCAGCAGGCGCAGGCGCAGAAGGTCGCCGACCAGGCCGCCGCCGACAATGCGGCCAAGATCGCGGCGCGCGCCTCGCAGCTGGTCAAGACGCATGTCGGCACGCAAGCGCAGTTGGACGACGCCCAGACGGCGGTGCAGCAGGCCGATGCCGCCCTCGTCGGCGCCGACGCGCAGATCGCCGCGGCGCAGGCCAATATCGGCGTGCTGCAGGCACAGCGCGGTGAATCGGCAAGCACACTGGCGTCTTTGCAGCTCAGCCACGACAAGGCCATGCGCGACCTTTCCTTCACCGTGCTCAAGGCGCCCTATGACGGCGTCGTGGGCAACCGTTCCGTGGAGCAGGGCGATCTCGTCAGCCCCGGCCAGAAACTCGCCGTCATCGTGCCGATGGACAAGCTCTACATCGTCGCCAACTTCAAGGAGACGCAGCTGGCCCGGCTGGTTCCCGGCGAGAAGGTCAAGATCTCGGTCGATGCGACCGACGGCCAGGACTTCGAGGGAACCGTCTCGTCGCTGGCGCCGGCTTCCGGTGCCGTGTTCTCGCTGCTGCCGCCCGAAAACGCCACCGGCAACTTCACCAAGGTCGTGCAGCGCGTTCCGGTCCGCATCGACGTGCCCGCCGACGCGCTGAAGAGTGGCAAGCTGCGCGCCGGCCTCAGCGTCGTCGTCGCCGTCGACAGCCGCACCGCCCCATCCGCGTCGGCGTCGGCGGCCGCGTCGAACTGAGCGGCTGCTGGGGAGCAATGCCATGGCAACCGCAACCCTGACAGCAGGAGCGCCGCCGGCGAGGCCGGCTGTGCCTGACACCATTTCGACGCGGCGCGTCATCGCCTTCCTGGCGATGGTGTTCGGCATGTTCATGGCCATCCTGGACATCCAGATCGTCTCCGCCTCGCTGGCCGAGATCCAGGCCGGCCTGAGCGCCAGTTCCGACGAGATTCCGTGGGTGCAGACCGCCTATCTGATCGCCGAAGTGGTGATGATCCCGCTGTCGGGCTTCCTCAGCCGGATGCTGTCGACGCGCGTGCTGTTCACGATCTCGGCGGCGGGCTTCACCGCGGCCAGCGCGCTAGCTGCGACCGCCACCAACATCGACCAGATGATCGTCTACCGCGCCGTCCAGGGCTTCATCGGTGGCGGCATGATCCCAAGCGTCTTTGCCGCCGCCTTCACCATCTTCCCGCCGTCGCGCCGCGCTGTCGTCTCGCCGATGATCGGCCTGGTGGCGACGCTGGCGCCGACCATCGGCCCGACCGTCGGCGGCTATATCAGCCACGCCATGTCCTGGCACTGGCTGTTCCTGGTCAATGTCGTGCCGGGCATCCTGGTGACGACGGCGGCCTGGACGCTGATCGACTTCGACAAGCCCAATCTCAAGCTGTTCAGCAAGTTCGACTGGTGGGGTCTAGCCGGCATGGCGGCCTTCTTGGGCTGCATGGAATATGTGCTTGAGGAAGGCCCCAACAACGACTGGCTGCAGGATCAGGGCGTCTTCATCTGCGCCATCGTCATGACCATTGGCGGGGTGCTGTTTTTCTGGCGCGTGTTCACCGCCGAAGAGCCGATCGTCGACCTGAAGGCGTTCACCAACATCAACTTCGCCTTCGGTTCGTTGTTCTCCTTCGTCATCGGCATCGGCCTCTATGGCCTGACCTATCTCTACCCGGTGTTCCTCGGGCGCATCCGCGGCTACGATTCGATGATGATCGGCGAGGCGCTGTTCGTCAGCGGACTGGCCATGTTCTTCACCGCTCCGATCTCGGGCATCCTCTCGAACAAGATGGACCCGCGCCTGATGATGATGGTCGGCTTCTTCGGCTTCGCGACCGGAACCTGGTGGATGACGCATCTGACCGCAGACTGGGATTTCTACGAGCTGCTTATCCCGCAGATCCTGCGCGGCTGTTCGATGATGCTGTGCATGGTGCCGATCAACAACATCGCGCTCGGCACACTGCCGCCGGAGCGGCTGAAGAATGCGTCCGGCCTGTTCAACCTCACCCGCAATCTCGGTGGCGCCGTCGGCCTTGCCCTGATCAACACGGTGCTGATCGACCGCAATGCCTTCCACTACGCAAGGCTCTCCGAGCATGTGCAATGGGGCAGTGAGGCCGCGCAGACCAAGCTGCAGAACATGACGCTCAATTTCGAGCAGACCGCCGGCCTTGACGCGGCAAGTGCCGCGATCTCCAAGCTGTCGGGCATGGTCCAGCAACAGGCGGCGCTGCTGTCCTTCATGGATGTGTTCTTCATGCTGACGGTGCTGTTTGCAACGCTCGGCCTGTTCACGATGCTGATCCGCAAGCCGGTCGCCGCCGGTGGCGGCCACTGAACCAGGAATTGCGGTTTTTGGGAAGCTCCTCCAGTCCACACCGAAAAAGCTTCGACCGCGCAAAAAACTCCGGGCCGCAAGCCCGGAGTTTTTTGTATTCCAACGGATCGTCTTAGGCCGTGGCGGGCTTGAAGGTCAGCGCCACGCCATTGATGCAGTGGCGCAGGCCCGTCGGCGCCGGGCCGTCGTCGAAGATATGGCCGAGATGGCCGCCGCAGCGGCGGCAATGGGCCTCAGTGCGGGTCATGCCGAGCGACCTGTCCACAGTGGTGCCGATGGCCTTGGGAATCTCCTGCCAGAAGCTCGGCCAGCCGGTGCCGGAATCGAACTTCGTCTCCGACGGATAAACCGGCAGGTCGCAGCCGGCGCAGGCGAAGATGCCCTTGCGATGTTCGTTGAGCAGCGGGCTGGTGCCGGGATATTCCGTGCCTTCCTTGCGCAGCACGTCGAAAGCGGCCGGTGACAGGATGGCTTTCCACTCAGCTTCGGTCTTGGTGACCTCGAACTTTTCTGCGGCCTGCGCGGCCTGCGGATTGCCCATGCGCAGCACTGTCGCCGCAGCCCCGACGACGCCGATGGCGGCTACACCGCTCAAAAGAAAGTCGCGACGGTTCATGACCAATTCCTCCTGTTGTCTGTTTGCCAAACTATACCGCCACGCGGAAATCAAAAGCCGGTGACGGTGCCCCCTCGAACGAGCACTCCGCGCCGTCCCACATCCAGATGTGGGCGGCGCGGCGCGCACAGGTCGATTGCGGATCCCGGGGGCGAGAACCATGCAATCGGCGGAGGGTCCTTGCTGCCAGTTCGCCGGCAGCAAGCCCCCTGTTACATCTTCGACAAAAGAAGTTACATCTTGGGCAAAAGAACCTTGTCGATGACGTGAATGACGCCGTTGGACTGCTCGACATCGGCGATCGTCACATTGGCGACATTGCCGTTCTCGTCAGTGACGGTGACCTTGCCGCCGTCGGCCTTGAGCGACAGTTCGCAGCCGCCGACAGACTTGACCTTGTGGGCGCCGCCGTCAGCCTTGGCCATCGCGGCGACATCCGCCCCCATCGCCTTGGCGCCGATGACATGGCAGGTCAAGATCTTGGTGAGCTTGTCCTTGTTCTCGGGCTTGAGCAGCGTCTCGACCGTGCCGGCCGGCAGTGCCGCGAAGGCGTCGTTGGTCGGCGCAAACACGGTGAACGGACCGGTGCCCTGCAGCGTTTCGACCAGGCCGGCGGCCTTCACGGCGGCGACCAGCGTCGTGTGATCCTTCGAGTTCACGGCGTTTTCGACGATGTTCTTGTTGGCATACATGGCGGCGCCGCCGACCATCGGATTTTCGGCATAGGCGGCGGTTGCAAGGGCCGAAACGGCGATCGTACCGGCGAGCAAAAGGGTGGCGAATCTACGCATGATGTCAAACTCCTCGGGTTTTTCTCTTCCCATATTTGGGAACGCGAGGAGATACGGAACAAAAATGCGCGAGTTTCAGAAATATTGTGATTTTTTAAATTATCGACGCTGCCAGAGAGATTTTCGACCGAAACTGATCGTCGGCTAACATGCTGTCCAGGGGCATGTGTGGCACGGGATAGACTTCAGGTAAGCTATTTTGAGTTTGCAGGCGCCAAGAGCCGATCAGATGCTCTTCAGATCGCCCGCGGCGACCACCGGTCCGGTCGGCTGACCGGTCGGCGAGCCGCCTGACGGCTCGAGGCTGACGGCGAGCACCGCGCCCTGGGCGAGCTTCTGCCGGGCCGCCGGCGAGACGATGATGCGCGCCGTAGCACCTGCCGGAATGACACCCATCGAGACCGGCGCGTTCTTGCCTTCGATCATCCACAGCTCGAAGTCCTTGCCGGCGGCGCGCTCACCGGAGACGTGCGACAGGCCGACCTCGTGTTGCGCCGCATCGTAGACGGCGAGATATTTGACATCGCTGCCTTCGGCGGCCAGTGAGGCGACAAGGCGCGCCTGCGGCTGCTCGACCGGCGGGTTGAGGATGGGCACGGCGATGTAGATCGCCAGTGCGGCAACCGCCGCCGCAGCAAGGCCACGCCAGAACGCCAGGCTGGACCACAGGCTGCGCGGTTGAACGGGCGTCGTCATGGAAGCGGTGGACGCGAACAGCCTGCGGTCGATCGCCGGCTTGACCGAAGCCGGCGGCTCGATTTCCGGATAGGCGGCAGCCAGCGGCGAAAAATTGACCTCCCAGCCGTCGACAAGGCGGGCGAAATCCGTCTCAGCGTCGATGCGACGGGAGGCGATCTGGCGTTCGTCGGCATCAAGCACGCCGAGAACGTATTCGGCGGCGAGCAGGTCGTCGCCTCCACGTTCCGGTCCTGTGTCTTCTGCCAGCGTCATCTTTCCAGACATTCTCTGAGTTTCAACAGGCTGCGGCGCAGCCATGTACGCATCGTGTTCAGCGGCACGCCGTGACGCTCCGCCAGTTCGGCATAGCTTTCGCCCTTGAGATAAGCGCCCCGGACGGCCGCCGCCCGGTCCTTCTCCAATTCATCGAGACAATGGTGGATGCGTTCGGATTCGTCGCCCGCCACCGCCATCGCTTCAGGCCCCGGCGCCGGATCGGCCACGTCGAGTGCGGCATCGATGTCGGCGGCAGGCTTGCGCCGCGCTCTGATGCGATCGATCGCATGATTGCGCGCGATTGCCACCAGCCAGGAGATCGGGCTCAGGTCGGACACGGCAAAACGATCCGCCTTCGTCCATATCTTGACGAAGACTTCCTGTAGAGCTTCTTCCGCATCTCCCCGGTCGTTCAATACACGAAGGCAGACGCCAAAAAGTTTCGCGCTGGTCTGCCGGTAGAGCAGATCGAACGCGGCCCGATCCTTCATCGAAGTCCGGACGATCAGCTTGGTGATGTCCTGCGGCGTCATCGCAGGCAAATTAGGCGATTGCGATATATTTGCAACGGCGGAAAACCTTGTGCACGCCTTAGCTTTGCGTGTCGCTAGCCCGGCTCCCAGGGGAATCGCTTCAGGTTAACGTTGATTTTTGACGGATGAGATTTTCGAGATAATCGGCGTTGAGATTGGCGAGTTTTCGTC
>NZ_JAMYRC010000048.1:0-45347 GCF_040321205.1 Mesorhizobium sp. M0496 | reverse complement strand
AAATCGAGCTTCTGTTCCGCTGGATCAAGCAGCACCTCAAGATCGGCAAGTTCCTGGGCAACAACGGCAATGCAATCCGCCTGCAGCTCTTCGCGGCAATGATCGCCTATGCACTGCTGCGCATCGTCGCGCGCGCCCGAGGTGTCGTCATTCCAATCCTGAGGTTCACAGAGCTGGTCGCCCAATACTTGTTCGGGCGGCGAAAAATACACGCCATCGATAAGCCGCCGCCGGTCAATCCGAGCCGACCAAGAGACCGATCCTGCCTCAATCAGATGGCCTTCATATATGAATAACTTTCCCCGGACAGTCCTGCGCAAGGAGGGAGATTGGCAGTTTCAATGTCGCTGCTCGTCTTGCAACGTTAGAGATTGGCGAAAGCGGAAGTGACATCTGATCTCCCCCCTTGCGGGGGAGATGTCCGGCAGGACAGAGGGGGGTGTGAAGGATCACTACAGAAACCAGTTACCCTGCGCCGTAGCATCTTCCTCGCCGCGACATCAGGCCCCTCAGCCCCCCAGCGCCTGATCCAGATCCGCGATCAGATCATCGCCATCCTCGATGCCCGCCGACAGCCGCACCAGCGAATCCGATATGCCGATCTCGTCGCGCTTTTCGGCCGGGATCGAGCCATGCGTCATCAGCGCAGGGTGCTCGATCAGGCTCTCCACCCCGCCGAGGCTTTCGGCGAGCGTGAACAGCTGCGTGCGTTCGAGGAACTTTTTTGTGCCGGCAAGGTCGCGGTCGAGCACGGCTGATATCATGCCCCCGAAGGCATGCATCTGGCGCCTGGCGATCTCATGCTGCGGATGGCTGGCGAGGCCGGGGTAGATGACGCGGCGCACATCTTTGCGGCCTTCCAGCCACAGCGCGATCTTGAGGCCGTTGGCGGAATGACGCTCCATCCTGAGTGCCAGCGTCTTGAGGCCGCGCAGCGCCAGAAAACTGTCGAACGGACCCGAAATGGCGCCGATGGCGTTCTGCAGGAATTTCAGCTGGGTGGCCAAATCCTTGTTGTCGCCGACCACGGCGACGCCGCCGACCATGTCGGAATGGCCGTTGAGATATTTGGTCGTCGAATGCACCACGATATCGATGCCGAGCTCCAGCGGCCGCTGAATATAGGGGCTGCAAAACGTGTTGTCGGCGACCGTGAGAACCCCCTTGCGTTTGGCCAGAGCCGCGACGCCTTCGAGGTCGACGATGCGCAGCAGCGGGTTGGTCGGCGTCTCGACCCAGAGCATTTTTGTTTCGGGGCGGATCGCGGTCTCCACGGCGGCGAGGTCGGTGAAATCGACGAACGAGACCTGCAGATTGGCGGAGCGTTTGCGCACCCGCTCCATCAGCCGGAAGGAGCCGCCATAGATGTCGTCGGTGGCGACGATATGCGCGCCGGAATCGAGCAACTCCAGCACGGTGGCGATCGCCGCCAGTCCGGACGCGAAGGCGAAGGCAGCCGAGCCGCTTTCGAGATCGGCCACGGCGCGCTCGAAGGCAAAGCGCGTCGGGTTCTGGCTGCGGGCGTATTCGAAACCCTTGTGCACGCCGGGTGACTGCTGGCCATAGGTCGAGGTGGCGTAGATCGGCACCATCACCGCGCCGGTCAGCGGGTCGTGGCTCTGACCGCCATGGATGGTGCGTGTCGAGAAGGCCAGGCGGTTCTTGCCCGGCGGTGGTGTTTCAGCAGTCATCGTGCGCGCCTCAGATGGTTGATCAGATCGATGCGGGTAATCAGGCCGACGAACTCGTCGCCGTCGAAGATGATGGCGACCTCGTTGCGGTCGAAGACAGGCAGCAGCGCGTCCAGCGTCTGGCTGGCCTGCAGCGTGTGCAGATTGGAGGTCATCGCCGTGCGCACCGGGCCGTTGAAGCGCTCCCAGCGGCCGTCATAGGGGCCGTCGACCTTGGCCAGGATGTCACTCTCGTCGACGATGCCGACGAGCTTGCCATTGTCGAGCACCGGCAGCTGCGAGACATCGGAACGGCGCATGCGGCCATAGGCGTTGAGCAGGCTTTCGTCCGGGCCGACATAGACGGTGTCGCCGGTGCGGTGCGAGCGCATCACCAGGTCGCGCAGATCGCCATGCTGCTCATGCTCGGCCAGACCCTGCTCGGCCAGCCAGAAATCGTCGAACACCTTCGACAGATATTTGTTGCCGCTGTCGCAGACGAAGGTGACGACCCGCTTCGCAGAGGTCTGCTCGCGGCAATAGCGCAAGGCCGCCGACAGCAGCGTGCCGGAGGATGAGCCGGCCAGGATGCCTTCCTTGGACAAGAGGTCGCGCACTGCCAGCATGCTCTGCTTGTCGGGAATGGAGTACGCCTTTTTCACCAGCGACAAATCGGCATTGGGCGGCACGAAATCCTCGCCGATGCCTTCCACGGTCCAGCTGCCGGCCTCTTCCATCTTGCCGGTCTTGATCAGTGGCGCCAGCACCGAGCCGACCGGATCGGCGAGCACCATTTCTGTCTTGGGCGAAACCTTCGCGAAGTAGCGGCCAAGCCCGGTCAGCGTGCCGCCCGAGCCAACGCCGACCACCACCGCGTCGACGTCACTGTTAAGCTGTGAAAAGATTTCCGGGCCGGTGGTGGTTTCATGCGCCAGCGGGTTGGCCGGATTGGCGAACTGGTTGGCATAGAAGGCGCCGGGCGTTTCAGCCGCGATCTTCTCGGCCATGTCCTGGTAATATTCGGCATGGCCCTTGCCGACATCGGAGCGCGTCATGCGCACCTCGGCGCCGAGCGCGCGCAGATGCTGGATCTTTTCACGCGACATCTTGTCGGGCACCACCAGCACGATACGGTAGCCCTTGGGGATGCCGACCTGGGCAAGGCCGAGGCCGGTATTGCCGGCGGTCGCCTCGACAATGGTGCCACCGCGCCGGAGCTTGCCCTCTCTCTCCGCCGCGGCGATCATCGACAGCGCGATGCGGTCCTTGATCGAGCCGCCGGGGTTCTGGCTTTCGAGCTTGATGAACAGCCGGCACTTGCCGGTGTCGAACTTGGTCAGCTCGACCACCGGCGTCTGGCCGATCAGGTCGAGAACCGACTTATAGGGCGGACGCAGGCGCGACAACGCGTCGGCCGCGGCGATCTCGTGCTCGCTCATATCGATGCTCCATGACCAAGCGACCGCCTCGAGACAGAGCGGCAGCATATCCTCTTTTCCAGCCCTTTGCTGTCGGAAAGAAGATAGATCGTGCCAATCAACCGGCCAGATGCGGAATGAAATTCCGGGTTTGCTGCTATCGCGCAAATCGTGGCGGGGCGCCGGGACAGCGCCCCCTCTGGCCTGCCGGCCATCTCCCCCTCAAGTGGGGAGATTGGCTGTCACCACGGCTTTCGCCAACTCTCCAGCGTCGTGAAGGGTGGTGCTGTCAGCGAAGCTGCCAATCTCCCCACCCGTGGGGGAGATGGCCGGCAGGCCAGAGGGGGGCGCCATAAAGCGCCGACCCCAACAGAACTCACCCCAACAGCTGCTTGCTCAGCCTCGCGCACTGCACGCGGATATCCGGGATGGCGTCGATCTCGAAGAAGGTGCCGCGCGTCAGCGGGCCGACGGCGAGGATCTTGGCCGAAACCGTGCCGTCGCCAGCGATGATCTCGCAATTGGCCGACACGTCGAGGCCGATGCGCAGCGGGTCAGGTCGTGCCAGGCCGCGATCGACCAGCGAGCGCACGACGCTATTCGACGAGGTGGAAATGTCCCTGACGATCCCCGAGCAATCATAGATGCGCGCGACCTCGAATGTCTCAAGGCGCTGGGTGTGGCGCGACTGGACTTGGACGGTGAATTCGCCGCCCTTGGCGATGTCGACGACGCGGCCGGCGACCAGGCGGATGCGGCCGGATTGCACGGCTTCCGTCACCCTCGCATAGACCTCGGGCGCCATGCGATGGCGGTGGATGTCCCACCAGGCCTTGGTGTGCTCGACAAAACGGCGCTTGGCGGAAGCCGGCCAGTTCTGCCAGATCTTCTGGTTGAACGGCCGCAGGCCGTCGACGACGTCGCGCCAGTCGATACCGGCCTTCTGGTTTTCCTTGATCAGGTCGCGGAACCAGCCGACGAAGTAGGACAGCTGGGTGCCAAGCGGAATGTCGGCGACGTCGAGCTTGATCGGATTGCCCTTGCGATGCGGCGAGGGCAGCAGGCCGCGCCGCGACACCGCGATGATGTCGCCGCGATGGCCGCGCTGTTCCAGCGCCAGGAACGCATCGACCATGCTGAGACCGGTACCCAGCACCATGACCCTGCTGTCCGAAGGGAGCGCTATGTCGGCTTCCGAGCCCATCCTGATGGCATGGCCTTGCGCCGGCTCCTCGTCATGACCGGTCGCCAGCACGGCCAGATGCGCCACGACGCTGGTGCCGTTGGCCAGCGCCACCTCGACGCCGGACGCGGTCGGCGTGATCGAAAGGCTTTCCTCGCGGATCAGCCGCAGCCGGCCGCTCTGCTTCTCGCGCGCCTCCAGCTCGTCGAGCAACTCGCCGAGATAGCGGGCATAGATGCTGCGCGGCGCGTAGACCGGCGCCTGGTCCTGACTTGCCAGGCCGCGCTCCAGCAGCCAGCGCCAGAAATTGCCGGGGTCGTCGGCATAGGCGCTCATGCCGGCGGCACTGACATTGAGCACATGCGCCGACAGCAGCGTCGAATAGGCGATGCCCTGGCCGAAATGCGGACGCTTTTCGATCAGCGTGACGCGCAGATCGGGATTGGGCGATTTCAAGAGATGCGCGGCCAGCACGACGCCGCTGGCGCCGCCACCGACGATGATGATCGAGTTCGCGCGGCCGGTCATACCTGCACCAACCGTACCCGAAGCGTCGGCGTCAGGCCTGGACCTTCACGGCGACCGCAAGGTCGATGTCGCTCGCGACCGGAAGGTCGTCGAGGGCGATATCGCGCATCTCGGCGAGGCTGCGCTGATCGAGCACCTCGGCGATCGCCTGCCGGACCTCGAGCATCAGATGTCGGACTTGGCATGTCGCCTCGTTGCAATCTTCACAGCGCTGGTACTGGGTGCGGCTGGCGCAAGGGATTGGCGCCAGCGGCCCGTCGAGGACGCGCACGACATGGCCGACCTTGATTTCATCCGCCGGCCGGGCGAGGCGATAGCCGCCATCCTTGCCCTTGCGGCTCTGGACGAAGCCGGCATTGCGCAGCTCGCCCAGAATGGCGTCGAGAAATTTCTTCGGGATGTTGTTGCCGGTGGCAATGTCGTTGACGAAGGCGAGCTGTCCGGCCGGCAATCGCGCGAGGTGGACAAGCGCCTTGAGGCCGTACTTACCCTTTTTCGTGAGCATGAAATCAAAATTTCTCTGTCATGCGACGGCATGGAACCATCGGTTGCGCAATGCCTGGCGTGCGTCCCCGCCGCGTCCAGACTGCCATGACACATAAATTCTAGTGACATGATGTACAAGCCGAGCAATGTTGATTTTGCTTCGTTTTCAAGCCGCCGTGGCCATTTTAGCCCGACCTTGTGCCCTCGAAAGCACAAAAATGCCCTTTGAGAGCAGCGGGACGGCAAATCGTCCTCCAGGGCCGGATGTGGTCGGCATCGACTGACGCGACGGCGAAAGTCGATCCATGCCGCGAGCGATCATGGTGATGTGGTGGCCGCTCATCGCCGACTCCAACTCTCTCATGTCGATAAGAATACTATACTTATGCTGGAGCACGCGGAATGCGTTTTCGAATCGAGAGCTGTTTGGGGTATGGATTTGCCTGACAGGGACAAGACTAGGAATTCTCGTTCGCGATCGAGGTCATGCCATTCCTTCGAGCGTTGGTGCGGTGCAGGACCTTGCCGGACGCTGGCAGGACAGCACCCCCTCTGCCCTGCCGGGCATCTCCCCCGCAAGGGGGGGAGATTGGCAGCTCCACCGTAGGTTCAACGCCTGCAACGATGGCGATTGGCGAAAGCCGGGATGACAGCGATCTCCCTCCTTGCGGGGGAGATGGCCGGCAGGCCAGAGGGGGGGTGCTGTCCCGCCGACATCGGAAGACTTCGGACCGTGGCCGAACGCCCAACGTCACGGCTTGGATCAAGCCAGGAGATCGCTCGCGCCGCCCTATCCGCCTCGCCACCCCACCACCGACAGCTTTTTTCTAACAAGCCCGCCTTCCTTGGAAGGATTTAACTCTACAAGAACGATAGAATTAGCTGACTATCATGGGGCATTCCGATTTTCTCTTTTCAGGAGCCTTTCATGTCCACGATTTCGCGACGCATCATTCTGCTCTCGTCGGCGGCACTGGCCGGTGCGGCCTTCCTTGGCCCGGCCGTTGCCGACGACCTCAAGATCACCATCGGCTACCAGACGGTGGTCGAGCCCTCGAAAGTGCCGCAGGCCGACGGCGCCTATGAAAAGGCGACCAAGGCCACCATCGACTGGCGTAAATTCGATTCCGGCGCCGACGTCATCGCCGCGGTCGCTTCCGGTTCGGTCGATATCGGCTATGTCGGCTCGAGCCCGCTGGCGGCGGCGGCCAGCCGCGAGCTGCCGATCCAGACCATCTTCGTCGTCGGCCTGATCGGGCAATCCGAGGCGCTGGTGGCGCGCAACGGCGCCGGCATCGCTGAGGTCGCCGACCTCGCCGGCAAGAAGGTCGCGGTGCCGTTCGTCTCGACCACGCATTACAGCCTGCTCGCCGCACTGAAGCATGAGAAGGTCGATCCGACGTCGGTCGAGATCCTCAACCTGCGGCCACCGGAAATCGCCGCGGCCTTCTCGCGCGGCGATATCGACGCGGCCTATGTCTGGGATCCGGCGCTCGGCCAGATCAAGACGACGGGCAAGGTGGTGCTGGATTCCTCGCAGGTCGCAGCCTGGGGTGCGCCGACCTTCGACGCCTGGATCGTGCGCACCGACTTCGCCGAAAAGAACCCGGAAGCGGTGCGCGACTTCGTCAAGGTGACGGGTGCGGCCTACGCCGAGTTCCTGGCCAAGCCCGACGCATGGTCGGTGTCGTCGCAGCAGGCGGCAGCGATCGCCAAGATCACCGGCGCCAAGCTGGAAGAGGTGCCGCAGCTGCTCAAAGGCTATGTCTTCCCAACGCTCGAAGAACAGGCTTCGGACAAATTCCTCGGCGGCGGCACGGTCAAGGCGATCGAAGCGGCATCGGCCTTCCTCAAGGAGCAGGGCAAGATCGACGCCGTGCTGCCGGACTATTCGAAATACGTGTCGTCGAAATACGTCACCGAGGCGCTGGCCTCGAACTGAGCGCCTGACTCACACTGGACGCGCGCGGATCTTCTTCCCTGACGCCGCGTGCCGCCTGCCCCGGAACCGCTGACGAGGAGCGGTTCCGGGGCAGGCGGATTTGCTTCAAAATCAGCGAGGCACCCATGCCGCATCTCGTACTCGATCCCCATCTCGTACTGGACAAGGTCTCGATCCACTATGACGGTCAGGCGGCGCCCGCCGTCGAGCGGGTTTCGATCGATGTCGCCAAGGGCGACTTCGTCGTGCTTGTCGGCCGTTCCGGCTGCGGCAAGACCTCGCTGCTCAATGTCGCCGCCGGCCTTGTCGCGCCGGCGCGTGGGCGTGCCTCCATCAACGGCAAGCCGATCACCGCGCCGGGCTCGGACCGCGCGGTTGTGTTCCAGAATGATGCTTTGTTTCCGTGGCTGACCGCGCGCGAAAACGTTGCCTTTGCGCTCAGGCTGCGTGGCATCAGGCCGGCCGAGCGGGCGCGGCGCGCCGATGAGCTTCTGACGCTGGTGAAGCTCACCGATGCCGGCGACAAGCGCATCTGGGAGCTTTCCGGCGGCATGCGCCAGCGCGTCGGCCTTGCCCGGGCGCTCGCCGCCGAACCTGAATTCCTGCTGCTCGACGAACCGCTCGGCGCACTCGACGCGCTGACGCGCGAGCGCATGCAGACGACGCTGCTCGATTTATGGACGGCAAGCGAGGTCGGCGTGCTGATGGTGACGCATGGCATCGAGGAGGCGCTGGTGCTCGCCACCCGCATCGTCGTGCTGGCGCCCGGCCCGGGCCGCGTGGTGCGGACTTTCGAGCCTGGCTTCTCCAGGCGCTACGCGGCCGGCGAAGCCATTCGCACCATCAAGGCCGATCCGGCCTTTGCCGCGGCGCGCGGCGAGTTGACCGACGCGATCTTCGAAGGAGAAGCGGCATGACCGTTACCTCCTACACGGAGCGGCCGGGACACAAGATCGACGAGTCCGACGGCCTGTCGGTGCCGTGGTCTCGGCCCAGCCCGAAGCGCAAAGGTGTTTCGGCGCGCGCAGTCAGCGCGGTCACCATTCTGGTGGTGCTGGCCCTGTGGGCGCTGTCGGCCCGCCTGCAACTGGTGTCGCCGGTCTTCTTGCCCTCGCCGCTCGCGGTGTGGACCAAATTCATCGTCGTCGCTCGCGACGGCTTCGTCGATGCGACGCTGCTCCAGCATGCCGTCGCCAGCCTGGGCCGCGTGTTTGCCGCGCTGGTCGCGGCCATTCTCGTCGGCGTGCCGGTTGGTCTGACCATCGGCATCAGCACCATCGGGCGCGGCGTCTTCGATCCGCTGCTGGAATTCCTGCGGCCGATCCCGCCGCTCGCCTACCTGCCGCTGGTCATCATCTGGTTCGGCATCGGCGAGCCGTCGAAGATCCTGGTGATTGCCATCGCCATGCTGGCGCCGGTCGCGCTGTCGACCGCTTCGGGCGTTCGCGGCGTCTCGCAGGAACGCATCAACGCGGCGCGTTCGCTTGGCGCGACCCGGGCCCAAGTGGTCCGCCATGTGATCCTGCCCAGCGCGCTGCCGTCGATCCTGACCGGACTGCGCATCGCGCTTGGCGCCGGCTGGTCGACGCTGGTCGCCGCCGAGCTGGTGGCGGCGACGCGCGGGCTCGGCTTCATGATCCAGTCGGCCGCCCAGTTCCTGGTCACCGACGTGGTGGTGATGGGCATATTGGTGATCGCGGCCATCGCCTTTGTGCTCGAATTCACCATCCGGAGGATCGAGCGCGTGCTCGTTCCGTGGGCGGGACGGGAGTGATTGGAACCAGAAGAGCAGGAGAGAATGACGATGACCCATTCCACCGCCGTGCTGTTCGCCCAGATCGGCAACTGGCTTCTCGCCCGGACCAGGGAAAGCCAGCCGCTTGAACAGCAACCGAAATCGCCGGCGCCGGTGCGCTGGGACGCCGAGCGCGACCGCCTGCCGCCGCGCGACGAGAGTTTTTACTGGGCCTGGCAGTATTGGTCGCAGTGAGGGGGCGGCGGCTGGGCCGCAGGGTAGGGGGCTCGCCTTCATCGCTTCGTCATCCTAGGGTCTGCGCCGCGTCGGTTCGCTCCTTGCTCCGCCCTAGGATGACGAAGGAAGGGTTGCCGCAGAAAATATTTCCAACGTTCGCAGTCAACTCGCAAAATCATTCCTCTACTAAGTTTATAGAACTACCTAGCCTGATCCATCTTCCAACCGGCGAGGCCATTTTTCCGGCGCCGATCCGCATCGAAGGAGAGGGATCATGTTCAATCTTACCAAGCACTTCAATCTTACCAGACGTGTTTTCGGTATAGGGCTGCTGGCGGCAAGCGTTGCCGTGTCGTTCGGCGCCGCCGCGCAGGAGCTGAAGCAGTTCAGCATCGGCTATCAGAAGACCGGCCTGCCGGTGATCGCCAGGCAGCAGCAGGTGATCGAAAAGGCGCTTGAAGACAAGGGCGTCACGGTCAAATGGGTCGAGTTCACCGCCGGGCCGCCGCTGGTCGAGGCGCTCAATGTCGGTGCCATCGATGTCGGCTGGACCGGCGACGCACCGCCGATCTTCGGCCAGTCGGCCGGCGCCAACATCGTCTATGCGGCCGCGCTGCCGTCGAATGGCGAGGGCGAGGCGATCTTCGTCAAGCCGGCGTCGCCCATCCAGTCGGTCACCGACCTGAAAGGCAAGCGCGTCGGCGTCGGCAAGGGCACCAGTGCGCACAATTTGCTCGTCGCCGCCCTGGAGAAGGCCGGCATTCCGTTCGACCAGATCACGCCGGTCTATCTCAGCCCGGCCGATGCGGCCGCCGCCTTCGCCAGCGACCAGATCGACGCGTGGACCGTCTGGGATCCGTTCTTCGCCATCGCCGAAACGCGCTATCAGCCGCGCGTGCTGGCACGTTCCAGCGAGGTGCTCAGGGTCAACACCTATTTCCTCGCCAACAAGGATTTCGCCAAGGCGCACCCCGAGATCGTCACGACGACGATCGCAGCCCTTGGCGAAGCGGCGAAATGGGCGGACCAGAACCGCGACAAGGTGGCCGCGGCGCTGCATGAGGTGACCGGTGTGCCGCTCGACGCGCAGACGATCGCCGCCAACCGAACCAAATTCGGCATCTTTCCGATCACCGACGAGATCGTCGCCGGCCAGCAGGCGACCGCCGACCGCTTCTACAAGCTCGGGCTGATCCCGAAAGCGGTCCGCATCTCCGACGCGGTGTGGACCGCGCCAGGCAATTGATTTTTCTCCAACGGCGCCGGGTGAGAACGCCCGGCGCCGTTACTTTTTGCACCTTCCAGGAGGTCCGTCATGACCGCGCCAGCCAACCCGCTCGATTTCTTCTGGTTCATCCCGACGCATGGCGACGGTTCCTATCTCGGTTCCGAGGAACAGCAGCGGCCGCCGGAGTTCGGCTACTTCAAGGAGATCGCGCAAGCGGTCGACCGGCTCGGCTTTCCCGGCGTGCTGTTGCCGACCGGTCAGAACTGCGAGGATTCCTGGATCACCGCGACGGGCCTTGCGACGCTCACCGAAAAACTGAAATTCCTCGTTGCGCTGCGGCCGGGCGTGACGCTGCCGACTTTCGCCGCGCGCCAGACGGCGGCCCTCGACCGGCTGAGCAATGGCCGCCTGCTGCTCAATGTCGTGGTCGGCGGCAATCCGACCGAGCTCGCCGGCGACGGCGTCTTCCTGCCGCATGACGAGCGCTATGCCCAGGCGCATGAATTCCTGACCATCTGGCGTGCCCTGGTATCCGGCGAGCGCGTCAATTTCGACGGCAAATATTACCGCGTCGAGAATGGCCGCCTCGACCTTCTGCCGCGCCAAGAGCGGCCGCCGCTCTATTTCGGCGGATCGTCGGACGCGGGCCAAGACCTCGCCGCCGACCTCGTCGACATGTATCTGACCTGGGGCGAGCCGCCGGCGCAGGTGGCCGAGAAGTTGGCTACGGCACGCAGCAAGGCGGCGCTGCGCGGCAGAAAACTGCGTTTCGGCATCAGGCTGCATTTCATCGTGCGCGAGACCGAGGACGAAGCCTGGCGCGCCGCCGACCGGCTGATCAGCCATGTCACCGACACCCAGATCGAAAACGCGCAGGCGCGCTTCCTCAACCAGATGGATTCGGTCGGCCAGCGCCGCATGGCCGAGCTACATGGCGGCCGCCGCGACAGGCTGGTGGTGTCGCCCAATCTGTGGGCCGGCGTAGGGCTGGTGCGCGGCGGCGCCGGCACGGCGCTGGTCGGCACGCCGGAACGGATCACCGAGCGCATCCGCGAATACCAGGCGATCGGCATCGATACCATTATCGGCTCCGGCTATCCGCATCTCGAGGAGGCCTACCGCGTCGCCGAGTTGCTATTCCCGAAGCTCGGGCTCGGCACCAGGCGGCAGCGAGCGCATGAGCACATAGCCAACGAATTCTCGGTGGGCTTCCATGGCGCCAATCGCCTGCAGGCTTCGTCATGAGTTTGGCTCAACGTGTCGGCAAGAACGGCATCGGCTGGCTGCTCCCGGTGCTGGTGATCGCCGGCTGGGAGATTGCATCGCGGGCCGGCGTCATGCCGGCCAACGTGCTACCGGCGCCAAGCGCCGTCGCCGAGGCCTTCTGGCGGCTGACGCTGTCGGGCGAACTGATCCGCAACATCGGCGTCAGCACCGCACGCGCGCTTGCAGGCTTTGCCGTCGGCGGCTCGATCGGCTTTGCGCTTGGCCTCGCCAACGGATTGTCGACACTGAGCCGCGGCCTGACCGACACGACGCTGCAGATGATCCGCAACATTCCGCACCTGGCGCTGATCCCGCTGGTCATCCTGTGGTTCGGCATCGACGAGGAAGCAAAGCTGTTCCTGGTGGCGCTCGGCGTGTTCTTTCCGATCTATGTCAACACCCTGCTCGGCATCCAGAGCGTCGACCCGCAGCTGGTCGAGATGGGCCGCGTCTACGGGATGGACCGGCGCGCGCTGTTCTTCCGGGTGATCCTGCCCGGCGCGCTGCCAGCGATCTTCGTCGGCCTGCGCTATGCCCTGGGCATCATGTGGCTGACGCTGATCGTCGCCGAAACCATCTCGGCCAGTTCCGGCCTCGGCTACATGGCCATGCAGGCGCGCGAATTCCTGCTGATCGATGTCGTCGTGCTGTCGATCCTGATCTATGCGCTGCTCGGCAAGCTCGCCGACAGCCTCGCCCGCCTGCTCGAGCGACTGTCGCTCGGCTGGCATCCCGCCTTCCAGAATGCATGAGGTCGTCTCGATGCCCAGCCTCGCAGCCGTCCGGTCGTTCGTTACCACGCCACCGTCACAGCCGGCGGAACCCATCGAAAGGCAGCGCGCCTTTGCCTTCAA
Organism: Mesorhizobium sp. M0496; assembly: GCF_040321205.1. NCBI lineage: Bacteria > Pseudomonadati > Pseudomonadota > Alphaproteobacteria > Hyphomicrobiales > Phyllobacteriaceae > Mesorhizobium > Mesorhizobium sp. M0496. The sequence goes on along the minus strand of NZ_JAMYRC010000048.1, from coordinate 32,800 downwards.
GGGTGCGGAGAAACGCTTCGGCGACAAGACCGTGCTCGACGGCATCGATCTGGACGTGCCGGCCAGGCAGTTCCTTGCCGTCATCGGCAAGAGCGGCTGCGGCAAGAGCACGCTGCTCAGGCTGCTGGCCGGCCTCGACCGGCCGACATCAGGATCGCTGACATTCGGAGTGGACGAGGAAGGCCACAGCCGCACTCGCTTCATGTTCCAGGAACCGCGGCTGTTGCCTTGGGCCAGCGTGGTGAAAAACGTCGAGGTCGGGCTGACCGGGATCGCCACCGGCGCCGAGGGCCGGCAACGCGCGCTCGACATTCTCGGCGAGGTCGGGCTTGCTGATCGAGCCGACGAATGGCCCTCGGTGCTGTCCGGCGGCCAGAAGCAGCGCGTGGCGTTGGCCCGGGCGCTGGTCGGTCACCCGCAGATCCTGGCGCTCGACGAGCCACTGGGCGCACTCGACGCCCTGACCCGCATTGAGATGCAGCAGCTTCTGGAACGGATCTGGATCGCGCAGAAGTTTACCGCAGTGCTGGTCACGCATGATGTCGCCGAGGCGGTTGCGCTCGCCGACCGGGTCGTGGTGATCAGTGAAGGTCGGATCGCGCTCGATCTGGATGTCCCGGTGGAACGGCCGCGCCGGCGCGGCTCGGTGGAGCTTGCTCGGTTGGAGGGCAAGATTTTGGATCGGCTGTTCGGGTAGGGCTGTTGGGCGGAGGCAGTTTCAACGTTCGGGATTTGGCACGAGGCCTCCCCGACTTCGTCATCCACGGGCGGAGCGGAAGCGAAGCGTACGCGCAGACCCGAGGATCCATGCCGTGCCTTGGCCGAAGTATGCAGCGGAGCAGAATTCTGCATCGTGGCGACGCGTTTAAGTCGCGGCATGGATCCTCGGGTCTGCGCTGCGTCGCTGCGCTCCTTGCTCCGCCCGTGGATGACGAAGGGATGGGCCTTTTCGCCAATTACAATCGGCGGCTCCACACGATCCTTCGCGATGCCGAAGCGACAGTTCGCCAGCGCTTCCCATCGCAGCTCACCCTCCTGACCGGTTCGCCCACACCAGCCCCATCAGGCCGACCAGCATGGTGACGATGCCGGTATAGAGCCATTGCGACTGGCCGGTCATGAAGCTGCCGCCGATCGCGCCGACGCCTTGCAGCGCCCACAGCGCGCCTATGGCAAGCACGATCAACGCCAGCAGATTTTTGGTCAGTCTCATTGCCGGATCTCCTTTTCGAAGTCGATCGGTTGCGGGGTTGCGGCCGTGATGAAATAGCCAAAGGAAGGGACCTGATCGCCCTCACTTCTACTTGGATATCAACCCTCGATCTTGTCAAACAAATCCCGAATATCGGCTCGAAGATCATGATCAACTGATCATCGTGCGCTGGAAAATCCCTAACAGACTGTTACCCAGCGACTCCAAACGTGTGATCTCGCCACGGAACCGACAGATGATTGCCGCATTTCCTGCCTTATTTGGCTCCTAACGGCTGGGGTCTGTCAAAAACGGAGCCATCCCTCAAATATGAAGAACTCAAAACAGACCGCGCTTGTCGCGGTAACGATCGCTGCTGGCCTGATGGCCGGCGCATCTTCGGCAGCCGCCGCCAGCCAGTGCGGCCGCGCCTCGTGGTATGCCCTGCACTCCAAGACCGCATCGGGCGAACGCATGAACCCGTCGGCAATGACCGCCGCCCACCGCACTTTGCCTTTCGGCACCAAGCTCAGGGTAACCAACAAGAACAACGGCCGCAGCGTCATCGTGCGCATCAACGATCGCGGCCCGTTCATCAGGGGTCGCGTGCTCGACCTGTCGAAGGGCGCAGCCGGCCAGCTCGGCTTCATCGGCTCCGGCCATACCGCCGTCTGCATGGCGCGCGTCTAAGCTTCCTGTGTCCGGCAAAAGGGGCCGGACACATTACCTACACATTTCGCAGCCGCACACTGAGCCGGCTGGTGCCGTTCAGGGCCGATTCCCAGGGGCTTGAACCAAAGAAGCATTGGTCACGCCGCGTGACGTATTGCATCGCAGCAATTAGTTGTTAACTTCCCCGCGAGACATTTAAGGCTCGGCGCTGCTCGTCGTCCCTTCGGTCGCAGGCAGCAGCGGGGTTCTCGATGTTCTACCAGCTCTACGAAATGAACCACGCGGCCTTGCAGCCGGCGCGCCTCTATGCCGACGCGTTGCGCCTGCTCTACACCAATCCGCTCAATCCGTTGTCCCACACGCCCTGGGGCCGTTCGGTCGCGGCGACCGCCGAATTGTTCGAGCGCACCACGCGCCGCTACGGCAAGCCGATCTTTGGCCTCGACAAGACCGTGGTCGACTGGAACACCGTCGCGGTCGCCGAGAAGACCGTCTGGTCGCGGCCGTTCTGCAATCTCGTCCGCTTCGAACGCTCCGTTCCCGCCGGGCGCAAGCCGGATCCGAAGCTTTTGATCGTGGCGCCGATGTCGGGCCACTATGCGACGCTGCTGCGCGGCACGGTGGAAGCCATGCTGCCCCATGCCGACGTGCACATCACCGACTGGGTCGATGCCCGCATGGTGCCGCTGGCCGACGGCAGCTTCGATCTCGACGACTACATCGACTACATCATCGACATGCTGCATGCGCTCGGCCCCGACACCCATGTGATGGCGGTGTGCCAGCCTTCCGTGCCGGTGCTGGCGGCCGTGGCGCTGATGGAAACCAAGGGCGATCCCTTCGTGCCCTCGACCATGACCCTGATGGGCGGGCCGATCGACACCCGCCGCAATCCGACGGCGGTCAACCTTTTGGCGCAGGAAAAGGGCATCGACTGGTTCCGCGACAACGTCATAATGACCGCGCCTTGGCCGGTGCCGGCCTTCGGCCGCGAGGTCTATCCGGGCTTCCTGCAGCTGTCCGGCTTCATGAACATGAACCTCGACCGCCACATCATCGCCCACAAGGACTTCTTCATGCACCTGGTGAAGCATGACGGCGACAATGCCGAGAAGCATCGCGATTTCTACGACGAATATCTGGCTGTCATGGACCTGACGGCGGAGTTCTACCTGCAGACCGTCGACACCGTCTTCGTGCGCCAGGCCTTGCCCAAGGGCGAGATGACGCATCGCGGCACCAGGATCGATCCGTCATCGATCCGCAACGTCGCGCTGTTCACGGTCGAAGGCGAGAACGACGACATTTCCGGCCTTGGCCAGACCAAGGCCGCGCATGACCTTTGCCCCAACATCCCCGCTGAACGGCATGCGCACTATATGCAGCCGGCGGTCGGCCATTACGGCGTCTTCAACGGCTCGCGCTTCCGCTCCGAGATCGTGCCGCGCATCGTCGACTTCATCACCAGCTATGGCCGTCAGGAGCGCGTTGCGGTGAAGCCGAAGCTGGTCCGCACGGCCAAAAGATAACCCTGCAACGAGAATCCAGGCCAATTATTGGGCAAAAGCCGCCGGGTGATTCTGTTGCACAAGTGCCGCTGTCCAGCCCCTCGGGTAACCATGCCGACAATCCGACCGACGTCGTAATTGACACGGACTGTAAAACCCCCTTAACCTTTCGTTAATAACAAAGGGTGAGCGGGGACAATGATTTCCTCATCAGTGGCGCGACGGCTGCGCGTGTATGTGGCAGCCGGGCTGGCAGTAACGGGAGGCTGGGTGGCACCGGCTTTGGCGGCCGGAGCGATGGCGACCGGGGGTCTCACCTCGCAGCCGATCGGCCACTATGATTTCTGCAAGCTGCATCCCAGCGAATGCTCAATCCGCCCGTCCAATCTCGCGCCGGCCTCGATGACCGACGGGCTGATGCGCAAGCTTCTCAATGTCACCGCCAGGGTCAACGCCGCCGTCAAGCCAATGAGCGACATGGACATCTACGGCAAGGACGAGGTCTGGGCCTATCCCGACAAAGGCGTCGGCGATTGCGAGGACTACGTGCTGGAAAAGCGGCGCCAGCTTTCGCGCATGAGCATCTCGCTTGCCGATCTGCTGATCACCGTCGTGCGCAAGCCCGACGGCGAGGGCCACGCCGTGCTGACGGTGCGCACCGACAAGGGCGACTACGTGCTCGACAATCTGACCGACAAGGTCAAGGCGTGGGACGCGACCGGCTATCGCTTCCTCAAGCGGCAGGCGATCGACAACACCGGCCGCTGGGTCTCGATCCGAGGCGGCCAGCAGGTCCTGGTCGGCGCGGTTCAGTAGCCGACAGTCGTGACGCAGCCTCCCCGCTTCGTCATCCTAGGGCGAAGCAAGGAGCGAAGCGACGCGGCGCAGACCCCTGGAGCTGCTCCGCAGCCCAAGGGATCCATGCCGTGAGGCCGATGAAGAACAAAGCCGCGTAGAATAAAGGCTCTGTTCCGTAGCGATCCTTCCCAACCACCTCTATGAGCAAGGTTCTGCACTGCCGCGGCGCCCGTAACTCGCGGCATGGATCCCTTGGGCTGCGGAGCAGCTCCTCGGGTCTGCGCGTCCGCTTCGCTCCCGCTCCGCCCGTGGATGACGAACGCGAGGGGGCCGCCAAGCAAATTTTCCCATCCTTCGTGAACCATTTCCTCCCGGCCGACGACACATGGCCGTAGACGGAAACCAATCATGGAGACTTCAGATGACTGTACTTTTGCGAAATGCATTCCTCGCCGCCATCGCGGCATCGGCACTGGCCGGACCCGCCTTGGCCAACCAGACTATCCCAAGCTGCGCCAACACCTCGACCAACGATTTGTGGAGCGGCCGCTGTTGCAACCTTGGCGACTCGAACTGCCTGGGCGGCGGAAACAATGGCCACGACCATAGCGACAAAGGCGGCCGGGGAAACAATGGCGGCACGGCCGGCAAGAAATGATCCCACCAAAGATGCCTGCTGGCGGATCGCCGGCGGGCATCTCTTCACCTGAAGCGAGACACCTTCGCGAGGAAATCGCCAAGGTGCGCCTCCGGCGCAGATCGCGAAGCTACGGCTGCCGGCCCAGCGCCGCGCGGATCGATGCGGTGATGCGGCGAAGCTCCGCCTCGTCGAGCTTTTCGATGTTCTCGGCCAGCAGATTGGCCAGTTCGGTGGCGGCGGGGCTTAGGCCCGACGTATCGAGCTTCACACGCGGATGCGAGGCTTCGGCCAGCCGCGCCAGCTCCTCGGCGTCGTCCCAGATAATGTTGAAATAGCCGATGATCTTCTGGATCAGCGTCCAGGTCGGCGCGCCGCGCCTGCCGTGCTCGAGCGCCGACAGATAGGCGGCGCTGACGCCGATCGCCGCCGCCATGTCCTTCTGGCTGACGCCGCGTTCGCTTCTGAGCGTCCGCAGCTTCTCGCCGAACGGGGTCATGCGCCCACCCTCATGAGCGAACGCCTCACGATCGCGGCCGCCGCAGCCGGATATAAAGCGCACCCGAACCGCCATGGTTGCGGGCAGCATGGTCGTGGCTGGAGACCAGCGGCCGGAAGGCAGCCGTCGACAACCAGGCCGGCACGGCGCGCCGCAGCACGCCGTCGCCGCCGGAGGACGAGCCCTTGCCCGTGATGACCAGGACATAGCGGATGCCGCCGGCATGCGCCCGGTGCAGGAACGAGAACAGCAGCGAATAGGCCTCGTCCTGGGTCAGGCCGTGCAGATCGACCCGGCCTTCGATCGGCAGCCGGCCCTTCGACAGCTTGTCCAAGGTCGGCTCGTCGAGCGCATGGGCGACATGCTGCGTCTTGGGCTTTGCCGCGGCGGGCGTATTGGCAGCGGCCAGCGCCGGTTGCGACTGATTTGGCCTGGCCTCGGCAGGGATGTTGGGGACGTCGACAGCCATCCTGCCCTTCAGCGGCTTGGCCGTGCGCGCCACCAGATTCCACAGCACCCGGTCGTCTTCGCTCAGCTTGTCCGGACGCTGGGTCATCGATTCGACCCCGAAACGAGCGCGCGCGGCACCAGCGCATAAAAATCGGCCGGATTGCGCACCACGCCGGCGATCTCGCCGGCGGCATCGCCGGAACCGGCGAAGAGATCACCCCGCGCCGGTCCGGTGATGGCGGAACCAGTGTCCTGCGCGATCATCAGGCGGCGGAACGGTTTTGCGTCGAAGGCGGTGAGCGTCGGCGCATCGATGTAGAACGGCGTGCCGAATGTGTGCAGCAGGCGGTCGACGGCAATCGAGCGTCCCGGCGTCAGCGGCACCTTGGCGGCGGCGATCGGACCAAGCGACGCGTCCTCGACATCGGCCTCGCGGAAGAAGATGTAGGAGCGGTTCCGCCACAGGATCTCGTCGACGCGGTCCGGATGCGCCTTGAACCAGGCGCGGATCGACTGCATCGTCACTTTTTCCAGCGGGATTTCTCCCAGTTCGCTCAGCACCTTGCCGGGCCCGGTGAAGCGCTGGCCGGATTTGGCGGCATAGGTGACGCGGGCAAGCCGGCCGTCGGTCATGTTCAGTCGTGCGGCACCCTGCACATGAACGAAGAAGGCATCGACCTTGTCGGCCAGCCAGGCGATTTCCAGGCCCTTGCCATCAAGCGCCCCGCGCTCGATCTCGCCGCGATCGGGATATTCGAGCAGCCCGTCCGGCGTCTGCCGCGCAAAAGCGAGGTAAGGATCCATGCCGGGCGGGCGGTTGCCGTCCTCGATATCGACGAGATCGGCCGGGCGCGACAGCAGCGGCACCGAAAACCGCTCCGTCCGAACCGGCGAGGCTTCGACCACAGGCTCGTAGAAACCGGTGACGAGGCCGGCGCCACCGTTCTCGGGTCGGATGTGCACGGGCGAGAAATGGCGCTCGAAGAAAGCCTGGGCTTCCTTCCGATCTGGAGATCGCGACCGATTCGCCGGCGAAACGGTGCGAGCCTCGGCATAGGCTTCGGCAAAGGCATCGAAATCGACGCCGAGCACACCACTGCGATACGGTTTGGTCAGAACGTGAAAGGCCGAGCGGCGAAAGGCGGCGAAGGCCGCCAGATGATCGTCATCGTCCCAGCCGGGGAGGTCGGCAAAAGATTTTCCGACAAAGAGTGGCGATAGCGACACCGGAGCCTCGCCGCCGTTCCGGGTTCAGTCTTCTTCCTCGGTGGCGACGAGCTTCCAGTTGGGATCGCGCGAGCGCGTGTCGCGAGCGAAGGTCCAGACATCCTTGACCTCGGCCACGGTTTCCGGGTCGCCGTCGATGACCGCGCCGGCCTTGTCGCGGGTCGCCGAAATCAGCTCGCTGATGATGCGCAGCGTGACATGCGCCTCGCCGCCCTTCATCTCGGCCGAGACGATGTCGGCCTTGTCGATGCCGACGAAGGAGGACTGGATCTTCTCCGCCTTGGCCTCGCGATCGCCGATCGCGGCGACAAAACCGTCATAAACCTCGCGCGACAACAGGTTCTTCAACGTTTTGCGGTCGCCGTCGGCATAGGCCATGACGATCATCTCGTTGGCCATCTTGGCGCCGTCGACGAAAGTCTTCGGCTCGAAGGACGGGTCGTTGTCCTTGATCGTGCGCAGGCCCTTGTTGAGGTCGGTGTCGGGCTTGGCGAAGGCATCGATCGCGGCATAGGTGTCGGCCGCCGGCTCGCCCGGCAGGCGCTTGCGCGGCAGCGACACGACATTCTCGGATTTCTGGGCGGCATCCTTGTCGCCGCTGCGGGCCGCTGTATAGGGATCGAAGGGCGGCCGTTCGCTGCCGGTGCGACGGCCCAGCACATTGCGCAGCTGGAAAAAGATGACCACCGCCGCAATCAGGAAGAAAATCGTGCCGAAGTCGAAGAATCCCATATCTTCCGCCAATCAATCCCTGCCCTGTGGCCGGACCGTCAGGCCCAATGGCCGCGGTCGCATAGCGTTCAACATTCAAAGCATATAGAACGCAAGGCGCAATCATTCAAATCAAAGGCAGGCATACCTATCTAACAGCCTCAGTGCCAGCGGCGATTGCTCACTGGGCGCCGAAACAATCGAAACGGCCGAAACGATCCAAAAGGTTGCCAAGACTTGCGCATCTCGTTCCTTCCCCTTTTTGTCCTGGCACTTCCGCTGCTGGAAATCGCCGGCTTCGTGGTCGTCGGCCGCCAAGTCGGCGCGCTGGCGACAGTCGGCCTGGTGCTGGCATCGAGCATTGCCGGCGCGCTGCTGCTCCGGCATCAGGGTTTCGGCGTCATGACGCGGATCCGCGCTGAAATGGATGCCGGCCGCGATCCGAGCGGGCAGCTGGCGCATGGCGCGATGATCGTGCTGGCGGCGATCCTTTTGATCATCCCCGGCTTCATCACCGACATTATCGGCCTGCTGCTGTTCCTGCCGCCGGTCCGCGACCTCGCCTGGCGGACCTTGAAGGGCCGCGTCGTGCTGGCCACCAATTTCTCGACCGGCGGCTTCCGCGGCCGGCAACGCGACAAGACCATCGACCTCGACGATGGCGATTATTCACGCGAAGACGACTTCAAGCGCGGACCGGACCACAACTCGCCCTGGCGCCGCCTCAAGGACGATTGAGGCCGCTCCGTCCTCATCCCGGGATGGAGAAGCAAGGCGGCAAACCTTGTCTTGTCATCCCTGCCATGGTAGCGAACGCCCGATTTCAATTCGGTCAGCGACGCTGCCCAGGCAAGAGGACGAAGGCTTATGGCCAGCAAAGATGACGCGCCGGTCGGCGCAGCCAACGGAAACGGCAACGCGGCGCAGCCGTCGCTCAACGTCCTGGCGCAATATGTGAAGGACCTATCCTTCGAAAGCCCCGGCGCGCCGAATTCGCTGCGCGGCCGCGACAAGGCGCCGGGCATCGCCATCAACGTCAATGTCAACGCCAACCCGCTCTCCGACAAGCAGTTCGACGTTAATTTGACGCTGAACGCCAAGGCGTCCTTCGACCAGGAAGTGCTGTTCAATGTCGAGCTGGTCTATGGCGGCGTGTTCGCCATCGCAGGCTTCCCGCAGGAACACATGCTGCCGATCCTGTTCATCGAATGCCCGCGCCTGCTGTTCCCGTTCGCCCGGCAGATCATCGCCGAGGCAACCCGCAATGGCGGCTTCCCGCCGCTGATGCTCGACCCGATCGACTTCGCGCAGATGTTCCAGCAGAAGCTGGCCGAGGATCAGGCAGCGTCGAAGGTCAAGGTGAGCTGAGGCCTGGTGTCTCGGTAGCGTTTAAAAGCCCGGCCTCGCGCCGGGTTTTTTGTTGAAAGGCTGGCGGGACAGCGCCCCCCTCTGTCCTGCCGGACATCTCCCCCACAAGGAGGGAGATCGGCTGTCATCCCGGCTTTCGCCAATCTCCAACGTTGAAAAGGAAGGCGCGGCCCGCGAAGCTGCCAATCTCCCCACCCGTGGGGGAGATGTCCGGCAGGACAGAGGGGGGCGCCAAGGATCGCGACGGAACGACTTTAGTTCCCGACAACCTTCAGCCACAGCGCCTTCTCACCCAACGTCCCGACCATGCCGGCATGCGCGTCGCGTTCGGCTTCGGTGAGGCGGGGCCGCAGTGGCGAAGGCCGCTGGCTTACCACAATCTCGATCTGGCGGACGTTCTCGCCCCCTCGCGCCGGCGCGGTGGCGCTGTCGAGGATGAGGGCCGCCTGCTTGCCGCCGATCAGCTCGATATAGACCTCGGCCAGCAATTCGGAATCGAGCAAGGCGCCGTGCTTGGTGCGCCTGGTGTTGTCGATGCCGTAGCGCCGGCAGAGCGCGTCGAGCGAATTGGGGCCCATCGGATGCTTGCGGCGCGCCAGCGCCAGCGTGTCGACGACAAGACCATTGTCGATGACGGGGTGACCTAGCCGGCCGAATTCGACGTTGAGGAAGCCGACATCGAAAGTGGCATTGTGCGCGACCAGCTTGGCGCCGTCGGTGAAATCCAGCCACTCCTGCACAATCTCGGCAAAGGTCGGCTTGCCCGCGAGATCCGCGGCGCTGATGCCGTGCACGGCCTGCGCCTCGGCGTGGATCGCACGGCCTTGTGGGTTGATATAGTGGTGAAAAGTCTTTCCGGTCGGAAAGCGGTTGACCAGCTCGATGCCGCCGAGTTCGATCACGCGGTCGTCGCGCGAATCGAGGCCGGTGGTTTCCGTATCGAAGATGATCTCACGCATCGAATCAGTCGCTCCAAAGAAGCAGAATCGTGAGACCGGAACAAAATGGCAATGGGCAATGCTGACGCGGTGGTGTCAGGAGTGCAGCTTATCCCCGGAGAGTTCGGCAATGATGGCAGCCACGGCGGCGCGGGCGGAGTCCAATCCCTGGCCGGTATCGACGACGAAATCGGCCTGACGGCGCTTGTCCGCATCCGGCACCTGCCTAGCCAGGATCGACGCGAGTTTTTCTTCCGTCATATCAGGCCGCGCCAGAACGCGTTCTCGCTGGACGTCGGCTGGCGCGGTGACGACGACGACCTTGTCGACGCGGTCGCGGCCGCCGGTTTCGAACAGCAGGGGGATATCGAGGACGGCGATCGGCGCGCCGGCGCTACGATGACGCGTCAGGAAAGCATCGGCATCGGCGCGCACCAGGGGATGGATGATCGCCTCGAGCCGCTTCAGCGCGACGGCGTCGCCGAGCACACGCGCGCCAAGCTTTGCCCGATCGACCACGCCGGCGGATGTGGTGCCGGGAAAGGCCGCCTCGACCAGGGGCGCGGCCTTGCCGGCATAGAGGCGATGCACAGCCTCGTCGGAATCATGGACCGGCACGCCGGCCTCGGCGAACATCTTGGCCGTGGTCGACTTGCCCATGCCGATGGAGCCGGTGAGGCCGAGCACGATCATGGCTTCGGCACCAGATCAGCTTCGATGAGCGCGCGCAGTTCAGCCGTCACCTGCGGCCTGATGCCGAACCAGCGCTCGAAGCCGGGCACGGCCTGATGCAGCAGCATGCCGAGGCCGTCGACGGTTTTCAGGTTTCGCGCGCGCGCCGCGGCAAGCAGCGGCGTCTCCAGCGGCACATAGACGATATCGGTGACGATGGCGTGGTCCGGCAGCACAGCGGGATCGGCCGACAGGCCTTCATTGCCATGCATGCCGAGGGCCGTGGTGTTGACCAGCAGGCCGGCATCGGCAAGCAGTTCACCGGTCGCCGCCATGCCATGCGCCGAAACGCCGGCGCCGAAACGATCGCGCAATTCCATAGCCCGGGCCAGCGTGCGGTTGACGATGCGGATGTCGGCGACACCGCGCTCCTTCAAGGCATGGATGACGGCGCGCGACGCACCGCCGGCGCCGAGCACGACCGCCGGGCCATTGCTGGCCCAGCCCGGCGCATAATCGTCGAGGTTGGCGGCAAAGCCGTGCGCGTCGGTGTTGCCGCCCCACAAGGCGCCGTCCTCGAACCACAGCGTGTTGACGGCGCCGATCTCTTGCGCGGCCTGGTCACGGCGCTCGGCGAGCGCGAAAGCCGCCTCCTTGTGCGGGATGGTGACATTGCCGCCGCGGTAATTGTTCGCCTGCAGCGTCTTCACGAACCCGGCAAAGTTTTCCGGCGCGACATCGATCGCCTCATAGCTGCCGTCGATGCCATGCTTGGCCAGCCAATATCCGTGGATCTTCGGCGAGCGCGAATGCTTGATCGGGTGGCCGGTCACGAAGGCCTTTTTCGACGCCTCAGCCATCGATCGCTCCCAGCGTGCGAAGTTCGGCCAGCAGCGGCAACAGCGGCAGGCCGACAATGGTGAAATGATCGCCTTCGATCTTCTCGAACAATTGAATGCCTTCGCCTTCGATCTGGTAGGCGCCGACGCTTGCCAATGCCTTGGGGCCGACACGGGCGAGATGGCGGCCGATGAAGGCCGGGTCGAGCTTGCGCATGGTCATCGAGGCGATGCCGACGTGCCGCCACAGAACCGCGCCATCGCGGACCAGCACGGCGGCGCTGTTCAACTGATGGGTCTTGCCCGACAGCGCCAGGAGATGACGGCGCGCGCCTTCCCTATCGGCCGGCTTGTGGAACAACTCGTCGCCGAGCGACAGCGTCTGGTCGCAGCCAAGCACCAGGGCGCCCGGCCTGCGCTCGCTGACTTCGGTGGCCTTGGCTTCGGCCAGCACCAGGGCGACATCCTCGGGCGAGACATCGCTGTCCTGCAAGGGCGCCTCGAGCGCGCGCTCGTCGACATCGGCCGGAACCGCCTCGACGTCGACGCCGGCATTGACAAGCATCGCCTTGCGGAACGGACTGCCTGAAGCGAGGATGATTTTCTCGGTCATGATTTTTCGCCTGATTAATGGTCGTTGACCGCCGTAATGCAGAAGGTTGCCAAAGGTTGGCGGGACAGCGCCCCCCCTCTGTCCTGCCGGACATCTCCCCCTCAAGGGGGAGATTGGGTGTGACTTCGGCTTTCGGCAATTTTTAACGTCGAACAGAAGGTGCCGCCCGCGAAGCTGCCAATCTCCCCCCTTGAGGGGGAGATGCCCAGCAGGGCAGAGGGGGGCGCGAAGGATCGCGACGTTTCGGACACTATCTCAAGCCTTGGTTACGGAAGGGCTCCAACTATCTATTCTTCCCTCTCAGGGCAACGATCGCAGCCGCCGTTTCCTCGATCGAGCGGCGGCTGACGTCGATCATCGGCCAGCCATGGCGCGTGCAGATCTGGCGGGCGTAGGCGAGTTCTTCGCTGATGGCGGCGCGGTCGACATAGTCCGATGCCTCGTAGGAACTGCTGTTGCCGAGGAGGCGATTTTGCCGAACATGCGAGATGCGCTCGGCGGTGGCGATCAGCCCGACGATCAGCGGTGTCCTGGCGTTGACCAGACTTTCCGGCACCGGCACGCCGAGCACGATCGGGATGTTGGCGGTCTTGATGCCGCGATTGGCGAGATAGATGCTGGTCGGCGTCTTCGAGGTGCGCGAGATGCCGATCAGCACGACATCGGCATCGTCCATGTTGAGCGGCAGCTGGCCGTCATCATGGTCCATGGTGAAATTGAGCGCGTCGATGCGGCGAAAATATTCGGCATCGAGAACATGCTGGGCGCCGACGCGACGGCCGGCCGGTGTGCCGAGATAGGACTGGAACACGGTCAGCACCGGCTCCAGCACCGACACACAGGGCAGGCCCATCGTCGCGCAGCGTTCGTCGATGCCGCGCGCCAGCTTCTGGTCGACGACCGTATAAAGGATGATGCCGGGCTCTTCCTCGATGTCCTCGAACACTTTCGCTACCTGCTTTTCGGTGCGGATGAGCGGATAGATATGCTCGATGGCGCGCGCATCCTTGTATTGCGCCGAAGCCGCCCGGCCGGCGGCGAGCAGCGTTTCGCCGGTCGCGTCGGAAATCAGGTGCAGATGGAAGAAGCTTTGGGGTTTGTTCACAGGGGGTCACCTGGGGCTGTGGGCGGCTGTGGATAGAGCGGGATGAAAAGACGGGCCGATCGGAGGCGACTGTATCAGAAGGCTAGATGTCCACAATTCGTTGCGCTGTCAGCTTCATCGGGCGGGTGGGGACAAGTTTGGGGACGGCTTCTTTTGTCTCTCGCCCGTCCACAGGGCCGGCTTTTCCCGGCATCTCGTAACGCTTTGACTCCAGTGATGGATTCGCGACTGTCCCCAGAACCCTACATCCAGGCAAAAGAAGCACGCGACAATATGTTGGCTGGTTTTTTCCGGGGCAAAGCGGGACAGGTGACAACCACCAGAACCAACAGACTCTTAGAATCAGAAGAATCTTAGATATAAGAATCTTTGATTATAGAAGAGGCTTGGAGAAGCGAGCGCTCGATGCCCCAGAACCGGATCACGCTGGACGTCCTGAAGGGCAAGGCTCATTTTCCGCCTCCGCTCTGGATGATGCGTCAGGCCGGGCGCTATCTGCCGGAGTATCGGGAGACACGCAGACGGGCTGGGTCGTTCCTGGATCTCTGCTATGATCCCGACCTTGCCGTCGAAGTGACCTTGCAGCCGATCGAGCGTTTTGGTTTCGATGCGTCGATCCTGTTCTCGGACATTCTCGTCGTTCCGCATGCACTTGGCCGTGACGTTCGCTTCGAAGAGGGGCGAGGCCCGCTGCTGACGCCGATCACAGCACCGGAGATTTTGGCTCTGGAAAGCAAGGTGTTTCACGTGAATCTCGAGCCGGTCTACGAGACGGTTCGCCGACTGCGGGCGAAACTCCCCGATGAGACGACCCTGATCGGCTTCTGCGGCGCGCCATGGACGGTGGCGACCTATATGATTGCGGGCCATGGCACGCCCGACCAGGCGCCGGCGCGGTTGTTCGCCTATCGCGAGCCGGCGGCATTCCAGCACCTGCTCAAAGTGCTTGCCGATCATTCGGCTGCCTATCTCATCCGCCAGATCGACGCGGGTGCCGATGTCGTGCAGATTTTCGATTCCTGGTCCGGCGTGCTCGACGATGCGTCCTTCGACTTGTTCTGCGTCCAGCCAGTGGCGGAGATCGTCAGGCAGGTGCGAGCCGTTCATCCCGATGTGCCGATCGTCGGCTTTCCCAAGGGCGCCGGCGCCCGTTACCAGACCTATCGCCAGAAGACCGGCGTAACGGGTCTGGGGATCGACTGGACGGTGCCCCTGGAGGCGGCGAAGGATTTGCAGCGCTTGGGCGCGGTCCAGGGCAATCTCGATCCCTTGCGGCTCGTGGCTGGCGGCAAGGCACTGTCCGACGGCGTCGAGGCGATCCTGAAAGCGCTGGGAGAGGGGCCGCTGATCTTCAATCTCGGCCACGGCATCACGCCGGAGACACCGATCGCCCATGTCGAGGCGATGGTTAGACAAGTGCGGAGCGCGACACGCTGATGGCCGAAATGAAAAACGCGAACAGCACCGGTCAGGCGATGATGCGCATGATATCAGGCATAGGTGTCTTGGTTGTTTTCACCGCGCTTTTGTATTTCGCCGCACCCGACAGCTTCTACCCGTGGGCCAAGGCCATCCATATCCTTGCCGTCATTTCGTGGATGGCGGGCATGCTCTATCTGCCGCGGCTACTGGTCTACCATGCCGATGCCGAGAAGGGCTCGGTGCAGTCGGAGACCTTCAAGGTGATGGAGCGGCGCCTGCTGCGTGGCATCATCAATCCGGCGATGATCGCCACCTGGGTGTTGGGCCTGTGGCTCGCCTGGAAAGGCTTCGGCTTCCAGGGCGGCTGGCTGCATGCCAAGATCGGTGCGGTGCTTTTGTTGTCCGCCATGCATGGCTATCTGGCCGGTGCGGTGCGCAAATTCGCCGAGGACCGCAATGAAAAGCCTGCGAGGCACTGGCGAATCGTCAACGAGATCCCCACATTGCTGATGGTCGCAATCGTGATCCTGGTTGTCGTCAAGCCGTTCTAGGCTCGATTGGGCCGCAAAACGCAGCTTGCTCTTTCACCCAACCGACGATAAAAGACGGGTCTTCCTTCCCGTCATGCGCCGCCCTTCATTGCTCTCGGCCGCGCCCGGCATTTGTCGCATCCCGCCGATATTTTCCCAAAGCTTACCCAGACTCCATCTATTCAAGGTCCGTCTATGCAAGAAATGAAACTCACCGAGTTCAAGAACAAGAAACCGCCAGAGCTGATCGCTTATGCCGAATCGCTCGAGGTGGAGAACGCCAGCGTCATGCGCAAGCAGGAGCTGATGTTTGCTATCCTGAAGAAACTGGCCGCCCAGGAGATCGAGATCATCGGCGACGGTGTGGTCGAAGTGCTGCAGGACGGTTTTGGATTCCTGCGCTCCGCCAACGCCAACTATCTGCCAGGTCCCGACGACATCTACATTTCGCCGTCGCAGATCCGGCGCTTTTCGCTGAAGACCGGCGATACGGTCGAAGGGCCGATCCGCAGCCCGAAAGAGGGCGAGCGCTATTTTGCGCTGCTCAAGGTCAACACGATCAATTTCGACGATCCCGAAAAGATCCGTCACAAGATCCACTTCGACAATCTGACGCCGCTCTATCCGACCAAGCGGCTGAAGATGGAGATCGACAATCCGACCACCAAGGACATCTCGGCGCGCGTGATCGATCTGGTCGCGCCGATCGGCAAGGGCCAGCGCGCGTTGATCAACGCGCAGCCGCGTACCGGCAAGACGGTGCTGATGCAGAACATCGCCCACTCGATCACTGCCAATCATCCGGAATGCTATCTGATCGTGCTTCTGATCGACGAGCGGCCGGAAGAAGTGACCGACATGCAGCGCTCGGTGAAGGGTGAGGTGATCTCCTCGACCTTCGACGAGCCGGCTGTTCGCCACGTGCAGGTCGCCGAAATGGTCATCGAGAAGGCCAAGCGCCTTGTCGAACATGGCCGCGATGTCGTCATCCTGCTCGATTCCATCACCCGCCTCGGCCGCGCCTACAACACCGTGGTGCCGTCATCCGGCAAGGTGCTGACCGGCGGTGTCGACGCCAACGCGCTGCAGCGGCCGAAGCGTTTCTTCGGTGCCGCCCGAAACATCGAGGAAGGCGGTTCGCTGACCATCATCGCCACCGCGCTGATCGATACCGGCAGCCGCATGGACGAAGTCATCTTCGAAGAGTTCAAGGGCACCGGCAACTGCGAAATCCAGCTCGACCGCAAGGTGGCCGACAAGCGCATCTATCCGGCCATGGACATCTTGAAGTCCGGCACCCGCAAGGAAGACCTGCTGGTTTCCAAGCAGGACCTGCAGAAGATCTTCGTGCTGCGCCGCATTCTGGCGCCGATGGGAACCACCGATGCGATCGAGTTCCTGATCGACAAGCTCAAGCAGACCAAGACCAATGCGGACTTCTTCGATTCGATGAATACGTAGGAGCTTACCCTCCCCCTTGTGGGGAGGGTCGATCCGCGCAGCGGAGCGGGGTGGGGGTCAGCACCGAAGTTGGCGATTCACCCCACCCCGTCTCACGATCCGTTTCGCTACGATCGCGAGCAGACCCTCCCCAAAAAGGGGAGGGTGTCACCTCAACAGCTTCTCCAATTCCCCAGAATCCGTAACCACCGGCAGGCAAACCTGTCCCGTGCAGAACCACGCACCCGCCTTGTCGGTCGGTGGCAGGATTCCGCCGGGCAGCAAGGGTCGATTCGTGTCCGAGCCGATCGGCGCGACAATATCCACCCGCCGCGGGTCCGGGCTTCGATTCGCAACCGGAACGAGCCTTGGATCCTTCAATCTATCCACAATGACCAGCTTGAGCGGCTCGATCGCCAGCGCGCAGGCGTTGACGATGCCGGCCTGACCGTAGGTCTGGTGCGCCGCACGACCGGCCGCGTGTTCGGCGACTTGCCAGGCTCTTTCGTGCAGTTCGAGATCGCCGGTGACGGAGGCGAGGCGGACCAGCGCTTCGATGATCTGGCCTGTGGCTGATGGGATGGCTTCGTCGACATCACCGCGGATGCGGATCGGCACGTCGGCGCTGTCGGAAGCGGTCAGGTAGTAGCCTGTCTTGTCGGTGTCGGCGTGCCAATGGTCGAGCTGCTCGAGGAATTGGCTGGCTTGGTCGATATAGCCCCAATCACCCGACGCTTCGAACAGCGAGATCGCCGCATTGGTCATGGCGGCGTAGTCGCTGGACAGAGCAGGGAACAGTTTCCTGGCGCCGAGCATCGAATGCGGCAAGCGGCCGTCGCGGCTGGCAGAGCAGATATGGGCGAAGGCTTTTGCCGCCGCCTCGATCCAGTCAGGCCGGGCCAATGATCGACCGGCCTCGGCAAGCGCCGCAATCATCAGGCCGTTCCAGTCGGTGAGCGTCTTTGCGTCGAGGCCGGGCCTGACCCGCTCTTCGCGGACGATGAGAAGTTTCGCCTTGAGCGGACCCAGTTTTTCGCGCTCGATCACGCTTTGCGATTGCTGGGACGCGGTTTGGTGGACAATTGGCTTGCCTTCCCAGCCGTGCGGGCTGGACAGCGTGAAGTATTTGAAAAATAAGGCAGAATCGTCGCCGAGAGCGGCTTCTACCTCTTCCCTGCTCCAGGTGTAGAACAGTCCTTCCACGCCATCGCTGTCGGCGTCGAGGCTGGCGGCAAAGGCGCCGCCGTCGACGCGCATTTCGCGCAGCAGCCAGTCGACCGTCTCTTCGATTCGTACCCGGAACAATTCGTTGCCGCTCGCCGCAAAGGCCCAATTGCAGAAGCGGATGAGCTGGGCGTTGTCGTAGAGCATTTTTTCGAAATGCGGCACCAGCCACTCGGCGTCGGTCGAATAGCGGCTGAGCCCGCCGCCAATATGGTCGTAGATGCCGCCGCTCAGCATCTGTTCGAGGCTGAGCAGGACGTCGTCGCGATGACTGGTGTTGCCGTCGCGCAGCCAGGACAGCCAGAGGGTTTGCATGAACGGCGCATTGGGGAATTTCGGCGCGCCGCTTAAGCCACCGAGATCGCGGTCGATCATGCCGTCGATGCCCTTGGCAAGCTCCGCCAGCGTGCCACGGTCGAGTACCGTTCTCGCATGCGAACCGGCGAGCCGCGCCTCGACATGGGTGGTCAGGCCGTCGGCACTCTGGTTGAGGCTCGCCCTCTTCTCGCGCCACGCCTTGTCCACCGCCTGCATCACCTGGATGAAACCCGGACGGCCGTAGCGCGGCTCGCGCGGAAAATAAGTGCCGCCCCAAAACGGCTTGCCGTCCGGCGTCAGGAACATGGTCAGCGGCCAGCCGCCCTGCTCGCCCATCGAGGAGAGTGCCGCCATGTAGATCTGGTCGATGTCGGGGCGCTCCTCTCGGTCGACCTTGATATTGACGAACAGACGGTTCATGACGGCGGCAACGCCGTCGTTCTCGAAGCTTTCGTGCGCCATGACATGGCACCAATGGCAGGCGGCATAGCCGACCGAGAGCAGGATCGGCCTGTCCAGTGCCTTTGCCTCTTCAAGCGAAGCCGGCGACCAGGCCCGCCAGTGAACGGGATTGCCGCTGTGCTGCTGCAGATAGGGGCTGGCCTCCTGGGCAAGCAGGTTTTGCGCGGGTAGCGTCACGATGGGCAAACTCGGTTGGGAGTTGTCGTATGGACGTAGAGCTAGGGCGGTTCGGCAGAGCGGGCAAATGATTTCAGGCGATTCGATCGTAGCACTGTCGAGCGGCCGGCTTCCGGCCGGCGTCGCCGTCATCCGCATTTCCGGCCCGCAGACTCGATTCGTAGTCGAAACGATTGCCGGCGGTATGGTTAAGGACCGCGCGGCGGTTCTGCGCAGGCTGCGGGCGCCGGATGGAACCGTGCTCGACAACGGCCTGGTTTTCTTCTTCCCAGGACCGGCCAGTTTCACCGGCGAGGATGTCGCGGAGTTCCACGTTCATGGCGGACGCGCCGTGGTGGCCAGGATGCTGGAGACGATCACCGGTTTTGACGGCGTCAGGCACGCTGAACCAGGCGAATACACGCGCCGCGCCTTTCTTAACGGCAAAGTCGACCTGGTCGAGACCGAGGCGCTCGCGGATCTCGTCAACGCCGAGACCGAGGCGCAGCGGCGCTTCGCGTTGCAAAACGCCGAGGGCGCCCAGAGCGAACTCTATCTCGGTTGGAGGCGCCGGTTGATCCACGCTCGCGCCATGATAGAGGCGGAGATCGATTTTGCCGATGAGGACGATGTTCCTGGTTCCGTTTCGAATACAGTCTGGTCCGATGTCCGGGCAATGATCGAAGAAATCGACCGGCATAGCGCCGGCTTTCGAGCCGCCGAGATCATCCGTGACGGCTTCGAGGTCGTTATCCTTGGTGCGCCCAACGCCGGTAAGTCGAGTCTGTTCAACGCCCTGGCGCGGCGGGATGCCGCTATAGTAACGGATGAACCTGGTACGACCCGCGATCTGCTCGAGGTGGTGCTCGACCTCCAGGGGCTTCGCGTCAGGCTTACGGATACGGCCGGGCTGCGCGAAGCGCCTGGCAAGGTCGAAGCGATTGGCATCGAGAAGGCACGGGCCAAGGCGCATGGTGCCGACCTGTTGCTGTTGCTGCAGGACGTTGCGGACCCCAGGGACATCGGTCTGCTACCGGCCGGCGCTCCGAGCTTGCGGGTCGGCACTAAGCTTGATCTGCTGGAAGACCGCGCTGCAATCGATGCAGCGGGGAACTATGACCTTGCCATCTCGGTGAAGAATGGGACGGGCGTGGAGACATTGCTGGTGGAGATCGGCCAGCGAGCGGCGGAGGCGGCCGGCAATGCCGGCGATGTGCTGCCGTCGCGCCTGCGCCACGTGGAATTGCTCAATGAAACCAACCGCCATCTGCGTCGCGCCACCGACGGCCGGACTTTCGGGCAGGAATTGCGCGCCGAGGAATTGCGGCTCGCGGCCGATCATCTGGGCCGAATCGTCGGCGCCATCAATGTTGAGGACATGCTGGACGTCATCTTCTCGCAGTTCTGCATCGGGAAATGACTCACGTGAAACATATCGTCGGTCGGACGCGGGTTAGTCAGCCAGCGAAGAAGTCTTGGGGGCAGGATGTGAAGGACCCGCATGCCTCGGCAATTGGCGGAAACGCCAATTGTTTCGTCATCCTGGGGCGAAGCAAGGAGCGAAGCGACGAGCGCAGACCCTAGGATCCATGCCGCGACTCCAAAGCGTTGCTACGGTGCCGAATCCTGCTCCGTTGCACTCTTTGACCAACATCACGGCATGGATCCTCGGGTCTTCGCCGCGTCGCTTCGCTCCTTGCTCCGCCCGTGGATGACGAAGGCGTGGAGGCCTCGGCGGTCATGGATGTCTATGATGGTGGCCACAGCGAACGACGAAACTCGGCTGCCGTCCTCGAATCCCTGAACCCCTGCGCAGCACCATTCGGGTGACTCACGTGAAACATCGGCGATCCCGACGACTCACGTGAAACACGCGCGATGGCAAGTGCAAGACTGTTTCACGTGAAACGATTGCCGAGTTTTCTTGACAGCGCGGCCGGGCAGGGACATGTGTCCCTCATTTGTTTGAGTCTAGGACGTTTGGAAATGACCAATCACTATGATGTGGTTGTAGTGGGCGGCGGCCACGCCGGGTGCGAAGCGGCGAGCGCTGCCGCGCGCGCCGGCGCCAGGACCGCTTTGGTGACGCTGCGCTTCGACACGATCGGTGTGATGTCCTGCAATCCGGCGATCGGCGGGCTCGGCAAGGGTCACCTGGTTCGCGAAATCGACGCCATGGACGGCCTGATGGGGCGGGTGGCGGATGCCGCCGGCATCCAGTTCCGCCTGCTCAACCGCCGCAAGGGCCCAGCAGTGCGCGGACCCCGGACGCAGGCCGACAGAAAGCTCTATCGCCTTGCCATGCAGGAAGCGATTCGGCAGCAGAACGATCTCGACGTGGTCGAGGGCGAGGTTCTGGACTTCGAAATCGCCGAGGGCCAGATCGCGGCCGTTCTCCTGGCCGACGGAAGGCGGCTTGCCTGTGGCGCTGTCGTTCTGACGACCGGGACTTTTCTGCGCGGGCTTATCCATATCGGCGAGAAGAAGATCGTCGCCGGCCGGATGAACGAGCAGGCCAGTCTTGGTCTGTCGGCGACGATGGACCGTGCTGGCTTCAAGCTCGGTCGGCTGAAGACCGGCACGCCGCCGCGGCTGGACGGCCGGACGATCGATTGGGCGTCGCTGGAAAGCCAAGCCGCCGATGAGGATCCGGTGCCGTTTTCGCTGATGACCGACCGTATAGAGACGCCGCAGATCGAATGTGGCATCACGCGCACGACCACGGCCACGCATGAGCTGATCCGCGCCAATCTCGGCCGCTCCGCCATGTATTCCGGGTCGATCGAAGGTGTCGGACCGCGCTACTGCCCGTCGATCGAGGACAAGATCGTCAAGTTCGGCGACAGGGATGGCCACCAGATTTTCCTCGAACCGGAAGGGCTCGACGACGATACGATCTATCCGAATGGGATTTCGACTTCGCTGCCCGAAGATGTGCAGCTCGATATATTGAAAACCATTCCGGGGCTTGAGCGCGCCACCATGCTGCAGCCCGGCTATGCCATTGAATATGATCATGTCGATCCGCGCGAGCTGCATCAGACGCTGGAGACGAAGCGCATCAGCGGTCTCTTCCTCGCCGGGCAGATCAACGGCACGACCGGTTATGAAGAGGCGGCCGGGCAAGGCCTGCTTGCCGGCCTCAATGCGGCACGGCGGGCGGCGGGCAGCGAGCAGATCGTGCTCAGCCGTACCGAAGCCTATATCGGCGTGATGGTCGACGATTTGACCAGCCGCGGCATCAGCGAACCTTATCGCATGTTCACCTCGCGGGCCGAGTTCCGGCTGTCGCTGCGCGCCGACAACGCCGATGAACGGCTGACGCCCGCGGCTGCGAAATTGGGCATCGCCTCGACGCAGCGGATGCGGCGCTATGAGACTGTCATGCAGCGCCTCGATGAAGCGCGTCAGCTGGCGAAGTCGCTCACCCTGACTCCCAATGAAGCGGCGAGGCATGGGCTGGAGATTAACCGGGACGGCGTGCGCCGGTCCGGCTATGAATTGCTGTCCTATCCCGATGTCGACGTGGCCTGGCTGGCTCGTGTAGATTCGCGGTTTGCGGAAATCGGCGGCAAGACGGCGGAACGCCTCGAAACGGAAGCGAAATATTCTGTCTATCTCGACCGCCAGAAGACGGATGTAGCACAGATCCGGCATGAAGAGAGCCGGCTAATCCCGGAAACGGTCGATTTCGCCGGGGTCCCGGGCCTGTCCAACGAGTTGAAGCAGAAGATGCAGGCGCGGCGGCCGCGCTCCATCGCCGATGCCCAGCGCATGGAAGGCATGACGCCGGCGGCACTGGCGATCATTGTCGCGCATGTTCGCCACGCTGAGAGCGCCCATCGCCCACAAAGGGATGTTGCGTGAGCTCTATGTCCTGGAAGAGCCTGCAGGACGCGGCAGGCCCGGTTTCACGTGAAACATTCGATCGGCTGGTGGCGTTCGAGCAGATGTTCCAGAAATGGAATCGCAGCATCAATCTCGTTGCGCAATCGACGGCTGGCGATGTCTGGCAGCGCCATATCCTGGACAGCGCCCAGTTGGCGCGAATCGAGCCTCGGGCGACGCGCTGGGTCGATCTCGGGTCTGGCGGCGGATTTCCCGGCCTTGTCATGGCTTTCCTGCTTGCCGAGCGTGACGGCGCCAGCATCGATTTGGTTGAAAGCAATCGCAAAAAAGCATCCTTCCTGCAGGCCGTCGTCGGGCAGTTCAGCCTGCCGGCGCGGGTCGTGGCGCGCCGCATCGATGACAGTCATGCGTTTGTTTCGGCACCGCAAATCGTCACGGCGCGGGCGCTGGCATCGCTTTCGACCTTGCTGGACCTGTCGGCGCCATGGCTGATTTCAGGCGCGCGCGGCCTGTTTCACAAAGGCCGGGATTACCGCGCGGAAGTGGAAGAAAGCGTTCACCGATGGTCCTTCGATCTGGTAGAACATTCAAGTGTGACCGACGCCAGCGGCGTCATCCTCGAATTGTCGAACTTGCGACCTGTCTGATCTGCTCCAGGCGACCCGAAGCGACCCAAAATGAATTTCTGGCATAGACCCATGATGAAGAATGGCCCCCGCATCATCACCGTAGCCAACCAGAAGGGCGGCGTCGGCAAGACCACCACCGCCATCAACCTGGCGACCGCGCTGGCCGCCATCGGCGAAAAGGTGCTGATCGTCGATCTCGATCCGCAAGGCAACGCCAGCACCGGCCTCGGCATCGACCGCAAGGATCGGACGGTCTCCTCCTATGACGTGCTAACGGGTGAGCTGGATCTGGAAGCCGCGGCCATTCCGACAGCGGTGCCTGGCCTGTCGATCGTGCCGTCGACGCTCGACCTGCTCGGCATCGAAATGGAGATCGCCTCCGCGCCGGACCGGGTGCTCAAGCTGCGCAATGCGCTGCGCGCCGCGACAGAGCGCGGAGCACCGTTCGGTTATGTGCTGATCGATTGTCCGCCGTCCCTCAACCTTTTGACCCTCAATTCCATGGCGGCCGCCGATTCGGTTCTGGTTCCGTTGCAATGTGAATTCTTTGCGCTGGAAGGACTCAGCCAATTACTGGAAACCGTCGAGCAGGTGCGCCGCTCGATCAATCCGGACCTTATTATCCAAGGCATCGTGCTGACCATGTATGACGGCCGCAACAATCTCGCCAACCAAGTGGTGCAGGATGTGCGCGCCCATATGGGCGACAAGGTCTACGAGACCATCATTCCGCGCAATGTGCGAGTGTCCGAGGCGCCGTCCTACGGCAAGCCGGCGATCCTCTACGACCTGAAATGCTCGGGCAGCCAGGCCTATCTGCAATTGGCATCGGAAGTGATCCGCCGCGAGCGTAAATTGCGCGCCGCTTGATTAGATCGGATGCATAGTTAAGAGCCGATTCGATACCGAAACGATTTGGAATAGCCAACTGGAATAAAGATGAGCGAAGACCTTTCGAGAAAGAGACTGGGCCGAGGGCTGGCGGCGCTGATCGGCGAGATCGACCGTCCGGCAGCGCCCGAAAAGCCTGGTATGAGCGCCGACGGCAAGGTGCCGATCGAGTTCCTGACCCCCAATCCGAAAAATCCGCGCCGGCATTTCGGCGACGCCGAACTGACGGACCTTGCCCAGTCGATCCGAGAGCACGGCGTGGTCCAGCCGGTGGTGGCGCGGCCTTCGCCGACACAGGCCGGGCGCTACGAGATCATCGCCGGCGAGCGGCGTTGGCGCGCGGCACAGCGCGCCGGTCTGTCCGATATCCCGGTCATCATCCGCGAGGTCAACGACCGCACCGCGCTCGAACTGGCGATCATCGAGAACGTGCAGCGCACCGACCTCAATGCGGTCGAGGAAGCACTTGGTTATCAGCAGCTGATCGACGAGCACGGCTACACCCAGGCCGATCTCGGCCAGGTGATCGGCAAAAGCCGCAGCCATGTCGCCAACACGCTCAGGCTTCTGAAGCTGCCCGACGTGATCCGCGATATGCTGGTCGACGGCGCGCTGTCGGCGGGCCATGCCCGCACGCTGGTGACGGCGGAAGATCCAGCCGGCCTTGCCAAGCGCATCGTCGAAGAAGGGCTTTCGGTGCGCCAGGCCGAAGCGCTGGCGCAGATGCCCGCCGGCGGCAGCAACGCCAGGGAAGCCAAGCCTGCGCCGAGTCTGGAGCAGAAGGACCCCGACACGCTGGCGTTGGAAAAGCTGTTGACGGATACGATCGGCATGATCGTGTCCGTGGAACACAAGGGCAAGGGTGGCGTGCTGCGCATCGCATATCGGTCTCTGGAGCAGCTTGATGAGCTGTGCAGACGGCTGAAGCGGGAGTAGTAGTTAGCCGACGAATTTTCTTCAAGGCAGAGATTGATTTGGCGCATGTAAAAGGGGCTGGCCGCCGCGCCGGCCCCTTCTTTTGTGGCGCTGGTGATTGGCGAAGCCGCGAATCCTCTTTCTCGAGGGGAGATGGCCGGCAGGATTGTTCCTGTCTTGCGGCGACTGCGCCTTTGGCGAATGGCTTCCCCCACTCCGTCGCTGCTTCGCAGCGCCACCTCTCCCCCCTCCGGAGGGAGAGGAAAGGCGCCAAGGTTGGCGAATTCGCGCCTTTCCTCTACCCCGTCGATCGGGGGAGAGGTGGCGAGCGAAGCTCGACGGAGTGGGGGTCGACCTTACACCGACGCAATGATTGCCGCTTGACCGAGTTTTCGTGCGCGCAGGCCAGAGGGATCGGTTCGACCGGATGCGACCTCCTTGCGGCAGATGGAGGCCGGCGCTCTACGCGCGGCGACCCCCTCTGTCGCCTTCGGCGACATCTCCCCCTCGAGGGGGGAGATCAGGCGCGCTGCGCCAATCGGCTGCTTTCCACTGCTATCCCCAGCAGCGCCTGTCTTGCCAGCGCAACCGACAGATCCGGCCGCCGCCGCGTCTGCAGCACCGCTGTCTGCAGGCGCGTCAGCGCGCGGCCGAGCGCGTCGGTGCTCCAGCGCTCCAGCGCTTTCTCGACCAGCTTGCGGCGCGAGAAGAACACTGGCGGACGGGCCGCGGCAACGACGGAAGCCGCATTGCGGCCGCCCGAATCCATCTGGCCGCGCATGGCCTGGATCTGCTGCAACTGCCGCATCGCCGAGGACAGCACCAGGAAGGGCTGTCCGCCGGACTGGCAGTGGCGGGTGAAGGCGGTGTCGAAGTCGCCGATCTTGCCTTCGAGCAGCGCGTCGACCGCATCGTCGAAAGAGGCGCCGGACACGTCACCCGACATCGCCTTGACCTCTTCCAGCCCGATTTCCCGCTGGCCATGCGCGTAAAGAACGAGCTTTTCGATTTCGCCGCGCGAGGCCAGCCGGTCGCCGCCGAGATTGCGGCGCAGCGCCTGTCTCGCCTCCATGGTCATCGACATACCGGCCTTGCGCAATTCGTCGTCGATGACCGCATCGATGTCGCGGGCTTCATCGGCGTAGCATGGCAGTGCCATGGCGTTGTCCGCCGCCTCGACGATGGCGCGCAGGCCGACGCCCTTCTTGAGATCGCCGGCCTCGATCAGGATGATGGCATCCGGTGCGGGCTCCGCCGTCAGCGCCTTGACGTCGTCGGCCAGCGCCTTCTGGCCGCTGGCATTGCGCACCCACAGCAGCCGCCGGTCGGAAAACATCGGCACGGTGCGGGCTTCGTCAAGCAGCCGGCCCTCGTCGCGGTCGACCTCCGAACCCTCCAGCCGGACCACCGAGAAGGGATCGTCGAGCGGCAGGCCGGTCTTGCCCGCAAAGGCCTTTGCCCGCTCGGAGACGAGGCCGCGGTCGGGGCCGTAAAGCAGGACAATGGAGATGCGCTGGTCCGGCCGCGCCAGCCACCCATCGACCTCGTAAGCTTTCTTCTGTCCCATGGCGGGTTGGTTAGCATGATGCGGGGGCGGCTTCCAGCTTGGGTTCCTCTCCCTCCGGAGGGGGGAGAGGTGGCGCTGCGAAGCAGCGACGGAGTGGGGGAAGCCATTCGCCAAACGCACCGCGGCAAGACAGGCACAACCCGGCGAGCAGAAAACTCAGGCAAGCGGTAATCAGAGGAAGAGGTCGACCCCCACTCCGTCGAGCTTCGCTCGACACCTCTCCCCCGCTAGCCGGGGGAGAGGAAAGGCGCGAGTTTGCCGACCTTGGCGCCCTTCCTGTCTCTCAGGAGGTGCGGAAGCGTGGATAGGTCCCAAGTCTTCGCCAATCATCTTATCTTCCGACAAACCCAGCCCAACCTTCTCCCTAATTGCGCGTCCCCGCCCAACATCGACAAGAAATTTCGCAGACATATCTTCATCTTGGTGCTGGGGAGGCTGATCGGCCGGTGCTGCCGGGACCGACTTGTGCAGGCTTGCCCGACGAATTCGCACTGGTCTGGCCGTGCAGATATGCAACTATCGGCGCCAGGCAACATTGGAGGACTTGGTCATGGCCGATGCTGGGATGTTGCGGTTTCACGTTCCGGAGCCGGAAGTGCGGCCGGGCGGAACGCCTGACTTTTCCAACGTGCCGATCCCCAAGGCCGGCTCGGTGCCGCGCCCCGACATCGATGTCGATCCGCGCACCATACGCGACCATGCCTTCTCGATCATCCGCGTGCTGAACCGCACTGGCGAAGCCGTCGGCCCCTGGGCCGGCTTGCTTTCCAGCGACGAGCTTCTGGCCGGCCTGCGCCACATGATGACGCTGCGGACCTTCGACGCCCGCATGCAGATGGCGCAGCGCCAGGGCAAGACATCGTTCTACATGCAGCATCTGGGCGAAGAGGCGGTGGCTTGCGCCTTCCGCAAGGCGCTCGAACCCGGCGACATGAACTTTCCGACCTATCGCCAAGCGGGGCTGCTCATCGCCGACGGCTACCCGATGGTCACGATGATGAACCAGATCTATTCCAACGAGGCCGATCCGCTGAAGGGCCGGCAATTGCCGATCATGTATTCGTCGAAGGAGCACGGCTTCTTCTCGATCTCCGGCAATCTGGCGACGCAGTACATCCAGGCGGTCGGCTGGGCGATGGCTTCGGCGATCAGCAATGATTCGAAGATCGCGGCGGCCTGGATCGGCGACGGCTCGACGGCCGAGTCCGACTTCCATTCGGCGCTGGTGTTCGCCTCCACCTACAAGGTGCCCGTCGTGCTCAACGTCGTCAACAACCAGTGGGCGATCTCGACTTTCCAGGGTATCGCGCGCGGCGGCTCGGGCACGTTTGCAGCCAGAGGCCTCGGCTTCGGCATTCCGTCGCTGCGCGTCGACGGCAACGACTATCTGGCTGTCCATGCCGTGGCCAAATGGGCGGCGGAGCGCGCGCGCAGCAATCTCGGGCCAACGCTGGTCGAATATGTCACCTACCGCGCCGGCGCGCATTCGAGCTCGGACGATCCGTCCGCCTACCGGCCGAAGACCGAATCCGACGCCTGGCCGCTCGGCGATCCGATCGTGCGGCTGAAGAACCATCTGATCGCGCTCGGTGTCTGGTCGGAGGAGCGGCACACCCAGGCCGAGGCGGAAATCCTCGACACGGTGATCGCGGCGCAGAAGGAAGCGGAAGGCCACGGCACACTGCATGCCGGCGGCAAGCCGTCGACGCGCGACATGTTCGAGGGCCTCTACGCCGAGATGCCGCCGCATCTGCGGCGCCAGCGCCAGCAGGCGGGAGTCTGAGCCATGCCGAGACGCACCATGATCGAGGCGATCCGCGACGCCATGGACGTGTCGATGGCGCGCGACGACCGCGTCGTCGTGTATGGCGAGGATGTCGGCTTCTTCGGCGGCGTCTTCCGCTGCACGCAGGGCCTGCAGGCGAAATACGGCAAGAGCCGCTGCTTCGATGCGCCGATCAGCGAATCCGGCATCGTCGGCTCGGCCATCGGCATGGCCGCCTATGGCTTGAAACCGTGCGTGGAGATTCAGTTTGCCGACTACATGTATCCGGCATACGACCAGCTGACCCAGGAAGCGGCGCGGCTGCGCTACCGCTCCAATGGCGATTTCACCTGCCCGATCGTGGTGCGGATGCCGACCGGCGGCGGCATTTTTGGCGGCCAGACGCACAGCCAGAGCCCGGAAGCGCTGTTCACCCATGTGTCGGGGCTGAAGACCGTGGTGCCGTCCAATCCGCATGACGCCAAGGGGCTGCTGATCGCGGCGATCGAGGACCCGGACCCGGTGATCTTCCTGGAGCCGAAGCGGCTCTACAACGGTCCCTTCGATGGCCATCACGACCGGCCGGTGACGCCATGGTCGAAGCATGCGCTCGGCGAGGTCGCCGACGGCCACTACACGGTGCCGCTCGGCAAGGCGGCGATCCGCAGGCCAGGGTCAGCCGTCACCGTGCTCGCCTATGGCACCATGGTCTATGTCGCGCAGGCGGCGGCCGAGGAAACCGGCATCGATGCCGAAATCATCGATCTCAGGACCCTGATGCCGCTCGATCTCGACACCATCGTTGCTTCAGTGAAAAAAACGGGACGCTGCGTCATCGTGCATGAGGCGACGCTGACCTCTGGCTTCGGCGCCGAGCTGTCGGCGCTGGTGCAGGAAAACTGCTTCTACCATCTGGAGGCGCCGGTGGCGCGGGTCGCCGGCTGGGACACGCCCTATCCACATGCGCAGGAATGGGACTATTTCCCCGGCCCTGCCCGGGTAGGCCGAGCTCTCCTCGAAACCATGGAGGCCTGAGATGGGCGAGCACATCATCAAGCTGCCCGATGTCGGCGAGGGTGTCGCCGAGGCCGAGCTTGTCGAATGGCACGTCAAGGTCGGCGATATCGTGCGCGAGGACAGCGTGCTCGCCGCCGTCATGACCGACAAGGCGACGGTTGAAATTCCGTCGCCGGTCGACGGCGAAATCCTGTGGCTGGGCGCCGAGATCGGCGACACGGTGGCAATCGGTTCGCCCATCGTGCGGCTGAAGGTGGCGGGCGAGGGCAATGTTGCGGGTGGTGCGACGCCGGCAAAAGTCACGGCTGAGAGTACCCCCACCCCTAACCCCTCCCCACAAGGGGGAGGGGGACGCGTTTCAAACACGAAGGCCGACGCAAAGTCAGCCACTTCCAAGAATGCGCCAAGAACCGCGAGCGTCAGTGAGTCAGATGCCGGCGTGCGAGCAGCGCAGACAGAATCCCCCTCCCCCTTGTGGGGAGGGGTTAGGGGTGGGGGTACTGCGCCGACGTCCCGAGGTGCCGCGCCCGCCGGCGCGCCGCGTCCCGAAGGTGAAAAGCCGCTGGCGTCGCCGGCTGTTCGTCTGCGGGCAAAGGAGGCCGGCGTCGACCTCAGGCAGGTTGCGGGATCTGGCCCGGCCGGCCGCATCGGCCATGAGGACATCGAGGCATTCCTGGCCCGCGGCCCGCAGGTCGCCAAGGGCCTCGCCCGCAACGATGCCGTCCAGGACATCAAGGTGGTCGGCTTGAGGCGCAAGATCGCCGAGAAGATGTCGCTGTCGAAATCGCGCATCCCGCATATCACCTATGTCGAGGAGATCGACGTCACCGCGCTGGAGGATCTGCGCGCCGCGCTCAACAAGGAGAAGCGCGTTGGCGTGGAGAGGCCGAAGCTGACGCTGCTGCCGTTCCTGATGCGGGCGATGGTCAAGGCGATCTCAGACCAGCCCAATCTCAATTCACTGTTCGACGACGAGGCCGGCATCATCCACCAGCATGGCGGCATCCATATCGGCATTGCGGCGCAGACGCCGTCAGGGCTGGTGGTGCCTGTGGTCAAGCACGCCGAGGCGCGCGACATCTGGGAGTGCGGCGCCGAGGTTATCCGGCTTGCCGAGGCGGCCAAGTCCGGCACCGCGACACGCGACGAATTGTCCGGTTCGACCATCACCATCACCTCGCTCGGCGCCATGGGCGGCGTGGCGACGACGCCGGTCATCAACCATCCGGAAGTGGCGATCATCGGCGTCAACAAGATGATGATACGGCCGGTGTGGGACGGCACGCAGTTCATCCCGCGCAAGATGATGAACCTGTCGTCCAGCTTCGACCATCGCGTCATCGACGGCTGGGACGCGGCGGTGTTCATCCAGCGCATCAAGACGCTGCTGGAAACGCCGGCGCTGATTTTTGTGGATTGAGGAGATGCGGTCGATCGCGAAGCTCAAGATGGATCTTCGGAAGTTGCCGGCGTTGGAATGTGTGCTCCCCCTTCTCCCCTTGTGGGAGAAGGTGTCGCCGAAGGCGACGGATGAGGGGTGTTCCAGGGAACGCCAACGTCTCACTCCGCTGGAACACCCCTCATCCGTCTCGGCGCTAACGCGCCGATCCACCTTCTCCCACAAGGGGAGAAGGACAAGGCGCGCGGCAGCCATTACCCGAAGGAAGCAGCCGTCATGAAAGAAATCTCCTGCAAGCTGCTCGTCATTGGCGCCGGTCCGGGCGGCTATGTCTGCGCCATCCGGGCCGGGCAGCTCGGCGTCGATACGGTGATCGTGGAAGCCGGCAAACCGGGCGGCACCTGCCTCAATGTCGGCTGCATCCCGTCCAAGGCGCTGATCCACGCGGCGGAAGAGTTCGAGAAGGTCTCGCACATGGAAGGCGGCAACAGCCCGCTCGGCATTTCGGTGACCGCGCCGACGCTCGACCTTGCCAAAACAATCGCCTGGAAGGACGGCATTGTCAGCCGGCTCAACAGCGGTGTCGCCGGCCTGCTCAAGAAGGCCGGCGTGAAGACCGTGCATGGCTGGGCGACTTTTCGTGACGGCAAGACCGTCGCGGTCGAGACCGAGACCGGTAGCCAAGTGATCCGCGCCGAGGCGATCGTCATCGCCACCGGCTCGGCGCCGGTGGAACTGCCGTTCCTGCCGTTTGGCGGGCCGGTGATTTCGTCAACCGAGGCGCTGGCGCTAAGCGAAGTGCCGAAGAAACTCGCCGTCGTCGGTGGCGGCTATATCGGGCTGGAACTCGGCATGGCCTTCGCCAAGATGGGCGCCAAGGTGACCGTCGTCGAGGCGCTGCCACGCGTGCTGGCGCAGTATGACGCCGAGCTCACGCGTCCGGTGGTCAAGCGGCTCAACGCGCTCGGCATCGAGGTGATGACAGGTGCCAAGGCCAAGGGTGCCAAGGGTGACGTGCTGCTGGTCGAGACATCCGACGGCAAGAGCGCCAAGCTCGCCGCCGACAAGATCCTGGTGACGGTCGGGCGCAAGCCGGTGACCGAAGGCTGGGGGCTCGAGCAGATCGACCTCGACATGGCGGGCAAATTCATCCGCATCGACGACCAGTGCCGCACCTCGATGCGCGGCATCTTTGCCATCGGCGACGTCACCGGCGAGCCGATGCTGGCGCACCGGGCGATGGCGCAGGGCGAGATGGTCGCCGAGATCGTTGCCGGCCACAAGCGCAGCTGGGATAAGCGCTCCATTCCCGCCGTCTGCTTCACCGATCCGGAACTGGTGACGGCGGGCCTGTCGCCGGAAGAGGCCAAGGCGCTCGGCGGCGAGATCAAGATCGGCACGTTCCCGTTCGCCGCCAACGGCCGCGCGATGACGAAGCTTGGCGAGGACGGCTTCGTCCGCGTCGTCGCCCGTGCCGACAACCATCTGGTGCTCGGCATCCAGGCGGTCGGGCAGGGTGTGTCGGAACTGGCGGCGTCGTTCGGGCTGGCGCTCGAAATGGGCGCAAGGCTGGAGGACATCGCCGGCACCATCCATGCCCATCCAACGCAAGGCGAAGGCTTCCAGGAAGCAGCGCTGAAGGCACTGGGCCACGCGCTGCATGTGTGAGGGGCTCTTTTCCTCTCCCTCCGGAGGGGGGAGAGGTGTCGCTGCGAAGCAGCGACGGAGTGGGGGAAGGCGGTCCCAATGTGCTGCCGCTGACAACTGAACACGATCGGGCTGAGTCCAAATATCGAGCAGGGGGCTAACCAAACGCAGCCCCCGACCCGAAAACACAACACCTGCGCCGGCCCCCCCCCCGTCGGCCGTGCTTCGCTCGACACCTCTCCCCCGATCGACGGGCTATCGGATTCACACATTTCGCAGTCCGAGGTTGGCGCCGTATTTGATGGCCCAGAATTCGGCGAGGCCGATGCGCATGACCTTT
>NZ_JAMYRC010000047.1:0-46239 GCF_040321205.1 Mesorhizobium sp. M0496 | reverse complement strand
GCCAGCTTCCCGCAAAGGTTCTGCACGACGGCGGGCAACAAAAAACCCGCCTTGCGGCGGGTCACTGGCGCGACTCAGCACCATGGGCGAATATGTACCATAGCTGAGGGCACCGAGTCAAGAAAAAATTCCTATCGTGTCGGTAGCACACGATATCCGCCCGAAGGCGGACCGTGGCTTCACCGTTCGTCGTTCAAAAAGCCAGGCAATTGGCTTTTTGTCCGCTGCGCGGACCATTCCTCACTGCTCGGCGAACATCAGCCTGGTCTTGGTGCCGTCCATGGTCGGCGACAAACTCCGCTGGATCAGCGCTTCGACGTGGTCGTTGCGCTGGCGGGCGCTGTCGGCGCCCATCACCACGACGATCAGGTTGCGGCCGTCGGCGTTGTAGGAGGTGACGATGTTGAAGCCCGACGCCCTGATGTAGCCGGTCTTGATGCCGTCGACGCCGCGCACGCGGCCGAGCATGTCGTTGTGGCCGCGCACCAGCCTGCCGCGGAACATGAAGTCGCTTTCGGAGAAATAGTGGAACTGCTGGGGAAAGCGCTGATGCAGCGCCATGCCGAGCACAGCCATGTCGCGCGCGGTCGTCATCTGGCCATCGTCGGGCAGGCCGGATGCGTTGCGGAACGAGGTGCTGGTCATGCCGAGCTGGCGCGCCTTGGATGTCATCATGGCGGCGAACTGATCCTCCGAGCCGCCGAGATATTCGCCGACCGCCACCGCCACGTCGTTGGCCGATTTGACGACGATAGCGCGGATCGCCGAATCGACGTCGATGCTCTCGCCGCGCCGGAAGCGCATCTTGGTCGGCGGCTGCGAGGCGGCATGATCCGAAACCGGGATCTGCGTTTGCTTGGTGAGGCGGCCGGAGTCCAGCGCCTCGAACAGCAGATAGAGCGTCATCATCTTGGTCAGCGAGGCCGGATAGCGCTGCGCCGTCGAGCTGACTTCGAACAGCTGCTTGCCGGTCCGGGCATCGATGACGATCGCGGCATATTTCTGCGGCGGCGCCGGCACCGCCAATACGGCGTCCGGCGGCGTCACGGTCGTGCAGCCGGCAAGCAGCAGCAACAGGCCAAGGATCGCAAAAACTCTCTGGATGAGCGGAAGGGAATACAGGTGGGACAAGGGCAAGTCTGTTCGGTCAAGCTGTTGCTGAGATAAGGCGAAGCTAACGTAACGCGTCAGCTGCGTCCATTTGGTTAATGACTGACAGTCCCAGGATTGTCGAGGCCCTGGCAGGACTTGGTTCCTCGCCCCCGCGGAGCGGGGGAGAGGTGGCCGCAAAGCGGCCGGAGAGGGGGAATTCGTAGGGCGCTATCACTACAACCGAAAGATCTCGGATTTATCTGGCGCGGCCGGCGCTATTCCCCTCTCCGTCTCGGCTTCGCCGAGCCACCTCTCCCCGCCCTTGGCGGGGCGAGGAACCCAGGCTTGCCAAGGGCGTGGACCCAGGCTTGCCATCCGCCCCGAAATCGCCCGTTTCCCGTGTCTTTCCTTGCCAAAGCCACGTTTCCTGTGGGAAGGGGCATGGTATCTGGCGGCTTGGGGGCTTGGCATGACTGACATCGGGGCCGGGGGCGTAGCACCTTCGCTTATCAAGGCATCGCTCAGCCGTACCGGCAAATGGGCCGGCAGCGTCGCCTTTATCGGGGGTGCCGCGTCCGACATCCTCAACCCGCTGGCGCCTTTCGCCGCCTACATCGCGCTGGCCGCCTCGGTCGCGGCGGTGATCATTGCCATTGCCATCGTGCTCAAGCTGGTGCTGGCGGCCAAGGCGCTGCCGGCCTTGATCTTCGCCACCAGTGCTGCGGCCGTCGCCGGCGGCGTCTATGGCCTGCAACAGCAGACCAACGCACAGAACGGGGTGATCGCCAGCCTGGTGCCGGCCATCGCCGGGCTGCAGCAGTCGATGGGTATCGTCTCGGCCAAGGTGGCCAAGATCGAGCAGACCGTTACCGAAACGCAGAAGACGGTGGAAGCGGTCAAGCAGTCGACCGACACGGTGGCGAAAAAAACCGATGAAATCGCTAACGCCCAGCAGCAGCAGACGCAGCAGACGGCGGAAGTGCAAAAGACCACCGAAGAGGTGAAGAAGCAGACCGAGACGCTGGTCACCGGCCAGGCGCAGCAGCAGGCCCAGACCGAAAAGCTGCAGGCGACGACGCAGCAGATCGCCGCCTCGATCGACACCATCGCCAAGGGTTTTGCCGCGCTTGCCGCGCAGGGCGGAGCGATCGCCGAACCGAAGCGGCCCGACGAGTTCTACCACAATGCCCGCGTCTACGAGCTTTCCGGCGACATGCTCAATGCGCGGCGCTCCTACCTCGCCTTTGCCGGCCTCGATGTCGACGCCATCGACCCCTATACGCGCTTTGCCACGCTGCTCGGGGTGCAGGACGGCAAGGCCGGCGCCCGCGAAGTGTTCGGCGCGCTTGCCGACAAGGGCAAGGCGCTGTCGATCAAGCTGGTGCATATCCAGCAGTTCGACGACGCCCAGCGCCTCGACAAGCTCAACGCCTTCCTCGCCGCCAATGCGGATTTCGCGCCGGCCTATTTCCTGTTGGCGCAGGAGTTTTCGGAGGACCGCCTCGGCGCCCAGACGCTGGCCGACAAGCGCAACGAGGCCAAGGCGCTGACCAAGTTCGTATCCTATGAAAAGGATGGCGCGCTGCTCAAATATTTCGTCGACCAGACGCAGTTGGCCGACTGGCTGGACCGCAGCCGCAGCCGGCTGGCCGCCCTTGGCGACGTGCTCGACCCCGCCCGCTTCGTGCCGTCTCTGACGCCGATGCGTTCCAACCAGGGCTGGTCGATGACCATCTCGCTGCCGGAGCCGGCGACCGCCATCTCCTGGCGCATGGGCGACAGCGGTCCGTTCACCGACACCGGTTTTCTGGCGATGAACGACCAGACCACCGGCAAGCCGATGGCCAATCCGAGCTTCGAGATGCCCGACAGCACCGTGGCCGGGATTATCGCGATCAAATATCTCGACATCAGGGGCCGCGAAACCGGCCCGTTCGACATCCGTTTCGATCCTGAGACAGCACTCCAGCAAGGCAACAAGCAGATCCTCGACCAGTTCTGGACGTCGTGGATCGCCTTCGACTCCGGCGGCAACCACGGCCTGGTCTATTTCACCCAGATGCTGTCCTACCGCTGCGCCATCAAGGAGGTGCGTTACAGCCTGAACGGTGCCGCGCTCGACAAGTCGCTCGAGATACCGCCTTGCGACAAGAAAGACCCTTACGCCATCCCCTACGACGCCAAGGGCTATTTCAAGGTCGCCGACAGCGTGAAATCGATGTCGGTGCAGGTCACCTACACCGACGACACCAAGTCGCCGGTGCGGGAGTACAAGCGGCAGTAGCTCACCCTCCCCCTTGTGGGGAGGGCTATCGCATATGGAATTCTTGAGGCGTCTGCCGGGCACGGACCCCATCCCTAACCCCTCCCCACAAGGGGGAGGGAGACTTCCGTTGCCGCTGACCTAGGCGAAATCGCCTGTCTTTTCGGCGCCAAAGAAGAAATAAAGGCACGCGGCAGCGTTCCCTCCCCCTTGTGGGGAGGGTTAGGGTGGGGGTCCTCTTCGCAAGAATCCATATGCGAAATGCCCGACATCATCCTTGCGCAACCGGCGCCGAAGGGGTTCTGTTTGCGCCTTCAGAATCGGTGAGAGCGCAATGACTGTCAGCACCATCAAGGCCAGGGGTATTTCGGTTTCGCTCGACCTCACGGTCGGCCACATCGCCGACATGGTCGTCGAGGGCGGCGGGCGGCAGCTGAAGCCGTTGCACCGCGCACCCTGGGTCGATGCGGACGAGACGCTGCCGAAAGACCTTCCGGAAGGCACCGTTCGCCTCTCCGGCGATTTTCTCTGCGCGCCGTTTTCGCGCAGCGATGTCGAGGAGGCGCCGCTGCATGGCTGGCCGGCCAACAGCGCCTGGGATGTCACCGAGAGTGCCCCGACGGATGATGGCTGGCGCGCGGTCTACCGCTTGCGGCACAAGGTGATGGGCGCAACGGTCGAAAAAATCCTGACGCTGCGCGACGGCCATCCCTTCCTCTACCAGGAACATGTGTTTTCCGGCGGCCATGGCGCGATCTCGGTCGCGCATCACCCGATGACGGCGATGACGGGCGGCGGCAGGCTGGCCTTTTCGCCCAAGCGGTTTGCCGCGACGCTGGACGATCCGCTGGAGCCGGATCCCGCGCGCGGCCGCTTCATGCTGGCCTATCCGGCGCGCTCCACCGATCTCAGCCATTTCCCCGCCGCCGGCGGCGGCACGCTCGACCTCACGCAATACCGTATGGAAGACCGCCGCGAGGATTTCATCACGCTGGTCGAGGCCGATCATGGCGGGCCGGGCTGGACCGCGCTTGCGCGACAGGCCGAAGAGGACCTGGTGCTGGTGCTGAAGAACCCGGCCGAGCTGCCGATCACCATGTTG
This sequence comes from Mesorhizobium sp. M0496, assembly GCF_040321205.1. Lineage (NCBI taxonomy): Bacteria > Pseudomonadati > Pseudomonadota > Alphaproteobacteria > Hyphomicrobiales > Phyllobacteriaceae > Mesorhizobium > Mesorhizobium sp. M0496. Next base: position 41,782 of record NZ_JAMYRC010000047.1, on the reverse strand, counting down.
TGGCTCAGCAATGGCGGGCGCGACTACGCGCCCTGGAGCGGCCGCCACCTGGGCGTGCTCGGCATAGAGGACGGCCGCGCCGCCGTCGGCCATGCCGCCTCGATCGGCGACAACTGGCTGAAGCGCGAAGGGGTAGCGACAGCCTTTGCGCTGGGCGAAGGCCAAAGCGTTTCCTTCCGCCATGTCATCGGCGCGATGCCCCTGTCCGGCGGCGAGCCGCCACAGGAGGTCACGACAGCGGATGGCCGAATGCGGCTGGCAGCGGGCGGTGCGACGCGGGAGGTTCCGTTCGACAGCGATTTCCTGCGTATTGGGCAGCCTCCGGCCGCCTGAGGCGGGATTGCGCTGCCGCGGAGTTTGAAATTTCCACGAACTGCCGCCAAGATGTGGCCGAAATCATCATGCGGAACATGGTGGATATGAAGCTCCTGCAAGAGAGGCTCCAATGTCCGAAATCGCCCATCTCGCCGCTACCATCTTCAAGCGCGCCGGCAAGGCAAACCGCTTTATCGTCGCCATTGCCGGTCCGCCGGGCGCCGGCAAGTCGACGCTGTCGGCGAGGCTGCATGATCTGCTGCCCGAAGGTGCGGCGGAAGTGGTGCCGATGGACGGCTTCCACTATGACGACGCCGTGCTCGAGCGGCGCGGCCTGCGCGCGCGCAAGGGCGCGCCGGAAACCTTTGACTTTGCCGGTTTTGAGGCTCTGCTGAAGCGTATCCGGGCCGGCGAGCCCGACATCGCCATCCCGGTCTTCGACCGCAGCATGGAACTGTCGCGCGCCGCGGCCTCGATCGTTGCCACCGAGACCAAATTCATCCTGGTCGAAGGCAATTACCTGCTGCTCGACGAGGAGCCGTGGTCGCGGCTGGCGCCGCTGTTCGATTTCACGATCTTCGTCGACGTGCCGCGCAATGAACTCGAGCGCCGCTTGCTGGAGCGCTGGCACGAGCATGGCCGCTCCGACGAGGATGCGCGCGCCTGGATCGCTTCCAACGACATGCCCAATATCGACCGGGTTATTGCCCGCCGCCGGGCCGCCGATCTGGTGATCGGCGAACCCGCTTGATTCTACGGATTGCGCAAGGGGAACCTTAAGACTTTCAGGCCGTTATCGCCGATAAGGCAATTCTGCCAAAGAGGGAGTCCGTCCGATGGCACAGAAGGCAAGAAAGCCCGCGCCCTCCAAGGGCAAGGCAACCCAATCCAAGGCAGGCGCCGGCCCGGCGGTCGCGGCGCGTTCAAAGGACACCAAGCCGACCTTCGGCAAGGCGGCGCCGAAAAAAGTGGTGCCGGCCGCTGCGAAAGCCGCGCCGAAAACCGCAAAGCCCAAGAAACCGGCAGGCGCTGACGGTTCTATTTCGGGCAGCGCAATGCGCACGGTCAAGGCTGCGGCCAATGTGGCTGCGGGCGCCGTCGTCATCGCCGCCAGGGGCACTGCATCGCTTGCAGCATCCATGGTGGGCAAGGGCGGCTCGAAAGCCAAGGCGAAGGCAAAGTAGCCTTCTCTAAGGTCGCTGGTTTGCGTCAGGCTCTGGCCGGGATGGTCAGGCCCTTCTGCACTGCCGGTCGCGCAAGACCGCGTTCCAGCCATGCCGCAACATTGGCGAAATCGTCGAAGCCGACGAGGTCGCGCGCTTCGTAGAAGCCGATCAGGTTGCGCACCCAGCCGAGCAGCGAAATGTCGGCGATGGTGTAGTCATTGCTCATGATCCACTTGCGGCCCTTCAGCCTGCCGTCGAGCACGCCGAGCAGCCGCCGCGATTCATCCCGATAGCGCTCCAGCGGGCGCTTGTCCGCGATCTCACGGCCGGCAAATTTGTGAAAAAAGCCGACCTGGCCGAACATCGGCCCGACCGAGGCCATCTGGAAGAACACCCATTGGATGGTCTCGTAGCGGCGCGCCGCGTCCACGGGCATGAGCAGGCCGGTCTTTTCGGCGAGGTAGAGCAGGATGGCGCCGGATTCGAACAGGCCTATCGGCTTGCCGTCCGGACCGTTCGGATCGATGATCGCCGGTATCTTGCCGTTGGGATTGAGCGACAGGAATTCCGGCGTCCAGCTTTCATTCTTGCCTATGTTGACCAGATGCGGCTCGTAGGGCAGGCCGAGTTCTTCCAGGGCGATCGATATCTTCACGCCGTTCGGCGTTGTCGCCGAATAGAGCTGGATCTGGTCCGGATGTTTGGCCGGCCAGCGCGTTGCGATCGGAAAGGCGGACAGGTCGGCCATGGAAAACTCCTGATGGGGATTCGCGCCGAGCGGCGCGGTTTTGGCGGGGGCGGCCAAGAATTAGACGCGCGACATGGCACGATCAATACGGCACGATCAATATGGCGGTGAACGTTTCGCCGTGCACGGACAGTCAACGGAACCGACCGCCTGGCGCACCCCCGGGGATCAGACGGCCTTGAAAGCCAGCACCGCATTGGTGCCGCCGAACGCGAAGCCGTTGCTGATCGCGGCGCGCACCTTGCGCTCACGCGCCACATTCGGCGTGACGTCGAGGTCGCAATCGGGATCGGCCTCGCGAAAATTGGCCGTCGGCGGCACGATGCCTTCGCGGATCGCCATCACGCACGCGATCATCTCGAGCGCGCCCGATGCGCCGAGGCAATGGGCATGCATCGACTTGGTCGACGACATCGAAAGCTTGTAGGCATGGTCGCCGAAGACGCGCTTGATCGCCGCCGTCTCGATCTGGTCGTTGGCCTTGGTGCCGGTGCCGTGGGCATTGAGATAGTCGACATCCTCGGGATTGAACCCGGCGTCGGCCAGGCAGGCGCGCATGGCGGCCGTCGGCCCTTCGATGGTCGGTGCGACAATGTCGGACGCGTCGGCGGAAAGGCCGGCGCCGGCAATCTCGGCAAGGATGGTGGCGCCGCGCGCCATGGCGTGTTCGTAGCTTTCCAGCACCGCCATGCCGGCGCCTTCGCCAAGCGACAGGCCTTGGCGGTCGGCCGAGAATGGCCGGCAGGTGTCCGGTGCCAGCACCCGCAGCGCTTCCCAGCCCTTCAGGATACCCCAGACCAGCGGCGCATCGGTGCCGCCGGCAACCATCACGTCGGCGCGGCCGAGCCTGATCTGGTCGACGGCCGAGGCGATGGCATGGTTGGACGACGAGCAGGCCGAGGTGACACCGAAGACCGGCCCCCGCAGGCCGAGATTCATGCTGACATGGCCGGATGCCGCGCTGGGCATCACCTTCGGCACGGTGAAGATGCCGGCGCGGTTCTTGCCCTCGATCAGGATGGCTCGATAGTTCTCCTCGATGGCTTCCCAGCCGCAGACGCCGACACCGACGACGGTGCCCATCCGATAGGTGGTGGCCTCATTCGAAACCAGGCCGGATTGCTGCATGGCTTCCCGCGCCGCAATGGTTGCCAGCAGGCTGAAGCGGTCCATCGACACGGTCTGCTTGCGGTCGATGCCGTGATCGGGAAGCGTTTTGATTTCGCAACCGACCTTGACCTTCAGGTCATGCAACTGCGGACTTGTAATCTGGCCGATGGCCGAGCGGCCGGCGCGCATCTCGTTCCAGATCGCAGGTACGCTGGTGCCGAGCCCGCAAATGCCGCCCATGCCGGTGATAACGACGCGCTGCCGCATTCAGGTCAGGCTTTTTTCGCGATCAGCGCGCGGACAGCTTCGACCATATCGCCGACATTCTTCAGATTGCTCCAGGCGTCGACCGTGTTCATCTCGATCTCGATGCCATACTCTTCCTCAAGATCGAAGATGATCTCCGTCAGCTCGAGCGAATGGATACCAAGCGAGGTCAATTCGGTGGTGGTGGTGATTTCCTCGCCACCCGGCTCGGCATGAGCCTTGATCTTCGCGATGATATCCGTTGCCAGCTGGTCGGCCATTCGGTTTCTTCCCCACTATGTCGCGTTTCCCGACGCCAACTGCGCAGCGCCCCTTTTCTCCTGGTATCAAGCCGCCGTCGTCGTTTTATACCCCCGCCAAGCGCTGCGTGACCGTACCAAGGTGGTTCCCTCTATAGAAACCGAAACGTTGTCAAGCAACAAGCTATATCGAACTCCATATCGACAAAGCCGCCGGAGTGCTTAACGTGCTGGCATGGATACGGCTGAACATGGCGAGATTTCGACGCAGCGCGTTGCGGGCGTGGCGCGGCTTTCCTGCGCTCTCGGTGACGGTCGCACGCGCCTGCGGCGCCTCTATCAGGACGGTGCCGCCAAGATAAGGATGCCGGCTGTCTCGGCCGATCCGCTCGAAGCGGTGCTGATCAACACCGCCGGCGGGATGACGGGCGGCGACCGTATCGCCTGGGACGTGGATGTCGGCGCGGCCGCCTCTGTGTCGATCACGACCCAGGCCTGCGAGAAGATCTACCGGGCGGCATCCGACCGTGCCGAAGTGCGGGTCAAATTGTCGGTTGGTGAAAACGGCCGCATCGCCTGGCTGCCGCAGGAAACCATCGTCTTCGACCGGGCGGCCTTTGCCCGCACGCTCGACGTCGAGCTTGCCGCCGGCGCCGAGGCGCTGGTGCTGGAAGCCGCCGTCTTCGGCCGCCTGGCGATGGGCGAACGCGCCGCGCAGGGCCATTTCCACGACCGTTGGCGCATCCGCCAGGATGGTTTCCTCATTCACGCGGAGGATTTCCGCATCGGACCCGATATCGCCGCCACGCTCGATCGGCCGGCGGTTGCAGGCGGCGCGATCGCGATGGCGACGCTGCTTTTGGTGTCGCCGCGGGCCGAAGCCTTGCTCGACCCGGTTCTGGAGATCGTCGGCGACCAGGGCAGCGCCAGCGCCTGGAGCGTCAAGAAATCTGGCAAGCTTCTTGCGAGGCTCTACGCCGGGGATGGCTACCGGCTGCGCCAGCGGCTGGTTCCACTCGTCGAATTGCTCAACGGAAGGGCGGGGTTGCCCAAATTATGGTCACTGTAGGCCTGTCGCTACCAGCCTGGGAAAACGCATGAACCTGACGCCGAGGGAAAAGGACAAGCTGCTGATCGCCATGGCGGCGATCGTGGCGCGCAAGCGGCTCGAACGCGGGGTCAAGCTCAACCATCCGGAAGCGATCGCGCTGATCACCGACTTCGTCGTCGAGGGCGCCCGTGACGGCCGCCCGGTCGCCGACCTGATGGAGGCCGGCGCCCATGTCGTCACCCGCGCGCAAGTCATGGAAGGCATCGCCGAGATGATCCACGACGTGCAGGTCGAGGCGACATTTCCCGACGGCACAAAGCTGGTGACCGTGCACGAACCGATACGGTGAGGAGGAGAAGATGCTTGAGCTGCGCCCCAACTGCGAATGCTGTGACAAGGACTTGCCGCCGGAGGCAACAGATGCGTTGATCTGCACCTTCGAGTGCACCTTTTGCGCCGACTGCGTGGAGCATGTGCTGGGCGGCACCTGCCCCAATTGCGGCGGCAATTTTTCGGCGCGGCCGATCCGGCCAGTGGCGATGCTGAAGAAATATCCGGCGTCGACCAGGCGGGTGCTCAAGGCCGAAGGCTGCGGTCCCCGTAAGGCGGCATGAACACAACGACCCTTAACCAGAAGGCATTTCGATGATCCCCGCTCCGATGAAACGCGCTTCGCTTTCCGCAATTCTGCTTCTAGCCGCTGCCATGCCGGCCTATGCCCATGTCGGCATCGGCACGACCTCCTCCTTCATGGCCGGCTTCATGCACCCGCTCTCCGGTGTCGATCATATGACCGTGATGATCGCGGTCGGACTGTGGGCAGCGCTCAAGGGCGGCAAGGCGGTTCTTGCCTGGCCGGCGGCCTTTGTCGGCGTCATGCTGGCCGGCGGCGCGCTCGGCATGCTGCACATGCCGCTGCCCTTCGTCGAACCGGGCATCCTGGCATCGGTCGTGGTGCTCGGGCTGCTGGTGGCGCTGGCGGTCGACCTGCCGGTCTCGGCCGGCGTCGCGATCATCGGCCTGTTCGCGCTGTTCCACGGCCACGCCCATGGCACCGAGGTGCCGGAGAATGCCGGAGGGCTTGAATACATGGCCGGCTTTGCCGTCGCCACCGCGGCTCTCCATGCCACCGGCATCGCCGCCGGGCTCGGTCTCGGCATCCGGTTCCGTGGCTTGGCCCGCGCTGCCGGTGCCGCTTGCGCGGCGATCGGTGCCGGCCTCGTCTTCGGTGTGCTGTGAAGATGATCCCGGGCGAAATCATCACGGCGGGCGGTGACATAGACCTGAACAAGGGTCTGCCGACCGTCACCTTGAAAGTGGCCAACAGCGGCGACCGGCCGATCCAGGTCGGCAGCCACTATCACTTCTTCGAGACCAATGAGGGGCTGAAGTTCGACCGCGAGCTTGCTAGAGGCATGCGCCTCGACATCGCCGCCGGCACGGCCATGCGCTTCGAGCCGGGACAGGAGCGCGACGTGACACTGGTGCCGCTCGGCGGCAAGCGCGAGGTCTACGGATTTCAGCAGAAGGTGATGGGCAAGCTGTGAGATTTCCCAGCGCGCTCGGCTCAGTTCGACGGCTTGGCCGCGGCGTAGATGACGACCTTTCCGGGATCGTCGAATTCGACGGCGAGGACATCCTGCACAAGCACGCGCCGCGACTCGATGGCGTTGAACAAGAGCGCGTTGGCCTCGATCTCCTTGCGCAATTCCGCAATATCGTCCTGATGCTGCTTGATCTTGCTTTCGATTACTGCCGGCGGGCCGCCTTCGGTGCGCGCGGCGTCGGTCAGGAATACGATATCGACCTTGTCGAGCTTGGATGTCTTGCGCACCATGCCGATGTTTTCACGCGTCCGGTCGATCGCAGTGTTGACGTTGCCGGCCTCAGCGGTGGCCTTGGCCTCTTCCTGCTTGACCTGCGAACCGATGATGCGGTTGACGGTCTCCGTGCTTTCGACACCTTGTCCGGCAACGGGACCGGTGGCCGCGAGGAACGCCGTGGCGGCGACTGCCTGCAGCCATCTTTGGGCGGAAAAGGGAGTGATCGCCATCGCTCGCTCCTGAGAGAACTCGTTTCGGGACGCGGTTTAGCGCGAGAACGACAAAACGAATCCCGCCCGGCGAAGGTTCCCTTCCCAATGCGGCCGGCGGGCCGGATGCCGGCCCGCCGCGCTGCCTGGTCAGCTCGCCTTCTTGGTGATCAGGGTCAGCGCGCCGTTGGGTTCCATGCTGGCGGCGACGACCTGCGCCGAGCTGAGCCCTTTGGCCTCCAGCGCGGACTTGACCTTGGGCGTGGCGTCGATCGAGCTGCGCAGTTTCTTCAAGCCGTCATCGCCACGCTGGGCGATCACCTGGTTGACCTGCGTCTGGGTGTCCTTTGGCAGCTCCGTGATGTCGACGATGTTGACGCTCTGGATCGTCGGTACGGCAGGCTGCGCCTGGGGTGTGGCCGGAGCGGGCGTGGTCGGCGCCGGAGCGGGCTGTTGCGCGGGTTGCTGCTGGGCACGGGCGGCGCCCGCCAGCATCAGGGTAGCGGCAGCGGCAAGAACTATCGTTTTGCGCATGGATTTTCCTTTCCATCGATTGGCAAACGGTCGTTTTGGGGTGGCCCCCTAACCTCAAACGCCAAATGGGATCAGAAAGTGTCGCCGAGCGGGTCATTACGTGACCATTGGATGGCGACAATGTGCAGCCGGGCTTCAATCAAACCGCATTTCGGCAAACCGCATTTCGCCAAACCACATTTCGCCAAACCGCACTTCGGGAGCAATCGCTGATGGCCAGAATTACCCGCGCCGCCTATGCGCAGATGTACGGCCCGACGGTCGGCGACAAAGTGCGGCTTGCCGACACGGAACTGTTCATCGAGGTCGAGAAGGATCTCACCATCCATGGCGAAGAGGTAAAATTCGGCGGCGGCAAGGTGATCCGCGACGGCATGGGCCAGAGCCAGGTTTCCCGAGCCCAGGGCGCAGTCGACACCGTGATCACCAACGCGCTGGTGGTCGACGCCAGCGCCGGAATCTTCAAGGCCGATATCGGTCTGCGAGATGGGCGCATCGCTGCGATCGGCAAAGCCGGCAATCCCGATACTCAAGATGGCGTCACCATCATCATCGGTCCCGGCACCGAGATCATCGCCGGCGAAGGCAAGATCCTGACCGCGGGCGGCTTCGACGCGCATATCCATTTCATCTGCCCGCAGCAGATCGAGGAAGCGCTGATGAGCGGCATCACCACCATGCTTGGCGGCGGCACCGGCCCAGCGCATGGCACGCTGGCGACCACCTGCACGCCGGGGCCCTGGCACATGGCGCGCATGATCCAGTCCTTCGATGCCTTCCCGATGAACATCGGCCTGTCGGGCAAGGGCAATGCGTCCCTGCCCGCCGCGCTCGAGGAAATGGTGCTGGGCGGCGCCTGCTCGCTGAAGCTGCACGAGGACTGGGGCACGACCCCGGCGGCCATCGACTGCTGCCTCTCGGTCGCCGACGATTACGATGTGCAGGTGATGATCCACACCGACACTCTGAACGAATCCGGCTTCGTCGAGAACACGGTGGCGGCTATCAAGGGCCGGACCATCCACGCCTTCCACACCGAGGGTGCCGGCGGCGGCCATGCGCCCGACATCATCAAGGTCTGCGGCTTGCCCAACGTCATCCCGTCCTCGACCAATCCGACGCGGCCCTACACGGTCAACACGCTGGCCGAGCATCTCGACATGCTGATGGTTTGCCATCATCTGTCGCCGTCGATCCCCGAAGACATCGCCTTTGCCGAAAGCCGCATCCGCAAGGAGACCATCGCGGCGGAGGACATCCTGCACGACATCGGCGCCTTTTCGATCATCTCTTCCGACAGCCAGGCCATGGGCCGTGTCGGCGAAGTGGCGATCCGCACCTGGCAGACCGCCGACAAGATGAAGCGGCAACGCGGGTCGCTGCCGCAGGAAACCGGCAACAACGACAATTTCCGCGTCCGCCGCTATATCGCCAAATACACGATCAATCCGGCCATCGCGCATGGGCTGTCGAAGGATATCGGCTCGATCGCGGTTGGAAAGCGCGCCGACCTGGTGCTGTGGAACCCGGCCTTCTTCGGCGTCAAACCGGATATGGTGCTGATCGGCGGCATGATCGCCGCCGCCCCGATGGGCGACCCGAACGCCTCGATCCCGACGCCGCAGCCGATGCACTACCGGCCGATGTTCGGCGCCTATGGCAAGGCCAGGACCAATTCGTCGGTGACCTTCGTTTCGAAGGCAGCGCTCGAATCCGGCCTGCACGGCAGGCTGGGCGTGGACAAGCAGTTCGTCGCCGTCGAGAACACCCGCGGCGGCATCGGCAAGCATTCGATGGTGCTCAACGACGCTACGCCGCATGTCGAGGTCGACCCGGAAACCTACGAAGTGCGCGCCGACGGCGAGCTGCTGACCTGCGAGCCGGCGACCGTGCTGCCGATGGCGCAGAGGTATTTTCTGTTTTGAACTTCATCCCTAATGCGGCATCGCACGAAGCCGTTTGAACGCGACGCGGTTTGGGGCAATATACACCCCATGAACAGGATCGATCGCCTCAGAGCCCTTACGCCCTACGAAACGGACTTTGCGCAGTGGAGCGCCGAACAGGCAGCGCTGTTGCGCGACGGGCGCCTTTCCGAGCTTGATCGGGAGAACGTAGCCGAGGAGATCGAAAGCTTGGGGAGGAGTGACAGGCGGGAGATCCGCAGCCGGATGGAGGTGTTGATTGCACATCTTCTGAAATGGGAATTCCAGCCCGGCCACAGATGCCATAGCTGGCAGGCATCAATCTCCGAACAGCGCGTTTGGATCGGAAATATCATCAAGGATAGCCCGAGCCTCCGTCGTTATCCCGCGCAGATTTTCGATGAGGCATACGGGTACGCTTTGCCGACAGCGGCAAGGGAGACCGGTTTGAGGAAGGCCCATTTCCCGGCCGAGCCTCCCTTCACAGTCAAGCAGGCCCTCGATGGACGATTTTGGCCAGGCGGTCCACTTTCGATGGATGACTTCCTGCGGGATTAGCCGCTTCTTCGTTTATTGCGCTCCGAGTTACAGCCGGCCATATGGAACAGCAAATCGCCTCCGCCCACGACATCTTCCCGCACATCCGCATCGTCATGGGCATGGTGATCGGGCTTGGTGTCGCCCGCCTGCTGTCGGGGGTGGCGCGCATCGTCCAGCATCCGGGCCAGTACCGGCTCTATCCCGTGCATCTGGCCTGGGTCGCTTCGGTGCTTTTGATGCTGGTGCATTTCTGGTGGTGGGAGTTCGGTCTCTACGCCATTGAGACGTGGACCTTCGGCAAGTACCTATTCATCATCTTCTACGCGATCACGCTGTTCCTGCTGTGCGCCCTGCTGTTTCCGGATTCGATGCTGGATTACACCAGCTACGAGGATTTCTTCTATTCGCGCCGTGCCTGGTTCTTCGGCCTGCTGGCGGCGACCTATCTGCTCGACGTGGTCGACACGCTGCTGAAAGGGCCGGAGCATTTCGCCCGCTTCGGCAGCGAGTATCTGTTCCGAACGCCGGTCTTCGTCGCGTTTTGCATCGTTGCGATTCTGGTGCGCGACCGCCGCTTCCACATCGCCTTTGTCGCGGCGGCGCTCATCTATCAGATATCGTTCATCCTGCGGCTCTTCGACACCATCGTCTGAGTGAACGCGATGGTCTAGGCTGTTCGGGAAAGGCAGGTTTCACCCATGTACAAGGCCATCGGATCGCGTGGATCCCGGGTCAGCCGCGTTCTCTGGATGCTCGAGGAACTCGGGCAGGCCTATGAATTCGTCGAGGTTCATCTGCGCTCGCCGGAAGCCTATGCGCTCAACCCGTCGGGCAAGGTGCCGATCCTGATCGATGGCGAGCTGACAGTGACCGATTCGGCGGCGATCTGCGTCTATCTCTCGGACAAACACGCGGACATGGGCATGGGGGCCAACCCGGGCCTAACCGGTCGCGCCGAGATGGATTCCTGGATGCATTTTGCGCAGAGCGAGTTCGAGGCGCCGTTGAGGAACAAGCTGCGCCATCGCTTCCTGCTGCCGAAGGACGTGCGGGTCGATGTCGGTCCTGCGGCGGCCTACGATTTTGCCTCGGAACTCAAGGCGCTGGACCGGCGACTTGGTGATCGGCCGTTCGCGCTGGGCGACCGGTTCTCGGCTGTCGACGTCCTGCTCGGCGACATGGGCGGCTGGGCTCGTGCCGGCCGGTTCCCGATCGAATCCGAGCGCGTCAACGCCTATTTCGACCGCGTGCTGGCGCGGCCTGCCCGCGCAAGGGCGCAAGCAAATGGGGGATCCATGAAATGAAGCTCAACCTCAACACCGACTTCACCAAATTCCCGCGTGCCGTTTCGGTGCTGACCGCCGGCAATGCCGGAACCACCGCGCCGTCCGGTAGGGCCGTGCTCGCCCATGACGAGCGGCATCTGCGCCGCCGGGCCATCGAACTGGCCGACGGCAGCAAGGTGCTGGTCGACCTGGCCGAACCCGTCGCCCTGAACAATGGCGACCGGCTGGTGCTGGAGGATGGCCGCCATGTCGAGATCATCGCCGCGCCGGAAGAGGTCTATGACATCCGGGCTCGTGACACCGTGCATCTGGCCGAACTCGCCTGGCATATCGGCAACCGTCATCTCGCGGCGAGCATCGAGGCCGGGCGCATCCTCATCCTGCGCGACCATGTCATCAAGGCGATGCTGGAGGGGCTCGGCGCAACGGTGCGCGACATTTCCGAGCCGTTCAAGCCGGTGCGCGGCGCCTATTCCGGCCATAGTGGGCAAAGCCACGATCACGGTCATGCGCATAGCCACGCGGAAGCGCATTCCCACTCACATGGCGAATCGCATTCCCATTCGCACAGCCACGCCGGCCACCACCACGACCATGACTGACCAGCCTTCGAACATCGCCCTGCTGCGGCTGATGGCGTGGTTGTCGCCGGCCTTTCCGGTCGGCGGCTTCTCCTACAGCCATGGCCTCGAGCGTGCGGTGCATGACGGGCTGATCGTCGACGGCGAAAGCCTTGCCGCCTGGCTGAAAACGCTGGTCGAGATGGGCTCCGGCTGGAACGACGCCGTGCTGTTTGCCGAGAGCTGGCGCCGGGCACGCGGCACCGGTGATCTCGATGAAATAGCCGCACTCGCCGAAGCGTTGGCCGGCTCGCGCGAACGCCACACCGAGACGATGCTGCAGGGTGCGGCCTTCCTCAAAGCGGCGGCGGCCTGGCCAAATCCGGTGCTGGAGCGCTTGCCGGCTGAGTGTGCTTATTGCGTCGCTGTCGGCGCCATTGCCGGCGGCAATTCAATTGCACTTCGGGATGCGCTGTCCGCCTTCCTGCAGACTTTCTTCTCCAATCTCGTCCAGGCCGCGATCCGGCTTGGCGTCGTTGGCCAAAACAGGGCAACCGCCCTGCTTGCCGGCTTCGAGCCGCTGGCCGTTGCGACCGCAGCCCGCGCCGGGCGCTCGACATTGGACGATCTCGGCGGCTGCGCCTTCGTCTCCGACGTCATGGCGATGAAGCACGAAACCCAGTATTCGCGATTGTTCCGCTCATGATCATCCTCGCCTTCGCGCTTTCGGCCGTCCTGCTGCTGATCACCGCTCTGCATGTCTATTGGGGCATTGGCGGCATCTGGCCGGGCAAGGATGCGGCCTCCTGCGCCCACGCCGTGGTCGGCTTTCGCGGCGTCGACGAAATGCCGACGCCGTTCGCCAGTTTCGCCGTTGCCGCTTGCCTGTGCCTGGCGACGCTGTGGCCGCTGGCGCTCATAGGCGTCTTTGCCTCGCCGTTTCCCAGGGAAGGCCTCGCCGCCACGTCGCTGCTCATCGGGCTGGTGTTCCTGGGACGCGGCATTGCCGGCTTCACGCCATGGTGGCGGCGCCTGGCGCCTGAACAGCCTTTCGCGCGGCTCGATGTCCGTTATTATTCGCCGCTGTGCCTGCTGATCGGGCTCGGCTTCGCCATCCTCGCCATCACGGAGTTTCCCGCATGACACAGACAAATGGCCCGCTGCGCGTCGGCATTGGCGGCCCGGTCGGTTCGGGCAAGACGACGCTGACCGAAAAGCTGTGCAAGGCGCTGCGCGACGAATTCTCGATCGCCGTCGTCACCAACGACATCTACACCAAGGAAGATGCCATGATGCTGGCGCGGCTGCAGGCACTGCCCGAGGATCGCATCATGGGCGTCGAGACCGGCGGCTGCCCGCACACCGCCATCCGCGAGGATGCCTCGATCAATCTGCAGGCGATCGCCGAGATGAACCGGAAATTCCCGGATCTCGATATCGTCTTCATCGAATCCGGCGGTGACAATCTCGCCGCCACTTTCTCGCCGGATCTTGCCGACCTGACGCTCTATGTCATCTCGGTCTGCCAGGGCGAGGAGATCCCGCGCAAGGGCGGGCCGGCGATCACCCGCTCCGATTTCCTGGTGATCAACAAGAGCGATCTGGCGCCCTACGTGAACGTCAACCTCGATGTCATGGAGAGCGACGCCGGCCGCATGCGCGGCAAGCGGCCGTTCGGCTTCACCGACCTGTCGCGCGGCAAGGGGCTGCAGGAGGTGATCGACTTCATCGTCGAGCATGGCGGGCTCAGGGCCGGCGCTGCTGTTGCCAGCACGGCAGCGTGAGATAGCCATCCCTTGCACCAACCGAAACCGGTTGCGGGCATGGGCTGGTCACGGCATTCTTGCCAAAACCGGAGGATTTTAGGATGAGCATCGCCCGCCTGCAGAAGGAAACGCTGACCAACCTGCCCTTCTATGAGGAGCGTGTCGATCTCGCCTGTGCCTTTCGCTGGACGGCGCGGCTCAACATGCACGAGGCGGTGGCCAATCATTTCTCGCTGGCTGTCAACGACGACGGCACGCAGTTCCTGATGAACCCCAACCAGGTGCATTTCTCGCGCATCAAGGCGAGCGACCTTTTGATGATCGATGCCAACGACCCGGATACGCTCTCCGGTCCGGACGCGCCCGACCCGACGGCATGGGGGCTGCACGGCGCCATCCATCGCAATGTGCGCCATGCGCGCTGCGTCATGCATGTGCACTCGATCCACGCCACGGTGCTGGCCTCGCTCGCCGATTCTCGCTTGCCGCCGATCGACCAGAATTCGGCGATGTTCTTCAATCGTCATGTCGTCGACGCGCATTATGGCGGACTGGCCTTCGAGGAAGAGGGCGAGCGCTGCTCGCAGCTTCTCGTCGATCCCAAGGTCAAGGTGATGGTGATGGGCAATCACGGCGTGCTCGTCATCGGCGATACGGTCGCCGATGCGTTCAACCGCATGTTCTATTTCGAGCGCGCGGCCGAGACCTACATCAAGGCGCTGTGGACCGGCCGGCCGCTGCGCACGCTCTCCGACGCCATCGCCGAGAAGGCGGCAAGCGAGATGGACGACTATCCCGGCCAGGCCGAACGCCATCTCAGCGAGCTGAAGGCGATCCTCGACGAGCAGGAACCGGTCTACCGGAACTGAGGGTTAAAGCCCGAGTTCTCTCCGCAATTCCTCGGCGGTGTTGATGACGACAGCGCCGGGCGGTCCGCCCATCGGCTTTTCCGGCCAGAAGATCGTCTTCATGCCCGCCGCCAGCCCTGCCATGGCGCCCGGCCAGCTGTCGTCGATTGCCACGGCGTGCGCAGGGTCGACATCGGCCAGATACGCGGCGCGCAGGAATGGTTCGGCATGCGGCTTGCCTTCGCGCACATCGTTGCGGCTGATCGTCTTCATGCCGGGATAAATGAGGCCGACCATGCTCAGATTGGCGTCGACGATCATCCGGTCCGAATTCGAGACGACGGCTTGCGCCACTCCCATTGCCCGCAGCTCGTTGAATATCTCGATCGCGCCGGGGCGCGGCTTCAAGGTCTCGACCAGCGGCAGATAGTGCTCGTATTTGCGCACGATCCAGTCGTCGAAAGGCAGATCCAGACCGAACTCGTCGCGCATCATCTGGTAGACCGGCCAGGCGGCGACGCCGAGAACCCGCTCATGCAGATCATCAGGCGGTACGAGGCCGACATTGCGCATCGCGGCCATCAGGGCGGCCTCGTGCAACGGTTCGCTGTCGACCAGCGTGCCGTCCATATCCCAGAAAACCGCTTTCGGTGTCATGCAGCGCTCCTTTTTGCGATCCATTAAAGCGTTTGCGCCGGGAGATAAACCTTCGGGGCCTAAGAACGTGCCGCCGGTCGGCACGGCAACCGCGCTTCTTTCCCGACGCAGATATGGTGGAAGAAGGAAATTTGGCCCCGCCTGCGCCGGTGGGCGGCAAGCAATTGCCCTGGAGATTGACAATTGCGCAGCAAGCCGTTCCCTGCAAGAGTAGGAGCGAACCGCTCTTATGACCAGCGGTTTCGGGAGGCAGGACTTTGAATACCCGGCAGGATGGCAGCAACAACAGGCTGGACGACGCGGCGCGTGCCGGCTGGCTTTATTATGTTGCCGGCAACACGCAGGACCAGATCGCCGCCACGCTCGGCATCTCGCGGCAGACGGCGCAGCGGCTGGTGTCGCTGGCGGTGTCGGAGGGCTTGATCAAGGTTCGCGTCGACCATCCGATCGCCAACTGCCTTGATCTGGCGGCACGGCTGAGATCGCGCTTCGCGCTCGATCTGGTCGAGGTCGTGCCAAGCGATCCCAATTCGTCCTCCACCACGATCGGCATCGCCGAGGCGGCCGCCGCCGAGATCGAGCGGCGGCTGCGCTCGCCGACCCCGATCGTCATGGCGATCGGCACAGGGCGCACGCTGAAAGCGGCGATCGAGCAATTGCCGCCGATGGAATGCCCGCAGCACAAGGTGGTGTCGCTGACGGGCAACATCTCGCCGGATGGCTCGGCCGCCTTCTACAACGTCATCTTCACCATGGCCGACAGGGTCAAGGCCCGCTCCTTCCCGATGCCGCTGCCGGTCATCGCCTCTTCGCCGGAGGAACGCGAGATGCTGCTGAACCAGCCGATGATCCAGCCGACGCTGGCGCTGGCGGCGGAAGCCGACGTCACCTTCATCGGCATTGGCGACCTCGGCCCGAAGGCGCCGCTCTACGAGGACGGCTTCATTTCGGAGAGCGAATTGAAGGCGCTGCAGAAGGCCGGTGGAATCGCCGAAATCGTCGGCTGGGTGTTCGATCGCGAAGGTCGCATGATCGAGGGCATCACCAACGATCGGGTGTCGTCGGCTTCGCTGCCGTCGCGCGAAAAATCGCTGGTCATCGCATTGGCCATGGGCGAACGAAAGCTGCCGGGCATCCTGGCGGCGGTCAACCGGCGGCTGATCAACGGCCTCATCACCGATGAACGGACCGCCGCCGCGCTGCTGGCCAGCATCTGATCCCGCTTGCGGTCATAGCGGCGTCACTGCCTATTTGGATAAAAAGCCAGCCGGCTATTTGCCTCGCCCGAAAGGATCATTGCCATCGAGGAAACCGAGGTCGCGCAGCAGATGCGGCGACAGGTCCCTGATGTCGAGATGTGCCTTCTTTTTTATCGCGAACCAGCCAAATCCGTCCGTGAGCCACGAAATCCAGCGGTGATCCGGAGCGGGAGTGCATTTTTGCTGCGCCATGGTCATGATCGTCAACCTTCGCTATCCTAAACCCGAATGACGGGTTGATCCGGAATGTCGGTCTTGCCGGCCGCCTTTGCCAATAGAACGTCTGTTATGACCCATAAGGAGGCTTTATGCCGGACCTCGGCTCGCGACAGGTTTCGCAACTCCCGCCGCTGCAGGCGATCAGGGTGTTCGACGCGGTGGCGCGGCATCTTTCCTTCACCAAAGCCGCCGGCGAACTCGCCATGACGCAAGCGGCGGTCAGCTATCAGATCAAGGTGCTGGAAGAGCGTATCGGCGCGCCGCTGTTCCTGCGCCGGCCACGCCAGATCGTATTGACCGAAGCCGGGCAGCGCCTGGCGCCGGCAGTCGGCGAGGCCTTTGCCATTCTTGGCCAGGCCTATGCCGCGGCGCGTGGCGGCGCCGACGGGTTGCTGTGCGTCACCACGGTGCTGACCTTTGCCTCGAACTGGCTGGCACACCGGCTGGGCTCGTTCCAGATCGCTCATCCGGCGCTTGCCGTTCGGCTTGAGACGTCGAGCCGCCTGACGGACTTTGCCCGCGAGGAAGCCGATATCGCTATCCGCTCCGGCGCCGGCAAATGGCCGGGCCTAGAAGCGCACAAGCTGTTCGATGCCGATTTCACGCCGATGCTGAGCCCCAAGCTCGCGGCAAGCATCGGTGGCGTCAAGGAACCGGCCGACCTCTTGCGGCTGCCGATCCTCGATCCTGGCGATATCTGGTGGAACGAGTGGTTTTCGGCTGCCGGCGTGGACTCGCACGACCTTGCAAAGCGGCCAGGCAGCAGCATGGGCGCGCAGGCTTATGAGGCCAATGCGGCGATCGCCGGTCATGGCGTCGCGATCCTGACCAGGGCCCTGTTCAAGGCGGAACTCGCCGACGGCCGCCTGATCCAGCCCTTCGACCTGGTCGGCGACGACGGTCATGCCTACTGGCTGGTCTATCCCCAGGCGCGCCGCAACGTGCCGAAGATCCGCGCCTTCCGCGACTGGCTGCTGGCCGAGATCGCCTGCTGACAGGCAAGCCCTCCGGCAGCCGCATTCAAGACAACAGCCTTTCTGTCCGGCCGCCTGGTGTCCGGCGCGGGCGCAGCTTGTCTTCGCAATTTCCATCCACCCAATGTCCGCCGGCCTCGCCGAGTGCTGCGCTGCAGCATCGAATCCGGCTTGACATAATTAACGCCAGGTGAGTAATTGCCCAAAGCCAAGGCAAATGCTCATCTTGGTTCAAGGGAGGAATTTGATGAAACTTCGCACGCTCACCCTGGGCTTGTTGTCGGCCAGCGCATTTGCGTTCGCCGCACACGCCGAATCCATCACCATCGCCACCGTCAACAATGGCGATATGGTCCGCATGCAAAAGCTGACCGAAGACTTCACCAAGGCGAACCCCGACATCCAGCTCAACTGGGTTACGCTTGAAGAGAACGTGCTGCGCGAGCGCGTCACCACCGACATCGCCACCAAGGGTGGACAATATGACGTGATGACCATCGGCACCTATGAAGTTCCGATCTGGGCCAAGCAGAGCTGGCTGCTGCCGCTCGACAAGCTCGGCGACGACTATGACGCCAAGGACATCATCCCGGCTATCGCCGGCGGCCTTTCGGTCGACGGCAAACTCTATGCCGCGCCCTTCTACGGCGAAAGCTCCTTCGTCATGTACCGCAAGGACCTGATGGACAAGGCCGGGCTGAAGATGCCCGATGCGCCGACCTGGGACTTCATCAAGCAGGCCGCCGACAAGATGACCGACCGCGCCAATGGCGTGAATGGTGTGTGCCTGCGCGGCAAGGCCGGCTGGGGCGAGAACATGGCCTTCCTGACCGCCATGTCGAACTCCTTCGGCGCACGTTGGTTCGACGAGAACTGGAAGCCGCAATTCGACCAGCCCGAATGGAAGAACACGCTGCAATTCTATGTCGACCTGATGAAGGCCGACGGCCCCGAGGGCGCATCCTCCAACGGCTTCAATGAGAACCTGGCGCTGTTCCAGCAGGGCAAATGCGGCATGTGGATCGACGCCACCGTCGCCGCGTCGTTCGTCTCCGACCCGAAGGCATCCCAGGTCGCCGACAAGGTCGGCTATGCCCTGGCGCCTGACAACGGCCTGGGCAAGCGCGGTAACTGGCTGTGGGCCTGGTCGCTGGCCATCCCCGCCGGCACGCAGAAGGCTGATGCCGCCCAGAAGTTCGTCTCCTGGGCGACCAGCAAGCACTATGCCGAACTGGTCGCTTCGAAGGAAGGCTGGGCCAATGTTCCTCCGGGCACGCGCTCCTCGCTCTACGCCAATGCCGAGTACCAGAAGGCGGCTCCGTTCGCCAAGATGACGCTCGACTCCATCAACGCCGCCGACCCGACACATCCGACGGTCAAGCCGGTGCCCTATGTCGGCGTTCAGTTCGTCGCCATCCCTGAATTCCAGGGTCTTGGCACCACCGTCGGCCAGCTCTTCTCGGCGGCTCTTGCCGGCCAGTCGAGTGTCGACGATGCCTTGAAGCAGGCCCAGGATGCTGCCACCGCGGCAATGACCGAAGGCGGATACATCAAGTAGGCTCCTCCCGGTGCCGAATGCCGGTCGCCTCCTTGACCGGCAACGGCCGCCCGAGTTCCCAGTTCGGGCGGCCGCCTTTAACGCCTTTTGAAAATTCAGTCTGACCAGTGAAGGGTGACCGTCATGGCTACTCAGCAGACCCGTTCGCTTGCCCGTTTCATGATGGCGCCATCCGTGGTGCTGCTGTTCGTCTGGATGATCGTGCCGCTGGTCATCACCATCTGGTTCTCCTTCCAGCAGTACAATCCGCTCAATCCGATCCGCGACGGCTTCGTCGGCTTCTCGAACTACGCGCTGTTCTATTCGAACCCGGCCTTCCTGCAATCGATCCTCAACACGCTCACTTTGGTGGTCAGCGTGCTTTTGATCACGGTGATCGGCGGCATCCTGCTGGCGCTGCTGATCGACCAGCCGATGTGGGGCCAGGGGATCGTGCGCATCCTCGTCATCTCGCCGTTCTTCGTCATGCCGCCGGTGGCCGCACTGGTCTGGAAGAACATGATCATGCACCCGCAATATGGGGTGTTCGCCGATATCGCGCGCTTCTTCGGGGCCCAGCCGATCGACTGGTTCGGGCAGCATCCGATGATGGCGATCATCATCATCGTCGCCTGGCAATGGCTGCCCTTCGCGACCCTCATCCTCTTGACCGCGCTGCAATCGCTCGACGGTGAGCAGAAGGAAGCCGCCGAGATGGACGGCGCCGGCTTCATCAGCCGCTTCATCTATCTGACGCTGCCGCATATGTCGCGCGCCATCACCGTCGTCATCCTGATCCAGACGATCTTCCTCCTCTCCGTCTATGCCGAGATCCTCGTCACCACCAATGGCGGCCCGGGATACGCCTCCACCAACCTGCCCTTCCTCGTCTACCAGAAGGCGTTGCTGGAGTTCAAAATCGGCCAGGCGTCCGCCGGCGGTGTGATCGCCGTCATTCTCGCCAACATCGTTGCCTTCTTCGCCATGCGCGCCGTCGGCAAGAACCTGGACAAGTAAGGGGGAGACAATGTCGCTTGCGCTGAACCACCCCCACTCCGTCCCGCTGCGCGGGACACCTCTCCCCCTGCCCGGGGGAGAGGAAACGCCTGCATCGAAGCCGCGCCCTTCCTCTACCCCGTCGATCGGGGGAGAGGTGGTTTGCGCAGCAAACCGGAGTGGGGGTCGACCCTGCCACCAACATCGCCGATACGGGAGAACCTGATCATGGCACGTTCAGTCACAACGCAGCACAAGACGATCGCGACAATTGCCGCCTGGATCGTCGCCCTGCTGATCTTCTTCCCGATCCTCTATACGATCATCACCTCGTTCAAATCGGAGCAGGAAGCCATCCAGGGATTCAGCATCATCCCGTCGGGGACGTTCGAGAGTTATTCCGAGGTTCAGGCGCAGAACGGCTACTTCAAGTTCTTCTTCAACTCGGTGCTGCTCTCGGTCGGCTCGACCATCCTGGCCCTGCTGGTCGCCATACCGGCCGCATGGTCGATGGCCTTCTCGCCAACCAAGCGAACCAAGGACATCCTGATGTGGATGCTGTCCACCAAGATGATGCCCGCGGTTGCCGTGCTGTTCCCGATCTACCTGATCTTCCGCGACACGGGACTGCTCGACAGTCGTATCGGCCTGATGGTCATGCTGATGCTGATCAACCTGCCGATCGTGGTGTGGATGCTCTACACCTATTTCCGCGAAATACCGGGCGAGATCCTGGAAGCGGCACGCATGGACGGTGCATCGCTGTGGAACGAGATCATTTATGTCCTCACGCCGATGGCGGTGCCGGGCATCGCCTCGACCATGCTGCTCAACATCATCCTGGCCTGGAACGAGGCGTTCTGGACGATCCGGCTGACGACCACGGAAGCAGCACCCTTGACCGCCTTCATCAGCTCGTTCTCGAGCCCGCAAGGCCTGTTCTGGGCCAAGCTTTCGGCGGCCTCGACACTGGCCATCGCGCCGATCCTGATCATGGGCTGGTTCAGCCAGAAGCAGCTGGTGCGCGGCCTGACATTTGGTGCCGTGAAGTAAGACCGCCGCAAGCAACAGACGCCGGACAATAACCCCTCGGGGAGGAAACCATGGGAAACATCACACTCAAGAACGTCTCCAAATCCTTCGGATCGACGTCCATCATCCCCGGCCTCGACCTGGTGATCGAGAATGGCGAGTTCGTCGTCTTCGTCGGCCCGTCGGGTTGCGGCAAGTCAACATTGCTGCGGCTGATCGCCGGCCTGGAAGACACCAGCGGCGGCTCAATCAACATCGACGGCCGCGACGTCACCGGCGAGGCACCGGCCAAGCGCAAGCTCGCCATGGTGTTCCAGTCCTACGCGCTCTATCCGCACATGACGGTGGCCAAGAATATCGGCTTCCCGCTGAAGATGGCCGGCGAGGACAAGGCGACCATCGACAAGAAGGTGGGAGATGCCGCGCGCGTGCTCAACCTCACCAACTACCTCGAACGCCGGCCTGGCCAGCTTTCCGGCGGCCAGCGCCAGCGCGTCGCCATCGGCCGTGCCATCGTGCGTCAGCCGACCGCCTTCCTGTTCGACGAACCACTGTCCAACCTCGACGCAGCACTTCGCGGCACGATGCGGCTGGAGATCAGCGAACTGCATCATCAGCTCAAGACGACGATGATCTATGTCACCCACGATCAGGTCGAAGCCATGACCATGGCCGACAAGATCGTCGTGCTGAACGCCGGCAACATCGAGCAGGTCGGCTCGCCGATGGAACTCTACAAGACGCCGAAGAACCTGTTCGTCGCCGGATTCATCGGCTCGCCGAAGATGAATCTGATCGAAGGCGCGCCGGCGGCCAAATACAGCGCCAAGACCATCGGCATCCGCCCCGAGCATCTGGAAATCTCGACCACGGCGGGCGACTGGAAAGCCACCGTCGGCGTTGCCGAACATCTCGGTTCCGACACGTTCCTGCACGTTCAAGCTGATGGCGTCGGTCCGCTGACGGTGCGTGCCGACGGTGAACTGGCCGTGCATCACGGCGACACCATCTATCTGACGCCCGACAAGGCCAAGCTGCATCGCTTCGGCGCCGACGGAAAGGCAATATAAGCATGCGACTGGCTGGTAAATCCGCGCTGATCACGGGTTCGGCCCGTGGCATCGGCAGGGCCTTCGCCGAAGCCTATGCCGGCGAAGGCGCCACCGTGGCCATTGCCGACATCAATCTCGAGGCTGCGCAGAAGACGGCCGCCGAGATCGGCGGCAAGGCCTATGCGGTCAAGCTAGACGTGACCGACCTCGCCTCCATCGAGGCGGCGGTAAAAGCCGTCGAGGCGAAGACCGGTGGCCTCGATATCCTGATCAACAACGCCGCTTTGTTCGATCTGGCCCCGATCGTCGAGATCACCAAGGCAAGCTACGACAAACTGTTTTCGGTCAACGTCGCCGGCACGCTGTTCATGCTGCAGGCTGCCGCCCGCTCGATGATCGCACGAGGCAAGGGCGGCAGGATCATCAATATGGCGAGCCAGGCCGGGCGGCGCGGCGAGGCGCTGGTCGGCGTCTATTGCGCCACCAAGGCCGCCGTCATCTCGCTGACCCAGTCGGCGGGGCTCGACCTGATCAAGCACCGCATCAACATCAATGCGATTGCCCCTGGCGTCGTCGACGGCGAGCACTGGGATCACGTCGATGCGCTGTTCGCCAAGTATGAAAACCGGCCGAAGGGCGAGAAGAAGAAACTGGTCGGCGAGGCGGTGCCGTATGGCCGCATGGGCACGGCGCACGACCTCACCGGCATGGCGGTCTTTCTCGCCAGCGCCGACGCCGAATACATCGTCGCCCAGACTTACAATGTCGATGGCGGCCAGTGGATGAGTTGAGGGCGGGGGACGGCCTCTGCTCCTCGTACCTCCACGGGGAGCAGAGGCCGACATCAGCGGGCGCATCGACCTTGGAAGACGTGCCGCCCCTTATCCTCTCCACGTGAAAAACGGGGGAGGGAGTAACGAAGGCCGAAGCCCGGCCATAGGGTAAACAGATGACCGTAAAACTCTCGTCCTCAAATCTCTCCAAGCTGCCCACTGAGGTCGCCGGTCCGAAGTATGACCGCTCAACGCTCAAGGCCGGCATCGTGCATTTCGGCGTCGGCAATTTCCACCGCTCGCACCAGGCCGTCTATCTCGACGATTTGTTCAATGCGGGCATCGGTCATGACTGGGCGCTGGTCGGCGCCGGCGTGTTCGAGGGCGAGAAGATCGGCCGCGCCAAGCTGGAAGAGCAGGATTGGCTGACCACGGTGGTCGAGCAGGACTCTGGCCATATGAGTGCCCGCGTGACCGGCGCCATGATCGACTTCCTGATGCCGGGCGATGCGGCCGGCATCATCGAACGGCTTGCCGACCCGGCCATCAAGATCGTTTCGCTGACCATCACTGAAGGTGGCTATTTCATCGACCCGGCCTCCGGTGTCTTCAACCCGACCCATCCCGACATCGTCGCGGACGCGCAAGCCGGTGCTACACCGAAGACGGTGTTCGGTATCATCCTTGCCGGGCTAGTACGCCGCCGCGACGAGGGCACGGTGCCGTTCACGGTGATGTCCTGCGACAACATTCCTCACAATGGCCACGTCACCTCGGACGGCGTCATTGGTCTGGCCCGTCTGATCGACGAGGATCTGGCGAACTGGGTCAGCGAGCATGTTGCCTTTCCGAACGGCATGGTCGATCGCATCACGCCGGCCACATCAGACCGCGAACGCGGCATCCTCGCCAAGGATTTCGGGCTGGGGGACAATTGGCCGGTGTTTTGCGAGCCGTTCCGGCAATGGGTGCTGGAGGACCATTTCACCGATGGCCGTCCGCCGCTGGAAAAGGTCGGGGTGCAGTTCGTCAAGGACGTCGCGCCATACGAATTGATGAAAATCCGCATCCTCAATGGCGGTCATGCCACCATCGCCTATCCGGCCGGCCTGATGGACATTCATTTCGTCCATGAGGCGATGCAGGAGCCACTGGTGAGCGGTTTTCTGGCCAAGCTCGAACGGGACGAAATCATTCCGACAGTGCCGCCGGTGCCGGACACGGTCCTGGAAGACTATTACCAGCTCATCGAGAGCCGCTTTTCCAATCCCAAGATCGGCGACACGGTGCGCCGGCTCTGCCTCGACGGCTCCAACCGCCAGCCGAAATTCATCATCCCGACCATCGCTGATCGCCTGAAAGCCGGGAAAAGCGTCGCCGGCCTGGCGCTGGAATCGGCGCTGTGGTGCCGCTACTGCTTCGGCACGACGGACAGCGGTGCCGTCATCGAGCCCAACGACCCGAGCTGGGACCGGATGCAGACGACGGCAAAGGCGGCAAAGGACGCGCCGGCCGCCTGGCTTGCCATGGAGGACATCTATGGCGATGTCGGCCGCGCGACGGCATTTATCGAGGCCTTCGCCCATGCGCTCAACGTGCTGTGGGCGAACGGCACGCGCGCGACGCTGACGCGCTATCTCGCCGGCAAGCTCTGAGAGCCATTCGCCGCCATGACGCCTGAACTGGTCATCTTCGACTGCGATGGCGTGCTGGTCGACAGCGAGGCGCTCTCCGTCTCGGCGCTGCTCGGCATGATCAGGCTGGCCGGCGGCAGCGTTAGTGAGGATGCCGCCTACGAGCATTTCCTCGGCAAGAGCATGAAGAGCGTGCGCGAGATTCTCGGCCGCGACTTCGGACTTGATGTCACCGACAGCCACCTCACCGAGATGCGCGTCGAATTGATGCGCAAGTTCCGCGAGGAACTGAAGCCGATCGCCGGCGTCAAGGAGATGCTGCCCAAGCTTGGGCTGCCGTTCTGTGTCGCGTCCTCGGGTACGCTCGACCGCATCCGCTATGCACTGGACGTCACCGGATTGCTTGGGCTGATGGAGCCGCATCTGTTCAGCGCCGCCATGGTGCCGAGCGGCAAGCCCGCGCCCGACCTGTTCCTGCATGCCGCCGCCAGCATGCGGGCCCGTCCGCGCAAATGCCTCGTCGTCGAGGACAGCCCGGCCGGCATCACCGCTGCGCGGGCGGCGGGCATGCGCGTGTTTGCCTTCACCGGCGGCTCACATGCCGGTAACCCGACATTGAAAGCGCGGCTTGCGTCGAGTGAACCGGACTTTATATTCGCTGACATGCTGCAATTGCCCGATCTGATTGCAGGCCTGGGAGCGAGAGTTAGAGCATCTTGACGAAACAGTTCGTTTGCGCGGTCGATGTCGGCACCGGGAGCGCTCGCGCGGGCATTCTCGACACCAGTGGCACCTTGCTCGGCCGCGCCGAACGGCCGATCGTCATGAACCAGCCGAAGCCCGATCACGCCGAGCATGATTCGCGCGATATCTGGTCGGCGGTCTGCGCCGCAGTGCGCACTGCCCGCGAAAAGGCCGGCGTCGCCGCAGAGGATGTCGTCGGCATTTCCTTCGACGCCACCTGTTCGCTGGTGGTGCGGGATCGGCAGGGCGGCCAGCTCAGCGTCTCGACCACCGGCGACAGGCGCTGGGACACCATCGTCTGGCTCGACCACCGCGCCATTGCCGAGGCCGACGAATGCACGGCAAGCGGCCATGCCGTGCTCGACTATGTCGGCGGCGTCATGTCACCGGAAATGGAGACGCCGAAGCTGATGTGGCTGAAGCGGAACCTGCCAAAGACCTGGAATGAAGCCGGCTATCTATTCGATCTCACCGACTTTCTGACCTGGCAAGCGACAGGCTCGGTCGCCCGTTCACAATGCACGCTGACCGCCAAATGGACCTATCTGGCGCATGAGGAGATGGGTTGGCGCCGCGATTTTTTCGAGCTCGTCGGCCTCGACGATCTTTTCGAGCACGGCAATCTGCCCGAGAGGGCCAGCCCGGTCGGCAGCGATATTGGTCCGCTGGCGGCGCAAGCGGCGGCAGAGCTTGGCCTGAGCGAAAAGTGCCGGGTCGGCGCCGGCGTCATCGATGCCTATGCCGGCGCGCTTGGCGTGCTCGGCGGCTTTGCCGGCGACGAACAGGATATCGGCCGGCATCTGGCGCTGATTGCCGGCACGTCGAGCTGCGTCATGGCGATGTCGCCCGATCCGCAGCCTTTTGCCGGTGTCTGGGGTCCCTATTACGGCGCGGCATTGCCGAAGCTGTGGCTGTCGGAAGGCGGCCAGTCGGCAACCGGCGCCCTGCTCGATCACATCATTCGCTGGCACGGAGCCGGCGGCGAGCCGGATGCCGCCATGCATGCAAAAATCGCCAGGCGCGTCGCCGAGCTGCGCGTCACCGAGGGTGAAAACCTTGCCGCCAGGCTGCATGTGCTGCCCGATTTCCACGGCAACCGGTCGCCGCTCGCCGATCCGCATGCCGTCGGCGTCGTCAGCGGGCTGACGCTGGACTCCTCCTTCGACAGCCTGTGCAAGCTCTATTGGCGCACCGCCGTCGGCATCGCGCTCGGCGTGCGCCATGTGCTGGAGGCGCTGAACGAGAACGGCTATCTCATCGACACGCTGCATGTCACCGGCGGCCACACCAAGAACCCGCTGCTGATGGAGCTCTACGCCGACGCCACCGGCTGCACGGTGATCGAACCGCTGGCCGACGAAGCGGTGCTGCTTGGCACCGGCATGGTCGCGGCAACCGCGGCCGGGCTGTTTCCCGACCTCACTGCGGCCTGTCTCGCCATGCAGCAAGGCGGCAGGACGCGTGCGTCGAACCCTAGATCATCAGGGCGTTTCGACCATGATTACAAGGTTTTCCTCGAGATGCACCGGCAACGGCAGATGCTGGACGCGATCCGGTAAAGCAAGTCGGACTACTGTCTCAGCAAGGACACCCCAGACTTCGAATCGAACAAGTGAAGGCTCGTTTCGTCGACCGTATAGCGGACATGGCTGTTGACGGCAGGGCATTCGCGGGTCGGCACCAGCGCGCTGATCTCCTTGCCGCCGGAACCGAAGATCACCAGCGCGTCGTTGCCATGAAACTCGATGAGATCGGCTGTGCCTTCGAGAAGGTTGCCGGCATCAGCACCAGCGGTCTTCAGATCCGGAGGCCTGATACCAAGCACCGCACGCTCTACGCCTTGCAGATTGAAGCGCGAGCCTTCGATCGAAAAGACTGCACCGGCGCTCGTCAGAATCCAGCGGTTGTCTTTGCGCCCCACGGCCACGTCGATGAAATTCATGTTCGGGGTTCCAATGAACCCGGCGACGAACAGATTGGCCGGCCGCTCGTAGATTTCGGCTGGTGAGCCGATCTGCTCGATCCGGCCTTCCCGCAGCAGCACGATGCGGTCGGCGAGCGTCATCGCCTCCAGCTGGTCGTGGGTGACATAGACGGTGGTGGTCTTCAACGACTGATGCAGCCGGGCGATCTCGATACGCATGTGGTTGCGCAGCTTGGCATCCAGATTTGAGAGCGGCTCGTCGAACAGGAACACCTTCGGCGTCTTGATCATGGCGCGGGCAATGGCGACGCGCTGCTGCTGGCCGCCTGACAACTCGGCCGGCTTGCGGCCGAGATAGGGATCCAGCCCCAACGTCTTCGAGACCGCCTCGACGCGCTGCTGGATTTCCGCCTTCGCCACCTTCTGCCGCTTCAGGCCGAAGGCGATGTTGTCGAAGATCGTCATGTGCGGATAAAGCGCGTAGTTCTGGAACACCATGGCAATGCCACGGTCGCCCGGATCGAGGTCGTTGACCACCTTGCCGCCGATCGAGACCTCGCCGCCGCTGATCTCCTCCAGCCCCGCCAGCATGCGCAGCAAGGTCGACTTGCCACAACCGGAAGGGCCGAGGAAGACGACGAATTCGTGTTCCTCGATGGCGAGGTTCAGGTCGCGGATGACGGTCGTGGCGCCATAGGACTTCTCGACATGGGAGCAGGTGATCGCGGACATGGTTCGGTCAGCCCTTCTCGCTCGAAATCAGGATCTGCAGCTTGACGTCTTCCGGCT
Organism: Mesorhizobium sp. M0496; assembly: GCF_040321205.1. NCBI lineage: Bacteria > Pseudomonadati > Pseudomonadota > Alphaproteobacteria > Hyphomicrobiales > Phyllobacteriaceae > Mesorhizobium > Mesorhizobium sp. M0496. Next base: position 13,805 of record NZ_JAMYRC010000047.1, on the reverse strand, counting down.
TGCCGGCGGCCGCCCGCTCGAACGCCTGGATGCTGTCGTTGAAGGGATAGGTGCCGGTGATCAGCGGATTGAGGTCGACCTTGCCGGAGGCGATTAGTTGCAAGGCGCGGTCGAAGATGTTGGCGTAACGGAACACCGTCTCGATCCGCACTTCCTTCGATATGGCCGCCGGCACATTGAGCGTCACCGGCTCGACCGGCAACCCGACCAGGACCACCGCGCCGCCGGGGCGCACGACATCGAACAAATTGGCGAATGCCTTCGGGCTGCCGCTGGCCTCGAACACGATGTCCGCCCCCCAATTGTCGGTCGCCTCTGCCACCGCATCGACCAGTGACTGCCCGCCGACATTGACCGGGACGACACCCGGATAGCGCGCCGCAATTTCGAGCTTCGGGGCGGAGAAATCGGAGATGAGTACTTTCGAGCAGCCGCCAGCAAGCGCTGCAAGCGCGATCATGATGCCGATCGGGCCACAGCCGACGATGACCGCCACGTCGCCCGGAACGATGCGCGCACGGGCAGCCGCTTGCATGCCGATGGCAAAGGGCTCGACCATCGCGCCTTCGGCGAAGGAGACGTTGTCCGGCAGCTTGTAGGTGAATGCGGCCGGATGGACGGCCTCAGGCGCAAGAATGCCGTGAACCGGGGGCGTCGCCCAGAAGCTTACGTCGGGGTCGACATTGTAGATGCCGAGTTTTGTTGCCCGCGATGACAGGTTCGGCACGCCCGGCTCCATGCAGACGCGATCCCCGACCTTCAGCGTCCTGACATTGGCGCCAATTTCGACGATCGTTCCGGACGCTTCGTGGCCGAGCACCATCGGCGCGCGCACGACGTAACTGCCGATAGCGCCATGGGTGTAATAGTGCACGTCGCTGCCGCAGACACCGACCGTGTGGATGGCGATCCTGACGTCGTTAGGCCCGACGTCGAGCGGTAACGCAATCTCGCGCAGGGCCAGCTCGCCCTTCTTCTCAAGCACCAAAGCCCGCATGTCTCGTCCTCACTTCAAGTCTTTTTTTGCCGGAAAACGGAATTCAGGAAGCCGCTGAGCACGCCGAGAAACAGCAACGGCGGCAGCGACAGAAGCACGACCGAGGCGTTGAGGATCCCCCACGGCACGTTCATGCCTTGCTGGGACAGTTCCGAGGCGACGATCGGCAAGGTCTTGGCGTTGGAGCTGGACAGCATCAGCGCGATCAGGAACTCGTTCCAGACCAGAACGAAGCTGAAGGCGATCGCGCCGATCAGCGAGCGCGCCGCGACCGGCAGAGCGATCCGCCAGAACACCGAATAAGCGCCGTAGCCATCGACGAAGGCGGCTTCCTCGACCTCCTTCGGCACAGCCTGGAAGGCGGGGATGGCCAGCCACATGATCACCGAAATGGTGAGCAGCGAATAGGTGACGATCAACGCGGTGAGGGTGTCGTAGAGCCCGAGCTGCAGCCAGATCACCATCAGCGGGATGGCCACCGCCACCGGCGGCAGGAAGCGCAGCGACAGCACGAAGAACTGGATGTCGCCAGCCCAGCGGTTGGGGTAGCGCGCCACCGCATAAGCGGCAGGCAGGCCAAGCACGACGCCGATCAGCACCGCGACGCCACAGGCGATCACCGAGTTGTAGAGGCCGGTCATGACGCTGTCGCGGCCGATGATGTAGCTGATGTTGGCCAGCGTCGGCGTGAACACGACGCGCGGAACGCGGGTGATGATGTCGACATTGTTCTTCAGCGAATTGAGCGCCGTCCACAGCAGCGGAAACACAGCCATGAAGCCGGCAAATGCCAGCACGGTCTTGCCGATCAGGCGGCCCAGTCTCATGCGATATGGTCTCATGCCTGCACCCGCTTCCACAGCATGGTGAAGGTAATGACGGTGGCGATCATCATCAGCACCGCCATCGCCGAGGCATAGGACACCTTGCCGGATTCGATGAAGCCTTGCGAGAACGCGTACATGTCGAGCGTTTCGGTCGCCACACCCGGCCCGCCACGGGTCATCACATAGATCAAGTCGAAGGAGCGCAACGACTCGATCATCTTGACGAACATCAGGCTGATCAGTGGCGCCTTCAGCATCGGCAAGGTGACATAGGCGTGGATCTGCCAGCGCCTGGCGCGGTCGAGCCGTGCCGCCTCGATCGGCTGCGGCGGCAGAGTTTCCAAGAGCTTCAGCACGATGACGGCGAAGAACAGCCCCCACTGCCAGACATCGACCGATGCGACGGCAAACAGCGCCGTCGCCGGCTTGGACAGCGGGTCGAAGATCAGCCCGCCAGTCAGCAGCCGATAGGGGTAGGTGGCGATGCCATAGAGCGGGTGATAGGCGAACTTCCAGACGAAGGCGGCCGAGACACGCGGCAGCAGGACCGGGATGATGAACAGCAGGCAATAGATGTTGCGCAGGCGCGGCGACGCGACCTCGAACATCAGCACGCCCAGTCCGATCGCCACGGCCATGGTTGCGACAACGGTGACGATCTCCCACTTTACCGACACCCAGACGGCGTTGAGAAAGCGGCGGTCGAAGAACAAGTCATAGAAGTTCGAGAACCAGACATAGGAATAGGCTGTCGAGGAGAGCTCGCGGTTCTGCAGGGCGATGACGATTGCGTAGAGCGTCGGCACCATCGACAGGACCAGAAGAATGACGAGCGTCGGCACCACAAAAGTGACCGGCAAGGATGAGCGTCGCGGCATCTGTCTATTCCTGGCTGTGTCTCGAGCGATTGAATATGGCTGGGCCGTTTCGCGCGATGTCTGGCTCAGTGAAGAAAGGGCGACCTGCGGCGCACAGGTCCCGACATTCGCAGGAATGCCGCGGACCGTGCGCCGCAGGGGGAGGATGGCTTATTTCTTCACCAGATCGTTGGCGTAGGCTTCGAGCTCGCTGAGGCCGCCCTTGATGTCGGTACGGGTGCCGGTGACCAGTTCCTCGAGGATGATGCCCCAGCGATCGCCGAGATCAGGCCAGCGCGGATCTTGCCAGAAGTTGACCGCCGTGACCTTGCCTGTCTCGGCCAGCGCCTGACCGAGATCGGCGCCGTAGATGTCGGCAAATTCCTTGCTGGACAGGATGCTGGTGCGGTTCAGCTCACCGAACTGGTGGGCGTCGAGTCGGCGCTTCTCGTTTTCTTTCGACGTTGCCCAGGCGATGAACAGGCCGGCGCATTTCTTCGAGGCATCGTCGGCATTGGCCTTTGCCGCGATGGCGAGGCCATGGCCATAGCCACCACCGGTGAGCGGCGCCGGCGGCGGCAGGAAGCCGATCTTGCCGACCACCTGCGAGGTCTTCGGATCGACCGCCATGCCCGACAGCGGCGTCGATTCGACGAGGATGGCGACCTGGCCCGACAGGAACGCGCCGGTTGATTCATCCCAGCTTCCGGTCTGCGTGCCGGGCGCCGAATCCTTGAACAGTTTTAGGTAGGTTTCGGTCGCCTTGACGGCGGCATCCGAGTTGAAGGCCGGCTTGTCGCCGTCGAACCACTGGCCGCCATAGGCCTTGAAGAACGGCATCCAGCGCCAGACATTGGCGCCCGAACCGCGTGCGCCGCGCAGCGCGATGCCATATATGCCCTTGTCCGGATTGGTCAGCTTCGGCACGTCGGCGATCAGTTCGTCCAGCGTCTTCGGCGGCTGGATTCCGGCCGCCTCCAGAATATCCTGGCGGTAGACCATCAGGTCGCCGCCGCCGGTCAGCGGCGCGAACCAGACCTTGCCGTCATAGGTGGCGACCTTCTGGCGGCCCGGATCGAAATCGGCGTAGTCGTAGTCCGCCGGATAGTAGTCGGTGAGCGGCACGATCCATTTCGACGAGGCAAATAGGGCGACGTTGGCTTCGTCGACATAGTAGACGTTGTAATTGCCGACGGTGGACGCATCGGCGCGCGATTTCGCCCGGCGGTCGTTCTCGTTGAGATAGTCGATCTGGAAGCTGGCGCCGGCAAGCTTCTGGAACTCGTCCTTGGAGTCCTCCAGAAGCGTCAGGCCGTCACGTGGCTGCGCCAGCACCTTGACTGGCGCCGAGCAGACCGGCGCCTGCGCCAAAGCGATGGTGGAAACGGTAGCGGAAAGCATAAAAGCTGCGCCAAGGCTGGCAGCAAGCCGAACTGGTTTCATGATCTTTTCTCCTCCAGGAACACGTCGCAGGAAGCGGAAGTCCTCGGGTTACGCGATCCTCACCATCGCCCGAGTGACATGCCACCCATCGCCAAAATGCGGAGTTACGGAAGACTGCGCTAGAAGCACCGTTGCAGCAGACCTGTACTTTTATGCATTGTGCGGTGCAAAAACCGGCGCCATGTGGAAGCGCCCGTCACATGAGTATCGGTCAGGTCTGAAGTGGTGGTTTTAGGACATGCTTATGCGCGCATTGTCAGCCGCTGCCGCGACAGCCGGCGATAGGATGATGGCGTCATCTTGTGCTTGCGCATGAAGGCCCGGTTGAAGTTCGAGATGTTCATGTAGCCGACCTGAAAACAGATGTCGGTGATCGCAATATCGGTGTCCGCCAAGAGCTTGCAGGCCTGCCAGAGCCTGAGCTTGGCAATGTGGTCGCTGAAGCTGTTGCCGGTGTTCTTCTGGAAGAACCGCGAAAACGTGCTCTCCGTCATTCCGGCCAGTTCCGCCACCTCCGGCAGCTTCAGATCTTCGGCGAAATGCTGGAACAGATAGGTCAGCGTGCGCTGGATGATGTCCAGCGAGGCGGCATCGAGAACCGGCGAGAAATCCGGCGATGACAACAATTCGTATTCGTCGGTTCTGGCGAGAAGGTCGACGAGGCGCAGGAAGAGGCAGAACCTGCTTAGCCCGCTAACCTCACCCATCCGTTCCATCAGCTCGGCGCCTTTCAGTGCGGTCTGGCCGTGAAAGACCATGCCGCGCAGCGAGCGTTCGAGGAACGATTCCAGTTCGCGCAATTCCGGCAACAGGCCTGCCGACCCCCGCAGCCGCTGCGCATCGAATTGCAGGACGATGTCGCGGCCTTCGATCAGCTCTCCCGGCTGCACCGCGGTCACCCAATCGTGCGGCAGCCCGCCACCGACGATGGTCAGGTAGCCCGGCCCGAATTCGCCGATATGATCGCCGACCAGAACCACGCCGGAGGATTTTCGCAACAGGTGGATCTCGTATTCCGGATGGAAGTTCCAGACGTTGCGCTCCCAGGGATAGTCGTCGAGCCGCCACAGGAAGCTTTCGCTCGCCTCGGTGACGATGTGCTCGAAGGACGGCGCTGTCCGCGGGATCGCAACCGGGTTCTTCCTGCGCCTGAACTGCATCCTGCCTCCTGGAAAATTCGGAATCTGTCGCCACACCCTCCATGCAATTGGTAGCAGCCGATTGCCGGCGTGTGAAATGCACCTCGGCGACAACCAGTGGCGGTCCGGCGTTCCGGCTGGCTCAATCTGTTCCCACCCCTCCTCTCTTGCCTTCATGTCGCGTTTCGTCCAAAAGCTGGCGCAAACGCCGCGAAACCGAAGGTTTTGCCGTTTGAAATGCGGCTTCCGGCTCTTTGCCGACGTGCCGCAACTGGAAAGAGCAGGAAAATGTCTGCGATCGAAGCCGGCGCTCGCGCGCCGGAAAATCTTTGGCGTCAGGAAATCAGGGCGACGCTGGCGCTCGCCTGGCCGATGGTGCTGACCAATCTCGGCCAGACCGCGATGACGGCCACCGACGTCATGATGATGGGTCGCCTCGGGCCGGATACGCTGGCCAGCGGCGCGCTTGGCGCCAACCTCTATTTCATGCCGCTGATCTTCGGGCTCGGCCTGATGCTGGCGACGTCGCCGATGATCGCGACCGAGCTTGGCCGCCGCCGCTATTCGGTGCGCGACCTGCGCCGCACCGTGCGCCAGGGCTTGTGGCTGGCGATCCTGATCTCGATCCCGATCTGGCTCGTGCTGTGGCACGGCGAAGCCATCCTGCTGGCCATGGGCCAGGACCCGGTGCTCGCCCACCAAGCCGGCATCTATCTGCGCTGGCTCGAATGGGCGGTGCTGCCCTTTTACGGCTACATCGTGCTGCGCTCATTCATCTCGGCATTGGAACGGCCGGGCTGGGCGCTGGTCATCGTCTTCGTCGCCGTCGCCTGCAACGCCTTCTTCAACTGGGTGTTCATGTTCGGCAACCTTGGCATCCCGTCGATGGGCATTGCCGGCTCGGGCCTTGCCACCTCGCTGTCCTCAACGCTGATGTTCGTCGGCATGGCCGTCGTGGTGATGTTGGAGAAAAAGTTCCGGCGCTACCGTCTCTTCGGCCGTTTCTGGCGCGCCGACTGGCCGCGCTTCAAGGGCCTGTTGCGGCTCGGCCTGCCGATTGCCGGCATCCTCGCCTTCGAGGTGACGATCTTCAATGCGGCGGCGCTGCTGATGGGCCTGATCGATGCGGATTCGCTGGCCGCGCACGCGATCGCCATCCAGATCGCCTCGATCAGCTTCATGGTGCCGCTCGGCCTCAACCAGGCGGTGACGGTGCGCGTCGGGCTTGCGCACGGCGCCGGCAATCCGGAGGGCGTTTCCCGCGCCGGCTGGACCGCCTTTGTCATCGGCGTCTCGTTCATGGCCCTGATGGGGCTGGTGATGATCCTGTGGCCGCATCCGCTGATCAGCGCCTTCATCGATCTGGGCAATCCGGCCAATGCCAGGGTGATCGCACTTGCCGTGTCGTTCCTGGCCCTCGCGGCGCTGTTCCAGGTCTTTGACGGCGCGCAAGCGGTTGCCGCCGGCATGCTGCGCGGCCTGCACGATACCAAGGTGCCGATGATCTACGCCGCGATCGGCTATTGGGGTGTCGGCCTGCCGCTCGGCGTGCTGCTCGCCTTCCATTTCGGCCTGCATGGTGTCGGCATCTGGATCGGCCTGTCGTCGGGGCTGGCCGTGGTGGCGGCGCTGCTGCTGGCGCGCTGGCTGCGCCGGGATCGCCTGGCGCCGCCATTGGTGTTCGGGCATTGAACCAAACGGCCGCCGGTGCCCGGCGGCCGTCATATTCCAATCTTGTGGCTCATTACACGGCGCCTTCAGATCGGCGCACGAGACGTCCGTCTGGTGCCAGGAGCTTCAGCCGTGATTCATCCCGTTGACTACGCCGCCTGAACGATCTCGACCAGTTCAACATCGAACACCAGGTCCTTTCCGGCCAACGGATGATTGCCGTCGAGCTTGACGCTGGCCTCGTTCACACCGACGACTGTTACCGGCATGGGGCGCCCGTCGCGGGTTCTAACCTGCAATTGAGTGCCGACATCAACGTTGATGTTGTCTGGCACCTTGGCGCGGTCGATGGTCACGACCGCTTCAGGGCGGTGGGGGCCATAGGCGGCGTCTGCAGGAACGGTGACGGTGCTTTTCGCGCCCACCTCCATGCCCTCGACCTGGGTTTCAAGGCCAGGGATCAGTTGTCCTTCACCCAGAGTGAATTGCAGCGGTTCGCTGCCGGAAGCATCGAATTGAGTGCCGTCGACTAGGCGTCCAGTATAGTTGATGCGCACGGTGTCGCCATTCTTGGCCTGTGTCATAACAGTCATCCTTTCGGATTTTTTTGAGGGGGCCGGCCAGAGCTCACGGTCCCGTTCTTGATCATCCACGCACGAACGTGCACGGTGCGAAACTCTAAAACTAGGCACTCGGCTGCAGATGTAAAGCGTAGAGCTGCCGACTGGCTTCCTCATGTGTCGCCTTCGTTCGCATGCTGCCTGTGCGATGATGCCCGCCGCCGATCTTCAGAGCCGACCAAGCCAGCACCGAAATAACTCAGTGTAGTCGCCGTCGATGCCGGTCAACACAACACGTTCGCGGCTCAGCGCGCCGGCGCCCGCTTTTCGAGTTTGCGGGCGTATTGCGTCAGCGGAAAGCACATGACGAAGAAAATCAGCGCGACCAGTCCGTAGACCTTGAACGGTTCGAATGTGGCGTTGTTGATGGCGTTGGAGGTTCGCACCAGCTCCTCGAAGCCGATGATCGAGGTGAGCGCGGTCGACTTGATCAGCTGTACCAGGAAGCCGACGGTCGGCGCGCGGGTGATCGAAAAGGCCTGCGGCAGGATGATCAGCCGCAGTTCCTGCAGGTAGTGCAGGCCGAGGCTGGCGCCGGCATCCCATTGGCCCAATGGCAGCGCGGCGACGCCGGAACGCCAGATTTCGGCGAGATAGGCGCTGGCGAAGAAGGTCAGGCCGAGCACCGCCGCAGTCCACGGCTCGATGCGCAGGCCGAGCATCGGCAGGCCGAAGAACATCAGGAAGAGCTGCATCAAGAGCGGCGTTCCCTGGAACAGAGCGATGTAGCCGGAGGCTATGTGCCGGCTCCATTTGTTTTTGGCGATCCTGAAGAACAACACGATCATGCCGACGATGCCGCCGCCGATGAAGGCGGCCAGCGACAGGAGCACCGTCCAGCGGGCGGCGAGCAGTAGGTTGCGCACGATGTCCCAGAAGGTGAATTCGATCATGACACGCCGGCCCCCAGGATGCGGCGTCCGCCTGACACCAGCAGCCGGCGCAATGCCATCGACATCAAGAGATAAACCAAGGTCACGACCAGATAGGTCTCGAAGGAGCGGAATGTGCGCGCCTGCAGCATGTCGGCCTCGTAGGTCAGCTCGCGCACCGCGATCTGCGACACGACGGCGGACTCCAGCATCATGATGACGATCTGGCTGGTCAGCGCCGGAAAGATCACCTTGAGCGCCTGCGGCAGCACGATCTTGATGAACACCTGGCGTGGCCTCAAGCCCAGCGCCAGGGCTGCTTCCGTCTGCCCGCCAGGCACGGCGTCAAGGCCGGCGCCGACGATCTCGATCGTGTAGGCCGCCATGTTGAGCGTCATCGCCAGGATGGCGGCCAGCACCGGATCGAGCCTGATGCCGAGGCTGGGCAGGCCGAAGAAGATGAAGAACAGTTGCACCAGGAACGGCGTGTTGCGGATGATTTCGACATACCAGGCGATGGCCCGCTTGAGCAGCACCGGGCCGTTTCGCCGTCCGGCGGCACCCAGGATGCTGAGGAACGTTCCGGCAAGCGTGGTCATGGCGATCAAAAGGATCGTCGTGGCCGCGCCGCGCGCGATGTCGCCCAGAGCACCCGGGAGCCAGGCGAAGGCCACGGAAACTCAATCCTTGAGATTGTCGGGATTGAGCGGCGTCTTCAGCCAGGCTTTCGAGCTTTCGTCGAGCTTGCCGTCCGCCAGCATCTTGGCAACGGCATCGTTGACCGCCTTCTTCAGGCCGTCTTCGTTCTTGTTGAGACCGATATGCGAAGGCGAGGTCAGAAGCTGGAACTTCTGCTCCGGCTTCAGCGCGTCCTGCTTGGCCAGCACCTGCGCGCCGACGTCGTTGCCGACGACCATCAGCTGGGTCTGGCCGGAGATAAAGGCCTGGATCACGGAATTGTAGTTGTCGAAACGCTTGATGTCGGCCGACGCGGGGGCTGCCTCGGTGAGCGAGGTGTCTTCCAGCGTGCCGCGGTTGACGGCGATCGACTTGTCGGCAAGGTCTTCCTTGCCTTTGACCGAAAGTGCTGCCGGACCGATCACGGCGATGTAGTAGGGCGCGTAGGCGACAGCAAAGTCGATGACCTGCTCGCGTTCCTTCGAATAGCCGACGCTCATCAAGAGGTCGACGCGATGGTCGTTCAAGTAAGGAATGCGGTTCTGGCCGGTGACGGCGACGGGATTGAGCTTCACCTTGAGCGTGTCGGCAATGTATTGCGCGACATCCATGTCATAGCCCTTGAGGCTCATATCGGCGCTGGCCGAGGAGAAGGGCGGGAAATCGGCGAAGACGCCGACATTGATGGCGCCGGCCTTGGTGATATCCGCCAGCGCATCGGCGCTGGCGGCCTGGGTGGCGAATGAGAGACCAGCGGTGCTGAGCACCAGCATGGCGGCGATGGATGCAAATGTCTTTCGGATCGTCATTTTTATTCCCCTCTGGAAGCTTTGTTTGTTTGGGTCGGCCACCGGCTCCAGCGCGGTAGCCGCCTTTGCTTTTCTAAACGTCAGGCGCCCTTGCCTGTGATTGCCGGGCTGAACACCATCAGGCTCAGGATCTCGAACAGCACCTGTGCGGCGGCATGGGCGGTGTTGGTGGTGGCGTCGTATTGCGGTGCCACCTCGACGACGTCGCCGCCGACGATGTTAAGGCCTTTCAGGCCGCGCAGCAGTTCGAGCACTTCGCGCGTCGTCAGCCCGCCGACTTCTGGCGTGCCGGTGCCGGGCGCGAAGGCTGGATCGACGCTGTCGATGTCGAAGGAGACATAGGTCGGACCGTCGCCGACGATCTTGCGCGCCTTCTCGATGATGGCGGGAATGACGAGACCGGTCACTTCCTCCGCATGGACCACGGTCATGCCGGACTCGTAGGTGAACTCCCACAGATATTCGGCCGAGCCGCGGATGCCGATCTGGATGGTGCGCGTCGGATCGAGCACGCCGTCCAGCACCGCGTTGCGGAACGGCCCGCCATGGTGGAATTTGGTCATGTCGAACAGGCCACTGGTGTCGCAATGAGCGTCGATGTGGATCAGCCCGACCGGGGCTTTCTTGCCGACGGCCTTCAGGATCGGATGGCTGATCGAATGGTCGCCGCCGATCGAAAGCGGGATGACGCCGGCATCGACGATCTGATTGGTGCGGCGCTCGATATCCTCATGGCTGATCTCCAGCCGGTAGCGGCTGCGGAACGGCGTATCGCCGATGTCGGCGACCCGAAGTTCATGCGTCGGCGCGCATTCCAGCACATGGTTGTAGGGGCCGATGCGCTCGATGGCGCGCAGCGCCCTTGGCCCGAAGCGGGAGCCTGGCCGGTTGGTGACGCCGAGATCCATCGGCACGCCGATCATCGCCACCTGCAAATCGCCGAAATCCGGATTGTCGGCTGATATTTCGCGGTAGGGCGCGGCGAGGAAGGTCGGGATGCCGGAATAGGGCGCCAGCCGTGTACCGCTCTTGGAAAAGATCTTGTCGGCGACCTTGCGGAACTTCGGGTCGAACATCTCGCCGCCATGGCTTTCACCATATTTGCGACGCAACGCGTCGAGTTTGCCGCGATCGTAACCCATATCCGCTCTCCTGCCGGCTGATGCAGTGCGACCGTTGGTGATGCCTGGCGAAGCCGACCGTCATCCGGCCGGGTCGCTGTCCCGCTGGCTGCCTGCAGATTTCACGTCTTGAAGCTGTTCCGGACTCAAGTGTCCGGCAGCCGCATTGAAAAATCAATTGATATTGTTAAGGTGTTTTCTGTGAGAAAATCTCACAATGAACTCTGAGCACGATCTCATCCGAAAACCGGCCTCCACTTTTCGGGATCGTGCTTCAATGGATGCTCATGCCCAAACGCCTGCCGCCCCTCAATCCGCTGCGCGCCTTCGAAGCAACGGCCCGGCATGGCTCGCTGACCAAGGCGGCCAGTGAGCTGAATGTCACGCATGGCGCCATCAGCCACCAGATCAAGGCGCTCGAGCAGTCGCTCGGCGTCAAGCTGTTCGAGCGGGTCGGCCAGCGGGTCAAACTGACACCGCATGGCGCCGAACTTTTGCCGGCGGTCTCGACCGCCTTCGACAGCATCGCCGCCGCCACCCAGCGCATGACAAGGCCGGCGAGCAGCGGCACACTTTCAGTCTCCTGCGTGCCCGCGCTGCTGTTGCTGTGGATGACACCGCGGCTCGGCAGTTTCATGGCGCAATATCCCGACATAAGGCTGACGCTTATTCCCTCGAACGACCCCAGGGATTTGCGGGCGCCGAACATCGATGTCTGCGTGCATTATGGCGACGGCAGCTGGACCGATTGCTGGATGCGAAAATGGTCGGGCCTCGAACTGTTCCCCGTGGTCAGCCCGACATTGATCAACAACCGCCCGATCCGCAGCGTCAGGGATCTCGCCGACCATGTCTTCCTGCATGGCGACGACGGCCGCGAATGGCACACTTGGCTGGCGGCCGCGGATGCGCTGGACCTGGAGCGGGGCCGCCGCCACCATCTCGGCGATGCGCGCATGGCGACCGAGGCGGCGGTGCATGGCCACGGCGTGGCGTTGGGCGATTCGGTGACGGCAAGTGCGCTGCTGGCCAGGGGCATGCTGGTCGCGCCGTTCAGCCTGTCGGTGCCGGCGGTCGACGATTTCTATGTTGTCTGCCGCAACGAGATGAGAGCGACGCCGATCGTGCAGGTGTTCATCGACTGGCTGTTTGCCGAGAAGGCCGGAGATGACGGCCGCGCCGATGCACCGGTGGCGGGGCGCATCGTCAGCCGCCGCAAGCGTCCCGCGCTCAGGGTCATCGGCGCCAAAACCGGGACCTGACGCCGGCTTGCGGCGCGCGGCGAGCCGTCGGTGGTCTCTCAGTCCATGCAAGGTTTTCTTTTTGTCGGGCCAGCCGGAAACCGGGCAGCGTTTTGGCCAATTCGATGCTATGAGGCCTGTCGCGGTTGTGGATTGCAGACAGCAAAGGCGGTGTTGAAACATGGCTAAGACCGATATTGCGCGGCGGGTCTATAACCACACCTGGAAGCTCGATCCGATCGTGCGCAGCCTGCTCGACACGGATTTCTACAAGCTTTTGATGCTGCAGATGATCTGGGGCATGTATCCCAAAGTCGACACAACTTTCTCGCTGATCAACCGCACCACCTCTGTGCGGCTGGCTGACGAGATCGATGAAGGCGAACTGCGCGAACAGCTCGACCATGCCCGCACGCTGCGCTTCTCCAAGAAGGAGATGATCTGGCTCGGCGGTAACAATTTCTACGGCCGCAAGCAGATCTTCGAACCGGAATTCCTCGCCTGGCTGGAAGGCTTCCGGTTGCCCGAATATGAGCTGTCCAAGCGCGACGGGCAGTACGAACTGACCTTCAGCGGACCGTGGATGTACACCACGCTGTGGGAGATCCCGGCGCTGGCTATTATCAATGAGCTCCGATCTCGCGCCGCCATGCGGGCGTTCGGCCCCTTCGCCCTCGATGTGCTCTATGCCCGCGCCAAGGCCAAGATGTGGGCCAAGACCGAGCGGCTGAAGGCATTGCCCGGCATCCGCATCTCAGACTTCGGCACGCGCCGGCGGCATTCCTTCCTGTGGCAGCGCTGGTGCGTCGAAGCGCTGAAGGAAGGCATTGGCGAGGCGTTCACCGGAACCTCCAACGTGCTTCTGGCGATGGACAACGACCTCGAAGCGCTCGGCACCAACGCACATGAGCTGCCGATGGTGTTCGCCGCCCTCGCCAATTCGGAGAAAGAGCTGAAACAGTCGCCCTACAAGGTGCTGCAGGACTGGCAGCGTTACTATGGCGGCAATCTGCTGATCGTGCTGCCCGATGCCTTCGGCACCGCCTCCTTCCTGCGCGATGCGCCGGACTGGGTGGCCGACTGGACCGGCTTCCGCCCCGACAGCGCGCCGCCGATCGAGGGCGGCGAAAAAATTCTGTCGTGGTGGCGCGACAAGGGCAAGGATCCGCGGCAGAAGCTGCTGATCTTCTCCGACGGGCTCGAGGTCGAAACGATCGAAGAGACCTACCGCCACTTCAAGGGCAAGGTGCGCATGTCCTTCGGCTGGGGCACCAATTTGACCAATGATTTCGAGGGCTGCGCGCCGACGGAAACCAACAGCCTCGATGCCATATCGCTGGTCTGCAAGGTCACCGAGGCCAATGGCAGGGCGGCGGTGAAGCTGTCGGACAACCCGGCCAAGGCGACGGGCGACGAGAACGAGATCGAGCGGTATATCAGGATTTTTGGCGAGAAGGACCGCGTGGAGCAACTGGTCAAGGTGTGAGGGGTGGTGGGGCTCTTCGATAGCGTGAGTTCCTTAGCGCCCCC
>NZ_JAMYRC010000046.1:0-46581 GCF_040321205.1 Mesorhizobium sp. M0496 | reverse complement strand
AGCCGCTCGCTCGCTACAGCGCTACCAACGGCGCGCTCGCGAGCAGCTTCGCTACCGCCGAGCTACACCACCTCATGGGACACGATCCTAAAAGGCGGCGAAACTCCTCGTCATCGCTGTCACTTTTCCATGCATTTATGAATCGGCAGACGATCTGGAGATTGCCGTCTTCGTAGTGCCCGTCGCTGTCGATCCGGTCGACAGAAGGCATGAGCGCCTTGTCCGCGTCCGACCCGCCGAAATCGAACGGAATGCCCGACAGCGCACAGCGGTTTTCCTGAATATCGAGCAGCCACGCGATCAGTTGCTCTATGCGCGTAGGCATTGGACACCCGCAGGCCCGTGTTCTTTACACAGTCAGGCGAGTCGGGAACATTATTTCCCGCCAATGCGTTTCATGATCCTGAAAGGGACGATTTCTTTTGGAGGCTGGAAATGCGCAGCTTCGAAATGGTCGATCTGCTTTACGTGGTCGAGGATTGTAAGCGCGATCGAGTGGTCGGAAGTTTCGTGTCGATGGCTGAAGGCGTGGAAGAGTTGCGGGTGCTAACCGGCGATTTCGTGTCTTCGGATGATCTGATGGCAAATGCTCTCTCAACAGTAGCGCTTGCGCGAGGCTGCTCGGTTTTGTTCGACGAACAGGCAGGCTAAAATCCTTGAGGCGACGGCAAATAGAGTAAGTAATTCAAATTGTTACGCAACAAAATGGCGGAGGAAGTGGGATTCGAACCCACGGTGAGCTTGCACCCACGCCGGTTTTCAAGACCGGTGCCTTAAACCGCTCGGCCATTCCTCCATCGTGACTTTTCAATCACTTAAGCGCTATGCTGTCGGCCGGTTTTGACCTGTTGGGACCAGATTGGCACCGAAGGCGTTGCCGAACGGTTCGCGCGTCATTCCTGTAATGCGGCATTAAGGGCTGCGTCAACCACTGCTGCGGCACCTTCCTACTGTCCGGGCAGCATTTGGCGGATCGTACTGGCCACCAACGACAAGGCCAAAGCCTTGGCACTGGTGCGGTCAGTGACCCGTAATGGGTCAATCAATTTGGCACTGCAATTGCATTAAGACGATTGTGGGTTGGGGAAGGGCCTGTCGCCTCGCAAATGAGGCGGCAGGCCTTCGCTTAAGCGGCCTCGTCGATATGGCGCACACATGACGGCCATGTCGCGTGCCTGGCGCGCCAGACCGCGCCAGCGAATCGACGCGATTCGTGATCGCGGAAGGTTAGCGCGCCGATTGTTTCTTGGCGTGTGCGGCGACTGCACAGAGGAAGGCCAATGCGGCGGCATCGCAGGCCGTCCGAGATGGGCCTTTGGCGAAAAGCACGGCGTCCGCAGCTCGTATCGTTAAGCCATGCTTTTTGGCGAAAGAGGTAACTTCGTAAGGCTGATCATCTTCAGATAGATGGCCGATGCCGAAATCGTAATTCATGCGACTACATCCTCCCAGTTCGCTACCTTTTCCCTCCTCGCCCTGAGGCAAAGTTAACAGCCGGCGCGTCGCGCGAGTCTAGCAATTAGGGATTGTGTAAAACGATATAACTCCGCACCGACTACATCTTGTTGTTGCCGATGATGCCGGCCTCGCCGTCGGGCAGGGAAGCGGTCACTGTGGGCGACGCAAAGCCGTGACCGTTCAGGAGTGCCGACACGGTAACTGCGTCACAATCTTGCCCGGTTCTGGCCACAATCGGTTAATACCGTGATAAACAATTCCTGCGCACAAAGGACCGGGGTTCAAGGCGTCGTTATGTTCGG
This sequence comes from Mesorhizobium sp. M0496, assembly GCF_040321205.1. Lineage (NCBI taxonomy): Bacteria > Pseudomonadati > Pseudomonadota > Alphaproteobacteria > Hyphomicrobiales > Phyllobacteriaceae > Mesorhizobium > Mesorhizobium sp. M0496. The sequence goes on along the minus strand of NZ_JAMYRC010000046.1, from coordinate 44,821 downwards.
CGAGTGAGTGTTTCGGCTCCTCTGATGCTTGAACGCGGCGTGTCAGGTCGAGACTGAAGGGGACATCAGGAAAATGCAGGCTGTGACGCACCCGCGTCTTCGTCGCGCTGCCACAGTCGCGTTGTTCGCCATGTCGGCCGCCTTGCTGGCGGCTTGCGCGTCGCAGCCTGAGCCGAAAGCAATGGTCTACAAGAAGACCCGCTCCAAGGAATATTTCTCCGAATCCGAATATGGCGTGAAGGCAAGCCCACGTGTGTTCTCCCAGAACGGGCGCATGCAACGCGGCGGCGGCAGGGATCAGCTCGGCAAGCCCTATCAAGTCCGCGGCAAGTGGTATTACCCCCGGGAAGACAAGCGCTACGCCAAGGTCGGTCTGGCCTCCTGGTACGGCGACGCCTTCCACGGCCGGCTTACCGCCAATGGCGAAGTCTATGACATGACGCATCTGACGGCGGCGCATCCGACCATGCCGCTACCAAGCTATGCCCGCGTCACCAATCTCAAGACCGGCAGTTCGGTCATCGTTCGCGTCAACGATCGCGGCCCGTATCATGAAGGCCGCATCATCGATGTGTCGGAGCGCGCAGCCCAGATGCTTGACTATGCCAACACCGGCACCGCTCAAGTGAAGGTCGAGTATGTCGGCCGTGCACCGCTTGACGGCGATGACGACCAGTATCTGATGGCCTCCTACCACCCCGGCAACAGGGTGCCGGATCCGTCGGATGGGCTGCCGACCGGCGTCATGGTCGCGATGAACGGGCCTTCGCCAAGCCTGACTGCCGGCACTGCCGCCGTACCGTTTCCGGGTCAATTGACCGATTCCGGGGTCGTCCAGCCGGTCATGTCGGCGCAGACGCCGGCTTACGGCGATCTGGCGCTGCCCGATTTCGGACCGATCGTGCCGGAACGCCCGGAGATCAGTCTGCCGCGGCAATCGCCGTTTGCCGTGGCCTCGCTGTCCTATGCGGACGAGCGGGTCGAACGCGCCTCCAATGCCTTCGCCGCACTGGGCGGCGACGGAATGTCGCCGGCCGACGTCCTTCAATCGTGGAAGCGGCAGCCGCCTCCGGCCGGTCTGTCCACCGATTACGTCGCTGCGGGTTCGTTCGAGGATGCAGCGCAGGCCAAGCGCGTTGCCGCTCAGCTTGCCGCATTCGGCAAGATCGAGATCCAGCGTTCGGAACTCGATGGCGAGGACTGGTATTCGGTCAATCTCTATCCCGATGGCCAACGCAACCTGGATGATTTGCTGCAGGCAGCATGGTCGCATGGCGCGCCGGATGCGCTGGCTGTGCGCAACTGAGCGCAAGCCAGGCCGGATTTCCGTTGCACGGTTGATCCGCCGCGCAAAAAGCCTGATATCTTTCGCGGGCTTGCCGGCCGTGCCGGCCAATGGGTCGAACATCATGCAATTGCGCTTGCTCCAGCCTCTCGCCGGGCTTCTGATTTTTGGCCTGCTGCTGTTTTCCCAGGCTCCAGCCCGTGCGCAGCTGTTCGAGACCAAAGCCACGCAGGTCTTCATGATCGATGCCGAGACCGGGACGGTGCTGTTTTCGAAGAACGCCGACAAGCCGATACCGCCGGCCTCGATGGCCAAGCTGATGACCATGGAAGTGGTGTTCAACGCCATCAAGTCCGGCCGCCTGAAGCTCGACGATACGTTCGTGGTCAGCGAAAACGCTTGGCGCAAGGGTGGGGCGCCTTCGGGAACATCGACGATGTTTGCCAAGCTCAAGTCGTCGATCCGGCTCGAGGATCTGATTCAGGGCGTGACCGTACAGGCGGCCAATGACGGCTGCATCGTCATCGCCGAGGGCATGTCCGGGTCCGAGGATAATTTCGCCGCGCAGATGACCGAACGCGCCCGCCAGATCGGCCTCAAGAGTTCGACCTTCGTCAATTCGACCGGCCTGCCGGCGGATGGCCAGCAGACGACCGTACGTGAGCTGGCGCAGCTGGCCGTGCACCTGTGGCGCGAATATCCGGATTTCTATCGCTACTATGGCCAGAAGGATTTTACCTGGAACAAGATCTCGCAGAGGAACCGCAATCCGCTGCTGGCGATGGACATCGGCGCCGACGGCCTGGCGGTCGGTGCCAGCGAGACGTCGGGTTTCGGCATCGTCGGCTCGGTCAGCCACAACGGCACGCGGGTAATTGCGGCGATGAGCGGCCTGGCCTCCGACAAGGAGCGCGCCGAGGAGGCGCGAAAGCTGCTCGACTGGGGCGTCCGCTCCTTCGAGAAGACCGAAATCTTCGCCAAGGACGAAGTGGTCGGCGAGGCTCAGGTTTTCGGCGGTGCCAAATCCGGAGTGACGCTAAAGGCCAAAGGTCCGATCGACATCTTCCTGCCGATCACCAACCGCGACAAGCTGACAGCCAGGATCGTCTACAACGGCCCAGTTGCGGCACCGGTGGAGGAGGGGCAGCCGGTGGGTGCGCTGCGCGTCTTTATCGGCGATACGCTGAGTCAGGAGACGCCGCTTTTCGCCGCCGAATCGATCGGCGTCGGCACATTGCCGCAGCGCGCGCTCGACGCCGTCAAGGAACTGGCGGTCGGCTGGCTGCGCTAATGTATGTCGCTCAGAAGTGGCCCCGGTTTTGGGGAAACGAGATGCATAAAAGCAAAAATCGACGGCATGGACGTTTCGTCTAACGCGGACTATCTAGAGCGCTACAATCCCATTCATACATGGACAAGAAGGCCTCTCGGTTGGCACGCGGATTTTTCATCACCTTCGAAGGCGGCGAAGGAGCAGGCAAGTCGACGCAGATCGAGCGGCTGGCCAGGAAGATGCGCGCCAAGAAATACGATGTCCTCCTTACCCGTGAACCGGGCGGCTCGCCGGGCGCCGAAGCGGTCAGGCATGTGCTGCTTTCGGGCGCCGCCGAACCGTTCGGGCCGAAGATGGAAGCGCTGCTTTTCGCCGCCGCGCGTTCCGACCATGTCGAGCAGGTCATCCGGCCGGCGGTCGAACGTGGCTCCATAGTGCTTTGCGACCGCTTCCTGGATTCCTCACGCGTCTACCAGGGTGTCACCGGTGGCATCGATCTGGCGTTCATGGATGCGCTGGAGCAGGTTGCCATCAACGGCATGATGCCGGACATGACGCTGATCTTCGACATCGATCCGACGGAAGGCCTGAGGCGCGCAACGCTGCGGCGCGGTGCCGACGCAGACGCAGACCGCTTCGAAAAAGAGACGCTGGCGATCCATCAGGCGCGCCGCGAGGCGTTCCTGGCGATCGCCGCGGCCGAGCCGGAACGCTGTATCGTCATCGACGCGGCCGCCGATCCGGTTGCGGTCGAGAATGTCGTCACCGCCACCGTGTTCGCGGCGCTGGAGGCAAGAACGCCGTCGCGCAACAGGCAGGCGACGCCGGCATGATCTTCGAACGCATCGCCCCGGAGCAGCACGACACGCTGGACGGCGTGCCCGAGCCATCCGAAACGCCATTTCTGGTCGGGCACAGCCAAGCCGCCGGCATGCTCACCGCCGCCTACCGTGCGGGAAAGCTTCCGCATGCGCTGATCTTCTCCGGGCCGGTCGGCATCGGCAAGGCGACGCTTGCCTTTCATCTTGCGCATCATCTCCTGAAGCACCCGGATTTCGCGCAGGCGCCGGAGAGTCTTACCACTCCCGATCCGGCGTCGTCGCTGTTTCGCCAGATCGCCACCGGGGCGCATCCTGGCGTGCTGCATCTGACCCGGCCGCTGAACGACAAGACCAAGAGCTTCAAGACCGTCGTCACCGTCGATGAAATCCGGAAGGTCAGCCGCTTCCTGTCGCTGACCTCGCATGACGGCAGCTACCGGGTCGTCATCGTCGACCCGGCCGATGACATGAACACCAATGCCGCCAACGCCTTGCTGAAGAACCTTGAAGAGCCGCCGGCACGAACCTTGTTCATCCTGATCGTCCACGCACCGGGCAGCCTGCTGCCGACAATCCGGTCGCGCTGTCAGGTGGTGCGATTGACGCCACTCGACGCCGACGAGCTGATGGCGGTGCTGGAAACGGCGGAGCCGCCGCCGCCTGGCGATCCGGCGGCACGCGCGGCGCTGGTCGAGCGGGCAGGGGGCAGCGCCCGCAACGCCATCCTGTTGACGCAGTATGGCGGGTTGGAGATCGCCTCCACGCTCGACGCCCTGGTCACGGGAAGAAAGAGCGATGTCGGCGGCGCGTTCCGCCTTGCCGAGGCCGTGGCCGGCCGCGACCAGGCGATCCAGTTCGATATCTTCAACCGCCGGGCGCTGGATCTTTTATCGGACGCGGCTAGCCAGGCGGCGCTGGCGGGCGATCTCGCACGGGCCAAAACGCTGTCGGACACTTGGCACGAGGCGCTGGACGCTATATCTGAGACCGACACCTACAATCTCGACAAGAAGCAGCACGCCTTGACCATGATCGACCGCCTGAATTCTGCAATGCGAATGTGATGGGGTTTTCGGCCTCGGGATGGCAATCGCCGCCCCGATGCGATATCCACCGCCACGCCTTTCCATTCAGACATTCATGACGGTTCATTCATGTCACGCGACAAATTCTACATCACCACCCCGATCTTTTATCCGAACGGCAAACCGCATATCGGTCACGCCTATACGGTCATTGCAACCGACGCGCTGGCTCGCTTCCAGCGCCTGGACGGCAAGGACGTCTTCTTCCTGACCGGTACCGACGAACACGGCCTCAAAATGCAGCAGACGGCCGAGAAGGAAGGCATAACGCCTCTGGCGCTGGCCGACCGCAATTCGGCGATTTTCCGCGCGATGACCGAGGCTTTGGGAGGCTCGAATGACGAGTACATTCGCACGACCGAACCGCGCCACTACGAATCCTGCCAGGCAATCTGGAAAGCGATGGCCGCCAATGGCGACATCTATCTCGACCGCTACAGCGGATGGTACTCGGTCCGCCAGGAAGCCTATTTCGATGAAGGTGAGACGACGCTCGGCGAGGATGGCGTGCGTCGCGAACCGCTTGGCTCGCCCGTCGAATGGAACGAAGAGGAAAGTTATTTCTTCCGGCTTTCTGCCTATCAGGACAAATTGCTGGCCCTTTATGACAGCCGGCCTGACTTCGTGGGGCCTGCCGAACGGCGCAACGAGGTGCAGAGCTTCGTCAAGTCCGGGCTGAAGGATCTGTCGATCTCGCGCACCACCTTCAAATGGGGCGTGCCGGTGCCGGGCGACGACAAGCACGTGATGTATGTCTGGGTCGACGCCTTGACCAACTACATCACCGCCGCCGGCTATCCCGACACGGAGGCCGAGAAATGGCAGTATTGGCCGGCTACGCACATCATCGGCAAGGACATTGTCCGCTTCCATGCGGTCTACTGGCCGGCTTTTCTGATGTCGGCCGGCATCGAGTTGCCAAAGCGCGTTTTCGCGCATGGCTTTCTGTTCAACCGCGGCGAGAAAATGTCGAAATCGGTTGGCAACGTCGTCGATCCATTCGCAATGGTCGAGCACTATGGTCTCGACCAGGTGCGTTATTTCTTCCTGCGCGAGGTGCCGTTCGGCCAAGACGGCAGCTACAGCCATGACGCGATCGTCAACCGCACCAAAGCCGACCTTGCCAATGGTCTGGGCAATCTGGCGCAGCGCTCGCTGTCGATGATCGCCAAGAACTGCGGCGGCGTGGTGCCGGGGCGCGGCGACCTGACGGAAGCCGACAAGACGATCCTCGACCAGGCAGCGGCGGCTCTTGCCACGGCGCGCAAGGCGATGGCTGGGCAAGGCATTCATCTGGCACTGGCGGCGATCTTCGACGTGGTGGCGGAAGCCGACCGGTACTTTGCCGGCGAGGCACCATGGGCGCTGAAGAAGACCAACCCGGCGCGCATGGAAACCGTGCTGTGGACCACCGCGGAAGTCGTCCGGCGCGTGGCGATCTTGTGCCAACCCTTTGTTCCGGGATCGGCCACGAAACTGCTCGACCTGCTGGCGGCGCCGGCGGAGAGCCGCGATTTCGTGCATGTCCACGCGGACCATGCGCTGGTGCCTGGCACTGCGTTGCCCGTGCCGGAAGGCGTGTTTCCGCGTTATGTCGAACAGCCGGACGCGAAAATCTGATGCTTGTCGACAGTCATTGCCATCTGGATTTCCCAGATTTTGCCGAGGAGCGGGCGGCCATTGTCGCCCGCGCCAAGGCGGCCGGAATCGGCCGCATGGTGACGATCTCAACGCGCGTGAAGCGGTTTCAGCAAATCATTGAAATCGCCGAAACTTTCGATGAAGTCTACTGTTCGGTCGGCACCCATCCGCACAATGCCGCGGAAGAGCTGGACGTCACCACCGAAGAGCTTGTTCGTTTGGCTGCCCACCCGAAGGTGGTGGCGATCGGCGAGGCCGGTCTCGACTATTTCTACGACAAGGCGCCGCGCGATGTGCAGGCGCAAGCGTTTCGCAATCACATCGCCGCCGCGCGCGAAACGGGGCTGCCGCTGGTCATCCATTCGCGCGATGCCGATGACGATATGGCAGCTATTCTCGAGAATGAAACAGGGAAGGGCGCCTTCCCATTCATCCTGCATTGTTTTTCCTCGGGGCGCCGGCTCGCCGAAATCGGCGTCGCGCTCGGCGGTTACGTCTCGTTCTCAGGCATCCTGACCTTCAAGAATTCGGCTGAGTTGCGTGCCATTGCCGCCGATGTGCCGCATGACCGCCTGTTGGTCGAAACCGACGCGCCCTACCTGGCGCCCATGCCATTTCGCGGCAAGCGCAACGAGCCGGCCTATGTCGCCCACACCGCCAGGGTGCTGGCCGAAACAATCGGCGTCGGCGAGACTGAAATCGGTGGTCTGACGACGAACAATTTCTTCCGCCTGTTCGGCAAGATGCCGCGACCTCCCGAGCAAAGTGCTTGGCCCGAGCAAAGTGCCTGAACGATGACTGACCGGCTGCGCCTCACCATTCTCGGCTGTGGCTCATCGCCAGGTACGCCGCGCATCACCGGCGATTGGGGCAAGTGCGACCCGGACAACCCGAAGAACCGGCGCATGCGCACCGCCGCGCTCGTCGAGCGGATCGCGGCGAACGGCGGCCGCACGACCGTCGTCATCGACACCGGACCGGATTTTCGCCAGCAGATGCTGCTGGCCTCGGTCAGGCGTCTCGACGCGGTCGTCTATACGCACCCGCATGCCGACCACATCCATGGCATCGACGATCTGCGCGGCTTCGTCCTCGACCAGCGGCAGTTGATCGATGTCCATGCCGACACGGTGACCATGCTTCGGCTGCGGGAAGCGTTCGGATATTGTTTTGAGACGCCGCAAGGCAGTTCCTATCCGCCGATCGTCAAGCCGCATCTCATCGACCACGCCCGGCCGGTGGTCATCGAAGGAGAGGGGGGTGCCCTCACCCTCGAGCCGTTGCCACAGATCCATGGCGACATCATATCACTCGGTTTTCGCATCAGCGGGCTCGCCTATTGTCCTGACATCAGTGGCTTTCCGGAGGCCACCGCCGAACGGCTGCGGGGCCTCGACGTGCTGATCATCGACGCGTTGCAATACCGGACGCACCCAAGTCATCTGTCGCTTGGCGAGGCGCTGGAATGGATCGAGCGGCTGGCGCCAGGAAACGCCGTGCTGACGCATATGCATGTACCGCTCGACTACGCCACGGTGATGGCCGAGACCCCAGCCAACGTCGAGCCGGCCTATGACGGGATGGTGATCGAAATCCCTTATGAATCAGCGCGATGTGGATAGACCTTCATGAGGGTTTTCGGCTCCTTGGCGCAAATATCAGCAGCGTTCCGATCCGCTCATAGCCCATCCGAGGATAAAGCAGCGCGCCGGCGTGGGTTGAAGCCAGAACCGAGCACCTCGACCCACGCGCCCGATCGTCGTGCAACATTTTCGACATCAAAGCCTGGCCAATGCCGCGACGCCGGTGCGAAGGCTCGACCTACATGCTCGAACACCACGTGGCTCCCACGGCATCCAGGCTGCGCACGCGCCCAACGATACCATCGACTGCCACATACTGGCGGAACGGCGCGCTGTCGCCAAGCAAATCGTCCTCGATCGGCAGCCTGCGGATGATCTTTCCCAACTGCGCCGCCCGTTCGGCTGTCTGCACGCGTTCGACCCAAGCAACCGCCGGCGGGCTCGGAATCTGGCGCAATCGGTGGACGAAAAAGCCTTCGGTCCGAAGCAGCCGGTAGCCGAGAGCTTTGTAGGCGGTTCGTGTCGGCCCGTCCGGATCCCTCGTTCGCGATCACAACGGAAACGGCAAAGCCCGGCCTTGCATGCTGCCGCACGATGGCATCGGCCTCTTGAGCGGCGATGTCATGGACGACCCATTCCTCGCCGCGGTAGTCGCGAGGATTCTTGCGCTCGGCGTCGCGCATCAGCCACAACGGTCCGACGCGGCTGGCCTCGTAAGGAAAGGTGCGGCTTCTGTCGGCGCTGTAGCCATGCACGAACACCTCGATCGCCGCTTCGATCTCTCTGTTGGCCATCTTCAGCCTAGCGTTGGCTATCCGCTCAAGGCAATACACCACAATTGGCTCAAGCCTATGAAAATCAGCGGCAATTTCCAGTTCCTGGCCGATGCGTCAGTTCCATAATCTATCTTATGCGACTTTCGGTCGCCGGCCTTATGGTGGTGGCGATCGATCTTGGTCTTAGTATCTGTTCGGAGTGCCAAGGCGACCCAATAGTAGTCCCCACGGGCCTTGGATTCAGAGTCAAATCGTTTCGCTGCAAGAACTTGGTAGCCGTTGTCGAAGATCCGAATGACATCAGGAACATAGGAACGGTAATTCGAAACGCAAATGCTCTCGGTGTTGAAAGGGTCTATATCGTCGATCCACGCAAAGCACTTCCCGATGACTGGCAGCAAATGCGCCAGCGGAAATCGCTTTCGGAAACGTCTGTATCAGCCGTCAAATGGACGTTTGTGAAACGATTCGACAGCACTGACGCCTGTCTCAACCATCTGGAAAAGCATGGCTTTGTGTCCGTCGTTACCTCACCGCACATCAAGGGAAAGACCAGCGTTTTCCTGCATGAGGGAGATTATACCCGGCACACAAAACTTGCTGTCTGGTTCGGTAATGAGAAACGGGGCATCCGCCCCCTCGCGGTCGAGCGCAGCGAGATGTGCGTAGCAATCCCAATGTTCGGGATGATCGAGAGCCTAAACCTTGGAACCAGTTCGGGTATCGTTCTCTACGAAATATGGCTCTGCTTTGAGTGAAACCGAAGAACAGACCTGAGCCTGGGCGAAGCTTAACCGACCTTGGCCTCGTTGATGAATGTCGGCTCTACTTCCGCCCCATTCTTCGCGGGTCCCCGGCCCCCGCTCCGGCTTGTGGCCCACGGGGCAATCTGGCCCCGCTATTCCAGGATGACGGTGGCCTCCACCTCGAAGAGCATGGGGTCAATTGCAAGCTTGGGAACGGGAACCAGGGTCTGTGCCGGCAGCGCCTCGCCGAACATGTCCGTGACGTTCCTGGTCAACACCCCAAGCTTGGACATATCGTGATCGACGACGTAGACGGTGAGCTTGGCGACCTGATCTGGCCTGGCGCCGATCCCCTCAAGCGCGGTGCGCAGGTTCGCATATGCCTGCTTAACCTGGACAGCGAAGTCGGGCGACAAGCCTCCCGTGCTGTCCTGGCCGCCCTGCCCGGATATGTAGGCCACCCGGGCTCCGCTGGGCGTGATCACCGCCGTGCTGTAGCCGTTCGGCGACGGGTCGTAGAGGGTTTTTGGATTGACGATGGTCAGCTTGAGATCATTCTCCTTCGCTGTCGCTGCCGTGGGAACTGCGATGGTCATGATGATTAGCCCTCCGATAGTCAGATGCCTGATTGCGCGTGACATGATTTTCTCTTGGCTCCGCGGGCCGCGAACACCCGCGCGGCCAGCATGATTGAACTTTAACCACATCGCCCGTACGATGAATCGTGCGATGTACGAGTCATCGTATGGTACGCCGTACGAGTCAATCGTTCAAGATCGACATTCATTGCGTTGCCGGTCAAAATCGACGTTTCTGAACAGCGAGGAAGACGGATGGCAGCCAAACGCAGCGGCGCCCGAAGCAAAGGGGCTCAACGGATCGGTGTGCCGCTCCAGCCCGTGCAGGAGGCGAGCAGTGAACCGCCGCTCTCTCGGGACCGTATCGTGGCGACCGCGGTGGACCTGCTGGACGCACAGGGGGTCGACGGATTGACGATGCGTCGGCTGGCCGATCACCTCGGCTCGGGCGTGATGAGCCTGTATTGGCACGTCGACAACAAGGAGGATGTCTTTGATCTGGCGCTCGATTCGGTGCTCGAATATCGCGGATCGCCTGAAATAGTTGAGTCTCAAGACTGGCGCGGAGACGTCATTCATATGCTCGAAGACTGGCGCGCCAGAATGTTGCGCCATCCTTGGTCGGCATCGCTGTTGCCGCGCCGGGCGCTCGGCCCGAACATCCTCGGTCGCCTGGAACTGCTGAGCAAGACATTATCCAGAGCCGGTGTCGCGGACGCAGATCTGAACGTCGCGATATGGTCGCTCTGGAATTATGTAATGGGCGCCACCCTCACCCGGGCGAGCTTCGACCTCTCGGACGACGACAGGACCGCCGCGCAGCAGCGCCTTACAATTCTCGGCGAACACTACCCGACAATCGAACGCTCTCGTCTGCTGTTGGACAGCGATTGGGATGGGGCATTCCGAAAAGGCCTCGGCTTCGTTCTCGATGGCCTCTCTCCCAGATAATGAACTCTTGCTGGCCATCGGCAGGCGTCTCATGACCTCAGCTGGCCCGTGGCGTCTGCTCGATGGCAGGACACTGTCGTCAAGCGCGCCGCAATCCCCGATCCCGCGCCAGCGGTCCAGGGCGTTTGCCGTCCGGCTTTACAGGCAGGTCTGGTAGCGCTACCGTTTCATCATCGCGCGTGACCAGGGAGGAGCCTGGGAGCTGTCGCGGCCAGATAGAAATGCGGTTCCCTTCGACGACGTCGCAGGAATCTGTCGGGAGGAAATCGATGGCGTCTGTCGCGATTGGCGATGTCTACAAATCGTTCGGAACTGTCGAGATTCTCCACGGCGTCAGCGTGGATATAGAAGACGGCGAGTTCGTCACGCTGGTCGGGCCGTCGGGCTGCGGAAAATCGACCCTTCTCAGGATGATCGCCGGCCTGGAAAAGATTTCACGCGGCCAGATCGCGATTGGCGAGCGTGTCGTCAACAACGTTGCGCCAAAAGAGCGCGACGTCGCCATGGTGTTCCAGAACTACGCGCTCTACCCGCACATGACCGTCGCCGAGAACATGGCGTTCTCACTGATGCTCAAGGGTGTTTCGAAAGCGGAAAGCGATGCCGGCGTCCAGCGCGCGGCCGAAATTCTGGGGCTGCTGCCATTGCTGACGCGCTATCCGCGTCAGCTTTCCGGCGGCCAGCGCCAACGCGTTGCCATGGGACGCGCGATCGTGCGCGATCCGCAGGTTTTCCTGTTCGACGAACCGCTGTCCAATCTCGACGCCAAGCTCCGGGTGCAGATGCGCGCCGAGATCAAGGAACTGCACCAGCGTCTCAAGACCACGACGGTCTATGTCACCCACGACCAGATCGAGGCCATGACCATGGCCGACAAGATCGTGGTCATGCATGACGGCATCGTCGAGCAGATCGGGCCACCGCTGGAACTCTACGACAGGCCCAGGAATCTCTTCGTCGCCAGCTTCATCGGCTCGCCTGCCATGAACCTGATCAGGGGTGAAATCGCAACGGAGGGATCCCCGTCCTTTCGGGGCGCCGGGGGAATTTCCCTCCCGTTGACCGCCGCGCCGGCCGTCGCCAGTGGCGATCCGGTGGTACTGGGAATACGGCCCGAGCATCTGCGCTTGTCGTCCGACGATGGCATTCCGGTCACCGTCGTGGTGGTCGAGCCGACCGGGTCCGAGGTGCAGCTCATCGGCCGGACCGCCGGCGGTGACGAGATCGTCGCCAATTTCCGGGAGCGCCATGTTTTCACGCCGGGCGAGATCATACGGCTCTCCGCCGCGCCGGGTTTGATTCATCTCTTCGACGGCAAGACCGGAACACGTTTTGAAACAGGCACTGGATGGTAGGGACCGCACTGCAAGGAAGATAAACCGGAGGAGACGACCATGAAATTCACGAGACGCGATGTAATCCGCACGACCGCAGGTGTTGCGGCCGGAGCCTTGGGAAGCCGGTTTGTCGGCTCGCCGGCATTTGCCCAGGAGGGATTGAAATACAAGCCCGAGGACGGTGCTAAGCTGCGGCTGCTGCGTTGGTCTCCGTTCGTGCAAGGCGATGAGGACCAATGGCTGGCCAACACCAAGCGCTTCACCGAGGCGACAGGAGTGGAGGTTCGCGTCGACAAGGAAAGCTGGGAGGACATTCGCCCCAAGGCGGCGGTTGCCGCTAATGTCGGCTCCGGCCCGGACCTCATGTTCGTCTGGTTCGACGACCCACATCAGTATCCCGACAAGCTGCACGACGTGACGGAACTGGGCGAGTATCTGGGCGCAAAATACGGCGGCTGGCACGACGGGCCAAAGCAATATGCGACACGGGACGGCAAATTCATCGGCCTGCCCCTGGCCACGATCGGCAATGCCATCGTCTATCGGGAAAGCTGGGTGAAGGAGGCTGGCTTCTCGGAGTTTCCGAAGGACACGGCAGGCTTCCTCGAACTGTGCAAGGCATTGCAGGCAAAAGGACATCCAGCTGGCTTCACGCACGGCCACGGCGTCGGCGACGGCAACAACTACGCTCACTGGCTGCTCTGGAGCCATGGCGGCAAGATGGTCGACGAGAGCGGCAAAGTGGCGATCAACAGCCCCGAGACCCTCAAGGCGATCGCCTACGCGCAGGAACTCTACAAGACGTTCATTCCCGGGACCGAAAGCTGGCTCGACGTCAACAACAACCGCGCTTTCCTGGCCGGCGAGCTGGGTGTGATCGCCAACGGCATTTCCGCCTACAACACGGCCAAGATCAACAAGGACAAGGATCCGAAACTGGCTGAAATCGCCAAGGACATACGCACGACCAACCTGCCGATCGGTCCTGTCGGCAAATCCGTCGAACTGTTCCAGGTGACCACGGCCGTCATTTTCGACTACACGCCCTACCCCAACGCGGCCAAGGCCTATCTGCAGTTCATGTTCGAGGATCCGCAAATGTCCGACTGGATCACCTCCTCGGCGGGCTATTGCTGCCAGACACTCAAAGCCTTCGACAACAATCCGGTGTGGACGGCCGACCCGAACAATGCCGCATACGCGAAGGCCTCGGCGACGCTGCGTCCCAACGGCTATGCCGGGCCGCTCGGCTACGCTTCGGCAGCGACGATGGCCGACTATGTCCTGGTCGACATGTTCGCCAAGGCCGTGACAGGCCAGGCCATGCCGCAGGAGGCGATGGAAGAGGCGGAGAAGCGCGCAAACCGGTACTATCGGGTCTAAGAGCACAGCTGAGCCGGGCAGCAGCCATCATGCCGCCCGGTCCGTTCCTGAAATCGCTTGGCGGCCGCCTGAGCCGACCAAGGAGACCTCCTGAGGAGCTGTTCATGGCCGTGCCGTCCGTTGCCGCCCAGCCGCGTCCGTCGATCCTTTCGCGCCTGTCTGAAAGCCGCAACGCCCTTGGCTTCGGCTTCATGCTACCGGCGGCAGCGCTTCTCTTGGTTTTCCTGACCTACCCACTTGGGCTCGGCGTCTGGCTCGGCTTCACCGATGCCCGCATCGGCCGCCCCGGTATCTTCATAGGCACCGAGAACTATCAATATCTGTGGAGTGACGCCGTCTTCTGGCTCTCCGTCTTCAACACCCTGCTCTACACGATCAGCGCCTCTATCCTGAAATTCGTGCTCGGCCTCTGGCTGGCGCTTATCCTCAATCAGAACCTTCCGTTCAAATCGTTCTTCCGCGCGATTGTCCTGCTGCCGTGGGTGGTCCCGACGGTGCTGTCGGCCATCGCCTTCTGGTGGATCTACGATTCGCAGTTCTCCATTCTGTCGTGGGCGCTCATGGAAATGGGCCTGATCGACCATCGCATCAATTTCCTCGGCGATCCGGAAAACGCGCGCGCGTCGGTCATTGCCGCCAATGTCTGGCGAGGCATTCCATTCGTGGCCATCACGCTGCTTGCAGGCTTGCAGACGATTCCGCAGTCGCTTTACGAGGCTGCCACGCTCGACGGCGCCAGCCGCTGGCAATTGTTCCGCTATGTGACGCTGCCGCTGCTGACGCCGATCATCGCCATCACAATGACCTTTTCGGTGCTGTTCACCTTCACCGATTTCCAGCTGATCTATGTGCTGACCCGCGGCGGACCGGTGAATGCCACCCATCTGATGGCGACATTGTCGTTTCAGCGCGGCATTTCCGGAGGCCAGCTTGGCGAGGGCGCCGCAATCGCGGTCGCCATGATCCCATTCCTGCTTGCAGCGATCCTGTTCAGCTATTTCGGCCTGCAACGCCGCAAATGGCAGCAGGGCGGCGGAGACTGACAATGGCCACGATCGCAAAAACGAAACGTTCGGACATCGACGAAGGTGGCATGGGCTACCTGCAGAGCGTGCCGCGTCGTGTGGTGACGGTCTATCTGCCGCTGCTGGTGTTCGTCATCGTGCTGCTGTTCCCGTTTTACTGGATGACGATCACGGCTGTTAAGCCCAATCTCGAAATGACCGACTATGCAAATTTCAATCCGTTCTGGGTCGTGCATCCGACCTTGGAGCACATCCGCTATCTCCTCTTCGATACGTCTTATCCGGGCTGGCTGCTCAACACGATCATCATCTCGACGGCCGCCACCTTCCTGTCGCTGCTGGCTGCGGTGTTCGCGGCCTATGCGATCGAACGACTGCGGTTTTCCGGGGCACGTCAGGTCGGTCTCGCAGTCTTCCTTGCCTATCTTGTGCCGCCCTCGATCCTGTTCATCCCGCTGTCGGTGATGGTGTTCAACCTTGGGCTCTACGATACGCCCTTCGCGCTCATCCTTACCTACCCGACCTTCCTGGTCCCGTTCTGCACGTGGCTTTTGATGGGCTACTTCCGCTCCATCCCGTTTGAACTGGAAGAATGCGCACTGATAGACGGGGCGAGCCGGTGGCAGATCCTCACCAAGATCGTGCTGCCGCTGTCGGTGCCCGGCCTGATTTCTGCCGGCATATTCGCATTCACCCTGTCATGGAATGAGTTCATCTATGCCTTGACGTTCATCCAGTCGTCCGAAAACAAGACGGTACCGGTGGGCGTGCTGACGGAGCTTGTGCGCTCCGACGTCTACGAATGGGGGGCGCTGATGGCGGGAGCGCTGATCGGCTCCTTGCCGGTCGTTGTGCTCTATTCGTTCTTTGTCGAGCACTACGTTTCCTCGATGACCGGCGCGGTGAAAGAATAAGCACCCTTACGTCTGCGCAATCATGAGATATTTTCCCAGCGGCCGGGAATGCCCGATGGAGGGCACCAGGCGGCCGGTCGATAGTTGCCGGCAACACCGAAATTCAGCCAGACCATCGAGGACCATCAAGGAATGACCGCCTCCCCTCCCTTTCTAGGCTTTCCCGATCGCCTCGCCGATGGCCTGGTGCCCCGTGCAGTGATGTTCGCAGCCGGCCACGGCAGCACCTATCCCGGCAAGGACAGCAGCGGCCATGCCCTGGCCGCCGACGCTATTCGCGCTGCGAGCCAGGACGATGCCGCGCTCGTCCAGCATTGGGATTTCGATCTCGGTGGCCCGCTGTTCGACGACAAGCCGGTCTGCTGCATCGACGCCGGCGATATCTTGACCACCATGCATGACAATGCCGGCAACCGAGCCCGGATCGAGGCGAAAACGCGCGAAACCCTGGCATTGCCGGCGGTGCCGGTCCTGCTCGGCGGCGACTGTTCCGTGACCATTCCCTTCCTGGCAGGCTTTGCGGATCACGGCCCGGTCTGGGTCCTGCAGATCGACGCCCATATCGACTGGCGCGACGAGGTGCATGGCGAGCGCTACGGCTATTCGAGCCCGATGCGCCGGGCGAGCGAGATGCCGCATGTCGCCGGCATGGTGCAGGTCGGCCTGCGCAGCGTCGGCAGCGCAGGCATCACCGAGATCGAAGCGGCACGGCGCTATGGCAGCCGCTTCGTGACCGCCCGCCAGATCCACGCCCAGGGTGTCGAAGCCGCACTCCGGCATATTCCGGAAGGCGCACGGGTCGTCGTCACCCTCGATTGCGACAGCCTCGATCCCGGCATCATGCCGGGCGTGGCGGCCCGCACGCCCGGCGGCCTCACCTACACGCAGGTGATCGACCTGATCGCCGGGTGCGGCAGGCGGGCCAGGATCGCAGGATTCGACCTGGTCGAACTCTATCCTCCCGCCGACATCGACGGCCTGTCGGCCCTGACCGCCGCGCGCCTTCTTGTCAATGTGATCGGCACCATCGTGCGGCAGGTTTGATATCAAAACCCTGCTTTTCGCAGCAGAGCGGCCAGAATGCGTCTGAGCGAACTTGCGGATGAAGCCGGCGCGCGCCTTTCCGTGCCGGGGTATTCGACCCTGTCTCGACCGACCGGCTCGTCGCTCCAGACCATGTTGAAAGCAATGCCTTTGAGCCCCAGTTCCCCGATCCGGCGCACGATCGTCTCCTGCAGATAGATACTGGATACTCGCACACCATCGGCACGCTCCGGCAGCTTGAATATCTCGGCGTCGCCGATGGCGCCCGGTCGAAGAACGGTGCTTTCGATCATCATTATGCCGCCATCGTCAAAGCGAACGATCTTTGAGCGTTCTTCGTCCAGCGCATCGGCGACAGTGGTGACGTTGAAGAGCGATATGGGCTCGTCGGAACGAAGCGACAGGAACTCGCCATACGGCTCGAGGGTTGACCGCAGCAACTCCAACGCCTTCGCCCGTAGGATGAGCACCTCCTCACCAAGCCAGGGAAAATCTGAATGTTGCCGGGGGGATCCGTCATCGAGTTCGCGCAGAAATTCCATCCGGGGCGAATGCCATCCTGTCTGCCTTCGGCCACCAAGGGCTGCGAATAGCTCGTAGTCGTCTGCCTGTCGCGGAAGAACCCATTCCTGTCCCTCCACCACGCTCAGAACATAGATTTTCATCCGATCCCCTCGCCTCTGCACGCATGTCCAGCGCCCGACGCCCTGGGCGCTAATTTGCCACCATTCGCGGGACCGGCGGCAATTCGGGCGCATCCAGTCCTTTGAAAGGATCGCGCCAGCCGTCGATCTCTTCCAGGCGACGATACCAGCGGCTGACGGACGGATAGTCGTGGAGCGGCAATCTGGCGACGTCGTTGAACGGCAGAAAAGTCGCCATTCGAAAGTCGGCATAGGAAACCGAATTTCCGACCAGCCATCGCCGCTCGGCAAGCACGGCCTCGATTATTGCGGCGGCCGTGTGGAAATGTTCAAGCCCCTCCTCCACCCGCTGCTGATCAATCGGGCCTATGCCATACCGCTGCTTGGTGCCACGTTCGAAATGCACCGTGTCGCAAGCGAATGCGAAGTGCTCCTTGCCCCAGCTGAGCCACCGGATCATCTCGGGTTCGTCATCGCCGGTGCGCCAGAAATCAGAATGTGTGCCGCGCGAAAGCCGGCAGGCTATGGCGTCTGCTTCCCAGAGGCTTTTTCCCTCTTCTTCCACGAGTATGGGCAGTGAGAGATTGGGATTTAGCGGGCGATATTTCTCCACCTGCCCCGGAGCGAACGGCGAGGCGAACTCGAATTCGACTTTCGCATCGAGATGGCGTGCCACCGCGACCGCCAGTCGAGGATTGGGATTGCGGCTGAAGTACAGCTTCATTGGTCACCGCCGGTAGGGCCGGATCTATCGATCAGGGACGTCACAGCAGCCGTATCTGATAGCTGGGCATGCGCTTCACACCGGGCGCGATCAGCATCAGGCCCGGCTTGTCGACAAAATCGCCGTCGAAGTCCACCGGGCTTGCGATGCCGTGCCAGGGTTCGATGCACAGGAACGGCGCGCCGCCCGGCTTTGACCAGACGCCCAACTCCTGAAATCCCTGCCAGGATATCTCGATCGCCGGACCACGCTGGGCGGCATAACGCACGCTGGTGCTGGCGGGTTGATCGAGAATGACTGCGTCCTCGTCGAATAGCCGCTCGGAGAGCGCCAGGATATTGCCCTCGACAGGCGTCGGCTGCGGTGTCGGCAACAGCAAACCGTCCTTCAGGCGGCGGATCGGCGCAGGCTCGTCATCGGCAAAGATCAGCCGATAATCCGTCTTGGCCAGATCCGGCAGCAATGGCCAATTGAACGCCGGGTGCGCCCCGATCGATGCCGGTAGCTGCTCGTCGCCGGTGTTGGTGACGTCGAAGCTCACACTGAGTTGCTTGCGGTCCAGCGCGTAGGTCACCGCCAGGCGAAAGGCGAAGGGGTAATGCGCACGGGTATCCGCGTCGTCGGTGAGGACCAATGTGCAGGATCCTGGTCCCCTCTGCGCCCAGGCAAACGGCTTGTCGCGCGCGAACCCATGCTGCGTCATCGGATAGGTTCGGCCGCGATGGCGCAACTGGTCGCCCTTGAGCCGCCCGACGATCGGGAACAGCACCGGCGAGTGACGCCGCCATTCCGGGCCGGCCTGCCATAGAAACTCTGTGCCGTCGGCATCGCGCAGAGAGACCAGTTCGGCGCCCTGCCCGACGACAGTCGCCGAGATGCCGTCGCCGTGAAGCGTCTGGCTGTCCTGTTCCATATGTCCTCGCGGTTTGCTGGCGGGATAGCCAGGTTAGCAAAAGCCTTCGCGGACTCAAGGGCGAGCGCGCCTTCGTCCTGGTGCTTGCCTAATCAGATGGCGGTCAAGGGCAAGCCGGGCAGCACCTTGTCAAGGGTGATCGGAAATTCACGCACCCTAACGCCGGTGGCGTTGTAGACGGCGTTGGCGACAGCAGCCCCCGCACCGCAGACGCCAAGTTCCCCTAATCCCTTGGCGCCGAGTGGATTGGCCTTGTCATCGTGTTCCTCGAGGAAGACGACCTCCATCGCGCCGATGTCGGCATTGACCGGGACGTGATACTCGGCAAGGTCGTGGTTGACGAAGTGGCCGTGGCGCCGATCGAGCACCGTCTCCTCCATCAGCGCCGCGCCGATGCCCCAGCTCATGCCGCCGATGATTTGCGAGCGCGCGGTCTTCGGATTGAGGATGCGGCCGGCGCCAATCACAGCCAGAAAGCGACGCATCCGGATCTCGCCGGTATCGCAATCGACCGCGACCTTGGCGAAATGCGCGCCGTGTGAGTGCTGGGAATAGGCCTTGTAAGTTTCGGTGGCATTGGCGGCGGCAACAGAGCCTTCGGCCTCGAACCCGTCGGGGGCAATGCCGCGAATGAGATCGCTCAGCCTTGCCGAACGCTCGCCGATCCTGACTTCGCCGTGGGCGAAGTTCGCCTCGCTGACATTGACGCCACGGAACGGCGAAGCTTCGCTCGACCGTGCCACTTCCAGGATCCGCTGCTTGAGGATGCTGCACGCCTGATGCAGCGCGGAACCCGAACTCGTCGCCCCCCAGGAGCCGCCGGAGCCGGCAGTGCGCGGGAAAAGGCTGTCGCCAAGCTCCACCTTGACAGATGAGAGCGGCAAGCCAAGGTTTTGCGCGACGATCTGAGTCAAGATCGTATAGGTGCCGGTGCCGATATCTGTCATGTCGAGCCGTGCCGTGACCTGGCCGTCCCGGTCGATCGCGACCCGCGCCGTCGTTGCGCCGATATAGTTCGGACGGATCGCCGCCGCCATGCCGTGGCCGATGAGCTTGCGGCCCTCCCGGGTACGGCCGGGCACCGGATCCCGCCCCTGCCAACCGAAACGACGCGCACCCTCCTCCATGCAGGCCACGAGGTTGCGGGTCGAAAACGGCACACCGCGCTCCGGATCCTGTGTCGGCTCGTTGCGGATCCTGAGTTCGATCGGATCCAGCCCAAGACGCTCGGCAAGTTCGTCCATGGCGCATTCGAAGGCCAGCATACCCGGCGCTTCTCCGGGCGAGCGCATCCATTCGCCGCGATTGATATCGAGTCGAACCAAGCGATGGCGGGTGAGGCGGTTCGGCGCCGCGTAGAGCGAGCGGGCAAAGGCCGCCGTCTGCTCGCAATACTCTTCGAAGCTCGACGTCGCCGACCAGACGTCATGCGAGATCCCGGTGAGCCGTCCGTCGCTATCCGCACCGAAACGCAGCTGATGGATCATCTCGGCGCGATGACCGGTGTTGGCGAACATCTGCTGGCGCGTAAGCGCGATCTTTACCGGGCGCTGCAAGACCCGCGCCGCTAGCGCTGCCAGCACCGTGTCGGCATGGATAATCAACTTGGAACCGAAGCCTCCGCCGACGAAGGGGCTGACGATGCGCACGCGCTCCGGCGGCATGCCGAGCGTGCTGGCAACGCCTGCCCGATAATTCGCAAGCGTTTGCGCCGATGTATGGATCGTCAAATCGTCGCCTGACCAGACGGCGATCGTCGCATGCGGTTCCATAGGGTTGTGGTGCTCGAATGGCGTCCGATAAGTGGCATCGACCTTGACCGGAGCTTGCGCGAAAGCGCTCTCGAAGTCGCCGAGAACGCTGTCCGTCTCCAGGCCGGCATTTGTCCGCCTGGGTGCATAGGCATCGCTGAGATGCGCTTGGAGATCGTAGGTACCCGTCTCCTCTTCGTAGCGCACCCTGATGAGCCCCGCAGCGGCACGCGCCGCCTCGAATGTCTCCGCGACGACCATCGCCACCGGCTCGTCATAGTAACGTACGCGGTCACTGCTGAGCGCCGGGCGGGCGCGCGTGAAAACCTCCGGCACGGTCGGCGTCACCGCCGGGCCAAAATCCGGCTGTGGCGGAGCATTCCGGTGCGTCATGACGCCGACTACGCCCGGTGCCTTTTCAGCGTCCGAGATATCGATCTCTGCGATGCGGCCCTTGGCGATGGCGGCGCCGAGAATATATCCATAAGCGACGCCGTCGACTGCATGCTCATAGGCGTAAGTCGCGCGGCCTGTCACCTTGAGCGGCCCGTCGATGCGGTCGACCGGACGACCGATGAATCCGACATGTGGGGAAGATTTCATCCCTGAACGGGAGGCAAAGCCGGTCGAATCGGCAGACTGTCCGTGAGGCGTTATGGTCTTGTGCATGGGCTCACCTGGAATGTTTAGTCGGCGGCGGCGGCGAGAGTGTGCCGCACCGTCCGTTTGGCCAGCGGGATCTTGAAATCATTGTCGCCATGCCCGACCGCCTCGGCCAGCGCGGCTTCGGCGGCTTCGGTAAAAGCGTCATCGGACGCCACCGAGCCGGCGAGCGTTTGCTCAGCCGCGGTCGCGCGCCAGGGCTTGGCCGCGACGCCGCCCATGGCGATGCGGGCGCTGCGTATGCGGTCGCCACTTTTCTCGACGATCGCCGCCACTGACACTAGTGCGAAGGCATAGGAGGCGCGGTCGCGCACCTTGCGATAGAGCTGCCGACCGGGCGGAGGAGCCGGCAAGGTGACCGCGGTGATCATCTCACCAAGGCCGAGCTCCGTCTCCACGTCGGGCGTTGTCCCGGGCAGGCGATGGAGATCGCCGATCGGAATGGTGCGAGCTTCGCCGCCTGGCGACAAGGTCTCGATCCTGGCGTCGAGCCCGGCCATGGCAACCGCCATGTCGGAGGGATGAACCGCAATGCAGGCTTCGCTTGCACCGAGGACCGCATGCACCCGGTTGAAGCCTTGCAGCGCGGCACAACCGGAACCCGGCTCGCGTTTGTTGCACGGCATGTTACGGTCGTAGAAATAGAAGCAGCGCGTGCGTTGCAGGAGATTGCCGGCGGTCGAGGCCTTGTTGCGGATCTGGCCGGAAGCTCCCGCCAGCAGCGCTTGCGAGAGCATCGGGTATTGCGACCTCACCCGCGGCTCGGCGGCAAGATCGCTATTGCGGACCTGCGCGCCGATCCGCAGGCCGCCCTCCTCCGTTTCCTCGATCCGGTCGAGCGGCAGGCGGCTGACGTCGACGAGATGCGCCGGCCGCTCGATATCGAGCTTCATCAGGTCGAGGAGATTGGTGCCACCGCTGATGAATTTGGCGTCCGGCCGATTGGCAACCGCGGCGGCCGCCTCTTCCGCCTTCCCGGCGCGCTCATAAGTGAAAGCCCGCATCGCTCACGCCTCCCCTGCCGCGTCGCGGATGGCGGCGACGATGTTCGGATAGGCAGCGCAGCGGCAGATATTGCCGCTCATCCGTTCGCGGATCTCGGCATC
Source organism: Mesorhizobium sp. M0496 (assembly GCF_040321205.1). NCBI lineage: Bacteria > Pseudomonadati > Pseudomonadota > Alphaproteobacteria > Hyphomicrobiales > Phyllobacteriaceae > Mesorhizobium > Mesorhizobium sp. M0496. The sequence goes on along the minus strand of NZ_JAMYRC010000046.1, from coordinate 22,578 downwards.
GTTGAGCGCGACCGACGCTGCCGCCACTTCGTCGCTGACATGGCTCGGCCAACCCTCCCTGGCCTCGCCCAGCATGCCAACCGCGGAGCAAATCTGGCCGGGCGTGCAATATCCGCACTGAAAGCCATCGCGGGCGATGAAGGCGGCCTGAACGGGATGAAGCCGGTCGCCGTCGGCGAGCCCTTCGACTGTGGTGATCTCGTCGCCCTCATGCATGACAGCGAGCGTCAGGCAAGAATTGATCCGACGCCCGTTGACGAGGACGGTGCAGGCGCCGCACTGGCCGTGATCACAGCCTTTTTTCGAACCGGTAAGGCCGAGATGATTGCGGAACGTGTCGAGCAGCGTTGTCCGCGGATCGAGCTCGACGGCAAAGTCCCTGGCATTGATGCGCAGCGACACCGGCATCGTTGGTCCCGGCGTGGCGGACGCGGCTGCGACGGCGGGCTCCATTTGCTGGGCTTCAACCGGTAGCCCGGTTGCCAGCAGCAGACCGGTCGCGGCCCCTCCCTCCAGCACCGCTCGACGCGTCGGTCCGTTCCTGTTGTCCGTCTCAGCCATGCGTGATCTCCCGGGCGCGGTGATAAGGGCTCGACAGCGACCCCGGCCCGACAGCGGGCGCGTCGGGTGCGCTCATTGACGCTTATGGACGTGGTCCGGCAGGCTCGGCTTTTCTTTCAGGAAATCGGCGGCACTATCAGGATTCCGGAGAAAACTGCACCCGGTAGGCCCGAGGAGTCATGCCTCTGAGGCGTCGGAACGTCGCGGTGAAGTGGCTCTGGCTCGAAAAGCCGAAGCGAAAGGCAATGGTGCCGATGGACACCCCGGTTTCACGCAGCACGACTTCCGCCTGCCGGACCCGTTCCTCGATCACATAAGCGTAGGGTGCGAGACCGGTCGTCGCCTTGAAGCGGCGCGCAAACGTGTCGACTCCCATCTCTGCGACAGCCGCCAGCTCGCGCAGCGAAATATCGGAGTTGATGCGTGCCTCGATGTATTCCCGGATGCGGGCAAACGTGCGGCGGCTGAGACGGCCGTAACGCGGGGCCGGGAGTTGCTTGCCGGCCAGCATCGCCACGCGCAAGCTGACGAGCGCAGCCAGATGCTCGACATAGCCAGTGTCCGGCTTGTGGCCGAGCGCCATCTCGACCCGGAGCGAACTCAAAAGCGTTGCGATGACGTTGTCGCTCCTGTTCACCAGGATCGGCGTATCCGCCAGGCTTTCGCTACCTGGAAATTCGGGATCGATCCACAGGGCCGAATAGGAAAGATTGACGTCCCGGTAGGTCCCAAGCCGCTCCGCACCGGCGGGGACGAAGGTGAGGTCTCCCGGACGATCCATCCCGTCGTAGACGGACTTTTCCCCGGAGCGGATCGATGTATGCGACGTCCCGCCTTCCTCGGTCAGTACGACCAGATGGTGGGGAGCTGTCCAGCGGAGTTCAGCGTCCCGGCACACCCAGCGCCGATTGTCGAAAACGACCGAAGAGTCGACCCAGGCTGCCGTTTGCAGGGTTTCCGACTTCTCCTCCCGGCTCCGAATCCGTCCGTGACCAAGCAAGGGTCTGAATGACATCGCGATATTTTACTGGTCCACTTTTGAGCAACAGAACGCTCGGGTTGGAATTATTCGCTGGCCTCCGATGGCAAGATGATCAGCACGAGGCCTGGGCCTGCCCGATCTGATTGATCGAGCAGGCCGGCAGGAAGGCAGGAAGGCGTTATTCGCGTTCGCCGGTGAAATTCAGCAACAGCTGGAAGATGTTGATGAAGTTCAGATAGAGCGAGAAGGCGCCGAAGACGGCGAGCTTCTGGCGCGATTCGCCGTCGAAATTCTCCGCATACTGTTCCTTGATCGTCTGCGTGTCCCAGGCGGTCAGGCCAATGAACACGGCGATGCCGATCACCGAGATGGCGAACTGGAGCGCCGTCGAGCCGAGGAAGATGTTGACGATGCTGGCGATCACCACGCCGATCAGGCCCATGATCAGGAACGACGAGAACTGGGTCAGGTCGCGCCTGGTCGTGTAGCCGTAGAGGCTGGTGGCGCCGAACATGGTGGCGGCGATGAAAAAAGTGCGCGCGATGCTGGTTCCGGTGAAGACCAGGAACACGGAAGCGAGCGACAAGCCCATGACCGCGCAGAACGCCCAGAACATCGCCTGGGCGCTGGCCGCCGACATGGTCTGCATCTTGAACGAGAACAGCAGGACGAAGGCGAGCGGCGCCAGCATCACGACCCATTTCAGCGGGCTGGAGAAGATCGGCACGTAGAGCGCCGGCGTCGACGAGATCAAGAAGGCGACCAGGCCGGTGACCACTAGGCCAACGCCCATGTAATTGTAGACGCGCAGCATGTGCTGGCGCAGGCCCTCGTCGAAGATGGCGCCGGTTTGGGCGGCGGCGGGGGTGCGGTATCCCAGATTGGGCGTGTTCATTTGCATTCTCCTTTGTGGATCGATCAATAAAGCGTCTTGGCGAGCGTCTCGGCTGCGCGGTCGAGGTCGTGGACCTCGCTTCGTCCAACCACCGCGTAGGCAACCTCGCCGATCTGGAAATAGGCCGATGAGATGTCACCCGAGGGTGCGACGGTCGGCTTGACGACGTCGAAGGTTCCCGGTCGGATCGCAAACAGCGACACCAGCCCCATGTCTTGGGTCTCGACCGCCATCTCGACGCTCGGCCCAAAGCGCGACGGATAGATCTGTACGTCACGGACTTTCCAGTCCTCTGGCAGCGACGGCATGACGATGGCGGTCGCGGCGCGGATCTCGCCGGCGTTGTAATTGGGCGCTTCCTGCTGCGACGGCATGCTCTCGCGCACCAGCGTCGTTCTGTGGGCCCGCACTGCCTCGTCGACATAGGCGGGCGGCTGCGGCGAGGCGACGACCTTGGTCACCGACATCGGTCCGACGATGCCGTTCGCCAGCCAGCCGGCGGCAACGAAGGCGGCGACCGCCGCCGCGCGCTGCAACACGCCGAAGATACGGCCGCGAGCAAGCCCCCTCTCCAGCCGCCGCGCGGCATCGGCGGTCGCGGGCCGCGCCATACCCTTGGAGCCTGCAAGCGCCACGCGCAGTTCATCGCGGGTTCGGAGATCCGACATCACGCGCGCCGCGGCCTCCGGCCTCGCGGACAGAAACGCCTCGACCTCGATGCGGCGGGTGACGTCGATCTGGTCGTCGACATAGGCGTCGAGATCGATATCGGTCACGGGATCGACAGTTGCTGTCATGATGGGCCTCCAACGATCCTGAGGTGATTTTTCGCCTTCGCCGGAGCCGCTTCCATCTCGCGCAGTGCGGCACGCGCCCTGCCGATGCGCGACATCAGCGTTCCCAGCGGCACACCGCTGGCATCGGCGGCCTGCTGGTAGGACAGGCCTTCGATGGCGACGAGATGCAGCGCTGAACGCTGTTCTTCCGGCAGGCTGAAAAAGGCTGCGCGCACCTGAGCCAGGCGCACCGAATGTTCCTGCGGCGCCGGCGTGCTGTCGTCGGCCAGGTATCCGGCCTGTTCGAGGCGTACCGCTTCGGACCTGCGAGACCGCATCTTGTCGATGAAAGTGTTGTGGACGATCGACAGCAGCCAGGCGCGCAGGTTTCCACCGGAGCGGAAGGTGCCACGCCGTTCATAGGCACGCACCAGCGCATCGTGCACGAGATCCTCGGCCTCCGTGCTGTCGCGCGTCAGCGAGCGCGCGTAACGGCGCAGCGAACCGAGCTGTCCTATGATGTCAAAACGTGCCATCGACGGTTTCATGTCCTGTTTACGGAGCATGTGGGGATTTTAATCCCGGCCTTGCCAATTTTCTTCGCCGGGTTCGCTGGAGGATATCGTTCGCTGCTGCCCCAGAAAGCTTTGCGCGGACTGAGACGACAGGAAAAGCGCTGGCGAAAAGTGACCGATTTGCGTATCACTCCGCCGCAATTGGAGCCGTTCGATGTTTGAAACCCTGCAGCCCGCCCCCGCCGACAAGATCCTGGCCCTGATCGGCCTTTATCGCGCCGACCCGCGGCCCGACAAGGTCGACCTCGGTGTCGGCGTCTACAAGGATCGCGACGGCAAGACGCCGGTCATGCGCGCCGTGCGCGAGGCCGAAAAGCGCCTGCTGCAGGGTCAGGACACTAAGACCTATCTCGGGCTTGCCGGCGATACCGGCTTCAACACGGTGATGGCCAAGCTCGCCTTCGGTCCGGGTGCCGACATGACGCGCATCCGCGCCGCACAGGCGCCCGGCGGCTCCGGCGCGCTGCGGCTGGTGGCGGAACTGCTCAAGCGGACACGCTCGGACGCGACCATCTGGCTGTCGGACCCGACCTGGCCGAACCATATGCCGGTGATGCGTGCCGCCGGCCTGCAGATCCGCGAATACCCCTATTTTGATGCCGCATCGGGCGCCGTTCGTTTCGAAGACATGCTGGTCACGTTGCGGACGGCAAAGAGCGGCGACGTCGTGCTGCTGCACGGCTGCTGTCACAACCCGACCGGCGCCAATCTGGATGCTGCCCAGTGGGCGGCCGTTGCCGATCTGGTCGTCGAGCGCGAACTGCTGCCGTTTGTCGACATCGCCTATCAGGGCTTCGGCGATGGCCTTGAGGCCGACGCCCTCGGTTTGCGCCTGCTGGCGGCGAAAGTTCCGGAAATGGTCGTCGCCTCGAGCTGCTCGAAGAATTTCGCTGTCTACCGCGACCGCGTCGGCGCGGCGATGGTCCTGGCCAGGGATGGCGCGCAGGCGGACGTGGCGATGAGCCAGATGCTGTCGGCGGCGCGCGCCATGTATTCGATGCCGCCGGACCATGGTGCTGCCGCGGTGCGCATCGTGCTGGAAGACGCCGCCTTGCGTGCGGACTGGGAGGCCGAGCTTGAAGAGATGCGCCTGCGCATGCTCAGGCTTCGGGTCCAGTTCGCCGAAGCGCTGCGGCGTCAGTCCAATTCCGATCGTTTCGATTTCGTGGCCAGCCATCGCGGCATGTTCTCCCGCCTTGGCCTCACGGAAGCGCAAGTCGAGCGGCTGCGTGCCGAGCACGGCATTTACATGGTCGGCGACAGCCGCATCAATGTGGCCGGCCTGCCCGAGGACGGCATGGACGAACTCGCCAAGGCGATCGTTTCGGTGCTCGACTGAGGCGGCTCATCTGTGGACAAGGCTCCCGCGCCGGCTGACGGTGTTGGCTGCGCGACAGGCGGCGGGATAGCATCCGTTAGACTGTTTTGACGCAATTCCGGACAGAAACCGTTTTACACTTTTCCTGGAATAGCTCTAGATGACACCATCGAAAGACATTTCGCGCCTGATCGAGATCATGGCGGCGCTGCGAGCCCCAGAGACCGGTTGTCCCTGGGACATCGAACAGGATTTCTCGACCATCGCACCCTACACGATCGAGGAGGCCTACGAGGTGGCGGACGCCATCGCCCGCGGCGACCTCGACGATCTGCGCGATGAACTCGGCGATCTCCTGCTGCAGGTTGTCTACCACGCGCAAATGGCTGAAGAGGCAGGTGAATTCGCCTTCGGCGATGTGGTCCAGGCGATCACCACCAAGATGATCCGCCGCCACCCGCATGTCTTCGGCGACGAAAAGGCCCGCAGCGCCGGCATGGCCAAGGGCATGTGGGAAAAGATCAAGGCCGAGGAGAAAGCGGAGAAGCGACAAGCCCGCCTCGCCCGCGGCCTCGACCCGGAAGACAATGGCAAGGGGTTTCTGGACAGCGTACCGGTCGCCCTGCCCGCGCTGACGCGGGCGTTGAAACTTCAGGAGAAGGCCGCCCGCGTCGGCTTCGACTGGAGCGAGGCAGCCCCCATCCTCGACAAGATCGAGGAAGAGATCGGCGAATTGCGCGAAGCGCTGGCCAAGGGCGAGACTGCCTCGATCAAGGATGAATTTGGCGACATGCTGTTTGCTGTCGTCAATCTCGGGCGGCACTTGAAGGTCGATTCCGAAGCGGCGCTGAGCGGCACGAATGAAAAATTCCGGTCGCGCTTCCACTATGTGGAGCAAGCCCTGGAAAAATCTGGCAACACGCTGGACAAGGCTGGTCTGGCCGAGATGGAAGCGCTCTGGCAGGAAGCAAAAACCGCGAAGTAAGTTACATTACCCGTTGTTTTTCCGACGCAATCTGCTTTCGATCTCTTCGCGGGCGCTTTGCGTGGCCTTGAGCGAGATGGTGGCGCTGCCGTCATCATTGTCGCTTCGCGAGACAACATCGCCATTGCGATAGAGCCAGTCGACAAGGCCGAATTGCGCCGGCTCGATCGTCACCGTCAGGTCTTCGAGTTCGCCCGCCATCCGCGTTTCGATGATCGCCTTCAGGGCATCGACACCCTCACCGGTCACCGCCGATACGGCAATCGGCGGCGCCTTGCTGGCATCGACGCTGTCGGCAAGCAGCCGGCTCCGGTTGCCCTCGTCGAGCCGGTCGATCTTGTTCCAGACCTCGATGACCCGCTTGGCGTCACCGGCGTCGACACCGAGGTCAGCGAGGATGCGCTCGACATCCTCGGCCTGAGCCGCAGTGTCCGGATCAGAAATGTCGCGCAGATGGATGACGAGATCGGCCTCGACCACCTCTTCCAGCGTGGCGCGAAAAGCCGCGATCAGGTGTGTCGGCAGGTCCGAGATGAAGCCGACCGTGTCCGAAAGGATGATCGGCGTGCCATGCGGCAGCCGCACGCGGCGCAGCGTCGGATCAAGGGTGGCGAACAGCATATCCTGCGCCAGCACATCTGCTCCGGTCAGCCGGTTGAACAGCGTCGACTTGCCGGCATTGGTGTAGCCGACGATCGCCACCACCGGAAACGGCACCTTCTTGCGCTTGGCGCGGTGCAGGTCGCGGGTGCGGCGCACCGTTTCCAGCTCTTGTTTCAGCTTGATGATCTTTTCCTGCAACTGCCGCCGGTCGGATTCGATCTGCGTTTCGCCAGGGCCGCCGAGGAAGCCGGCGCCGCCGCGCTGGCGCTCGAGGTGGGTCCAGCTGCGCACGAGGCGGCCCTTCTGGTAGTTGAGATGGGCGAGCTCGACCTGCAGCGTGCCTTCCTTGGTGCGCGCCCGCTCGCCGAATATCTCGAGGATCAGCCCGGTGCGATCCAGCACCTTGGCGTCCAGCTCCTTCTCGAGATTGCGCTGCTGCACCGGGGTCAGCGGATGGTCGACGACGACCACTTCCGCATGTCCCTCTTTGATGATTTCTGCGAATTCCGCGACCTTGCCGCTGCCGAGCAACGTCGCCGGGCGCGGATCATTGACGGTCACCACCGCGGTATGGATCAGATCAAGGTTGATGGCGCGGGCGAGACCCACGGCCTCATCATGACGAGCATCAGCCGAACGCATCAGCCGTGGACGGTTCGTCTCGTCGTCGTTGCGCTGGTGGCGGGTAAGAACGGGCACAATGACAACGGCCCGGGTCGGGCCCTTGGCTTCCGTCCCGGGATGATGCGCTGGTTTTCCGCGAACGGTAGCGTCCGCGTCTTTCTCACGTGCCAATCAGGCGCCCTGGCTTTCCTCGCCATCGAACATTTGAACCGGCTGGCTCGGCATGATCGTGGAAATGGCGTGCTTGTAGACGAGCTGGGAGTGACCATCACGGCGCAGCAGGACACAGAAATTGTCGAACGAAGTGACCACGCCGGTCAGCTTGACGCCGTTGATGAGGAAGATGGTGAGCGGGTTCTTGCTCTTGCGAACTGAATTCAGGAACAGGTCCTGAAGGTTTTGCGATCGTTCCGCCATTGTTCTTGTCTTTCGCCGATCCCCTTCGGTTTGCAAGCCAATGCGCCAAATTAACGGGCACATGTCAAGCTCGCAAACACCGTCTTGTCGTCAGTAACGACAAGCAGAACGAGATATATTGATGTTCATTCCACCTGTGCGGTTATCAGGCTGGACTTTTTTCCGCAATGTCAAAAAAGGCTTGCCGCAACGAAAGTGTTACTGAGCCGGGGTGCCCATTGGCGACGGGATCGCCATCGATGGCCACAACCGGCATGGCGATTGTCGTTGCGGAGCTGATGAATGCCTCGCGTGCCGCCTTGGCCTCGGCGACGGAAAAACCACGCTCCTCGATCTTCAGGCCAAGCTTTGCGGCCACTTCGAACATGGTCGTGCGGGTAATGCCGCGCAGGATGCCATGTTCGGCCGGCCTGGTGACCAGGACGCCGTCCCTGGTGACGATCCAGGCGTTGGACGATCCGCCTTCCTTGACGTTGCCGTCGGTGTCGACGAACCATGCTTCCTGCGCGCCGGCTTCCTTGGCCTTCTGCTTGGCCAATACATTGGGCAGCAGCCCGACTGTCTTGATGTCGACCCTGTCCCAGCGGTTCTCGGGCACGGTGATGACGGCGATGCCAGCCTCGGCGCGCTTTGTTCCGGCGGCCGGATCGGCCTTCCTGGCGGTGACCACCAAGGATGGCTTGGTGTCGGCGGAGGGGAAGACAAAGTCGCGGCTGGCAACGCCGCGCGTCACCTGGACATAGACCAAGCCATTGGCGACATGATTGCGGTTGACCACCTCGCGCAGGATCAGCGGCAGCACGTGGGAGGTGACTGGCCATGCGATCGACAATTCGGTCAGTGAGCGGTTCAACCGCGCCAGATGGCGCGGCATGTCGACAATGAAGCCACGTGCTACCTCGCAGACCTCATAGACACCGTCGGCGAACTGATAGCCGCGATCCTCGATATGCACGGCAGCGTCCGCGTGCGTGACATAGCGCCCGTTGACATAGGCAATGCGCGGCATTGGCGACCCCTCAGAAATTCTCGGGCTTTCTTATGCGATTCCGCCGCCGCCGTAACCGGCAAATGCTTGGCGCAAGTGCGGATGGCTGGACGTCGCGCGTCAGACGCCCAGCGACTTCAGCTTGCGGTGCAAGGCGGAGCGCTCCATGCCGATGAACTCGGCAGTTTTCGAGATGTTGCCACCGAACCGGTTGATCTGGGCGATCAGGTAGTCCTTCTCGAATTGTTCGCGCGCCTCGCGCAACGGCAGCGCCATGATGTGCTGGTCGGATTGATTCGGCGTGCGCGGCATGACATCGCCGATCTCGGCCGGCAACAGATCCGCGGTGATTGGCGCATCGACGTTGTCGCCGCGCGCCAGGATCATCAGGCGCTCAACATTGTTGCGCAGCTGGCGGACGTTGCCCGGCCAGTTGTGCGCCTGCAGCACGGCCAACGCGTCATCGCCGATGCGGCGCGGCTTGATGCCGGCCTGACGCGCGATCTGCTTCATGAAATTGTCGACGAGATAGGGAATGTCCTCGCGCCGCTCGGCCAGTCCCGGGACCATGACCGGAACCACCGCCAGGCGATGATAAAGATCCTCGCGGAAACGGCCGTCGGCGATCATCGCTTCGAGGTTCTGCGAGGTCGAGGAGATGATGCGGACATCTACCTTGACCCGCTTGGTGCCCCCTACCCGCTCGAACTGCTGCTCGACCAGCACGCGCAGGATCTTGTTCTGCGTCTCGCGCGGCATGTCGGCCACTTCGTCGATGTAGAGAATGCCGCGATGGGCCTCCTCCAGCGCGCCGACCTTGCGCTCGACGCCGTTCGATTCGGTGCCGAACAGCTCGATCTCCATGCGCTCGGGCGTGATGTTGGCGGCGCTCAGCGTCACGAAAGGTGCGCCCTTGCGCGCCGACAGCGTGTGGATGGCGCGCGCGGCCAGCTCCTTGCCCGAGCCTGACGGGCCGATGATCATCACGCGGCTGTTGGTGGGCGCCACGCGCTCGATGGTCTGGCGCAGCTGGCTCATCGCCGACGACATGCCGATCAGATCGAAGGTTTCGCCGCTGCGCAGCTTGAGGTCGGAAACCTCACGCCGCAATTTCGAGGTCTCCAGCGCACGCTCGGCAATGAGGATCAGCCTGTCGGCCTTGAACGGCTTTTCGATGAAGTCATAGGCGCCGCGACGAATGGCGGAGACCGCCGTTTCGATGTTGCCGTGGCCGGAGATCATCACCACCGGCAAGGTCGGGTGCATCGTCTTGATCTCGTCGAGCAGCGCCAGCCCGTCCAGGCGCGAGCCCTGCAGCCAGATGTCGAGGAAAATCAGCCGCGGCGCCCGGTCGGCGATCGCCGCCAGGGCGCTGTCGGCATCGAATGCCGTGCGGGTTTCGTGACCTTCGTCGCTCAGTATGCCCGCAACGAGTTCACGGATGTCTTCCTCGTCATCGACGATGAGAATATCAGACGCCATTACCGACCTTTTCAGTTTCTCTTTCGTTTTCCGCCCTGCTTTCGCCGCGCGGGGCCGTTGCGGCCGCAGGCGGCAGGATGATGCTGATCATCGCGCCGCGCCCATCGTGGAAGTTCGCAGGAGCATCGTGTAGTTCCAGCCTGCCGCCATGGTCCTCTACGATCTTCTTGACGATAGCGAGGCCAAGTCCGGTGCCCTTCTCGCGTGTGGTCATGTAAGGCTCGAGCAGCCGTTGGCGATTCTCGCGCGGCAGACCTTTGCCATTATCGATGACGTCGATTCGAATCGCACCATTCTGACGCCCCGCTTGAATCCGGATTATGCCGTGCGAACCATCCTTCTGTTCCAATCCGTCGATTGCCTCGGCGGCGTTCTTGATCACATTGCCGAAAGCCTGCGCCATCAGCCGGCTGTCGAAGGTACCCTTGAGCGGTTCGGTGCCGAATATCCGCTCGAAAGTGATGTCGGCGCGGCTGACTTCGACCAGGAACGAAGCCTCGCGCAGCGATTCGCGCAGGTCGATAGCCTTCATCTCGGGCTTGGGCATGCGCGCGAAAGCCGAGAACTCGTCGACCATACGGCCGATATCCTCAACCTGACGGATGATGGTGTCGGTGCATTGATCGAAAACCTCGCGGTCCTCGGTAATCACCTTGCCGTAGCGGCGCTTGATGCGTTCGGCCGAGAGCTGGATCGGCGTCAGCGGGTTCTTGATCTCGTGGGCGATACGCCGTGCCACGTCCGCCCAGGCGGAGGAGCGCTGCGCCTGCACCAGATCGGTGATGTCGTCGACCGTCACGACATAGGACTTTTCCTCCGAGCCGTCATCGCCGGCCTCGATGGTGATCTGCACATTGAAGGTCCGCTCGGCGCCCGCACGGTAGAAGGTGACCTGCTCGCGGTAGACGGGTTTGCCGGACTTGCGGCCGATTTCGAAGACGCGGCCGACATGCGGCAGCACGGCTGAGAGGTTCTGCCCAAGGGCGGCGTTGGCTGAAATGGCCAGCATCGCCTCGGCCGAGCGGTTGACGATGGTAACGATGCCGTAGGGATCGACGCCGATGACGCCGGCGGTGACGCCAGCAAGCACGGCCTCCGAGAAGCGGCGCCTCTCATCGATCAGGTCCTTCGCGGACAGGATCTCGTTACGCTGTGATTTCAGCTCCAGAAGCATCTTGTTGAATGTGTCGCCGAGGGAGGCGACATCGCCATCCGATGGCCTGACCGGAACCGCGACATCGAGATTGCCGGTCGCCACCTCGTCAGCGGCGCCGATAAGCTGGCGAATGGGCCGCACCAGACGGTCGGCGACGGCGATGCCGGTCCAGATCGCGGACAGGATGATGATCAGCGTCAGCGACAGATAGGGCAGCGCGAACGCCACCTGCGAGGTGCGGCGGTTGTCTTCCAGCCCGCGATATTCGTCGGTGTTGGACCTGACGATCTGCCGCGCCTTGATCACCTCGGGATCGACGAGGCGAATGGTGTAGAGATAGAGGCCTTCTATCTCGCGCAGCTTGACGATGGCGCCCATGATGTTACGCGTTTTCGGCTCGATCAGCACCGGCTTGCCGTCGGAAGCGCTGGCTACGGCGCCTTCCGGCGGCTCGGGCATGGCGAAATCCGTGTCGGTCTTGGCGCTCATGACAAAAGAGCCGTCCGGCTTGATCAACGCCGCATGCGCCAGCGATCGGCCCACGGCTTCCTTGTTCATCAGGTCGAGAAAGCCAGTACGATCGAGACCGTAGAGCGTCCTTGACGCGTCGAGATCGTAGGCCATCGATAGCGTCGTGCCCTGCAGGTTGCGGGCGTTTTCCTGGACATAGGCGTCGGCAATCGACAGCGACGAATTGACGATCGTCTTGGTGCGAATCTCGAACCAGCGGTCGAGACCGATATCGAGCGTGATCGACGCGATGATGGCCACCATGATGGCGGGAATGGCGGCAACCAGAGCGAACATGGCGACGATGCGCACATGCAGCCGCGAGGCGGCCTTGCCGTGCCGGCGCGCCATCAGGATGCGGTGCACTTCACGCCCGACCAGCGCTATGAGGAACAGGACGAAAGCGGCGTTGAGGGCAATCAGCGCCAGCGTCGTCGATTCGTTCGGCGTGATCGGCGTGGCGCCGACAAGGATGGTGAACGAGATCGCCGCCGTCATCAGCGCGCCGACGACCGCGACCACGCCGGGCAGCGCCAGCAGCCGGCGCCCGTCACGCGCGCCGGGTTCGCTGAAAAGCGGTTGGTTTGTTGTCGGTGCCTGCGGAGCCATGTCGCCGTCTAGAGCCATGATTGCGTCGGATGTATGCAACGCATTGTGGCGATTATGCAACAAGTGTGACCGAGACGGAAATCTTTCGCGAGCCGGTCCCCTGAAAAAACCGGGCTCAGATCAGGCTCAGCCCTGCCGCGACGATTTGTAGACGTTGACGCCGAGTTCGCGAATCTTCTTGCGCAGCGTGTTGCGGTTCAAGCCCAGCAATTCCGCGGCCTTGATCTGGTTGCCGCGGGTTGCCGTCATCGAGGCCAGGACCAGCGGATATTCGACCTCGGCCAGAATGCGCTGGTAGAGGCCGGCGGGCGGCAATTCGCCGGCAAAGGATGCAAAATAGCGCTGCAGGAAATGCTCGGCCGCCTGGCCGATCGACAGGTCGTCGGGAATGAGGTTGCCGCCGCCCGGCACCACCGGACGTTCGCCGGTCTTGAGTTCCGCCTCGATGATCTCGGCGGAAATCTCGTCTTGCGAATAGAGCGCAGCAAGCCTGCGAACGAGGTTTTCCAGTTCGCGCACATTGCCCGGCCACGGATAGCGCTTCATCAGTTCGATGCCGCCTGATGAGATGCGCTTGGTCTGCAGGCCTTCCATCTCGCCGAGCTTGAAGAAGTGGCGGACGAGGTCCGGCACGTCCTCGGAGCGCTCGCGCAGCGCCGGCAGCCGGAGCGGCACGACGTTGAGGCGATAGAAAAGATCCTCACGGAAAAGCCCCTGGTTGATCAGCGTGCGCAGATCCTTGTTGGTGGCGGCGACGATGCGCACGTCGGTCTTGATTGGCGTGCGTCCGCCGACCGTCGTGTATTCGCCCTGCTGCAGGACGCGCAGCAGGCGCGTCTGCGCCTCCATCGGCATGTCGCCGATTTCGTCAAGGAACAGCGTGCCGCCCTCGGCCTGCTCGAAGCGGCCGGTGGAGCGGTTCTGCGCGCCGGTGAAGGCACCCTTCTCGTGGCCGAACAGTTCCGATTCGATCAGATCGCGCGGGATCGCCGCCATGTTGATGGCAACGAACGGCCCGCCGCGACGGCGGCCATATTCATGCAGCGCGCGCGCCACCAGTTCCTTGCCGGTGCCGGATTCGCCCGAGATCATCACCGTCAGGTCGGTCTGCATCATGCGCGCCAGCATGCGGTAGATGTCCTGCATGGCGGCCGAGCGGCCGACCAGCGGCATTGCATCGGGCTGTTCTTCCGGCCGCGCATCGATCTTCGGCCGCCGCGGCTCGGAAAGCGCGCGGTTGACGATGTTGAGAAGTTCGGTCAGGTCGAACGGCTTCGGCAGGTATTCGTAGGCGCCGGTCTCGGATGCGCGGATCGCCGTCATGAAGGTGTTCTGGGCGCTCATGACGATAACCGGCAGTTCCGGCCGCGCCTTCTTGATGCGCGGCAGCATATCGAAGGCGTTTTCATCGGGCATGACCACATCGGTGATGACCAGATCGCCCTCGCCCGCCGCCACCCAGCGCCACAAAGTCGAAGCGTTGGAGGTGACGCGCACCTCGTGGCCGACGCGCGACAGCGCCTGGTTGAGGACGGTGCGGATCGCCGCATCGTCGTCGGCGACGAGAATATTGCCGCGAACGGTCATTTGCGATCTCCTTCGCCTTCGTCGTCGGCGCCGTATGGCGCCTCTTTCCAGGCCGGCATCAGGATGCGGAATGTGGTCCCGCGCGGTGTCGATTCGCATTCGATGATGCCGCCATGCTCGCCGACGATCTTGGCGACCAGCGCCAGCCCCAGCCCCGAGCCGTTCGGCTTGGTGGTGATGAACGGGTCGAACAGGATCGGCAAAATATCTTCCGAGACGCCGGAGCCATTGTCGCGCACACAGAACTCCAGCGGCAGCGAGACGCGATCCTGCGTGCCCGGAACGGAAACGCGGATGCCCGGCCGGAAGGCGGTCGACAACACGATCTCGCCCTGCGGGTCGCTGCCGATCGCCTCGGCGGCATTCTTGACCAGGTTCAGGAACACCTGAATGAGCTGATCGCGGTTGGCAAAAACCGGAGGCAGTGAAGGATCATAATCCTCCATTATCTTGATTCTCTTGGCAAAACCGTTCTTGGCGATTGCCTTCACATGGTCGAGCACGACATGGATGTTGACGGGGTAGCGATCGATCGGCCGTTCGTCGGAAAACACCTCCATGCGGTCAACCAGCGAGACGATGCGGTCGGTCTCGTCGGTGATCAGCCGCGTCAGCGCGCGATCCTCGTCGGAAGCCGACAGTTCGAGCAACTGGGCAGCGCCCCGGATGCCGGAGAGCGGGTTCTTGATCTCATGGGCAAGCATCGCCGCCAGACCGGTGACCGAGCGTGCCGCACCCCGATGCGTCATCTGCCGGTCGATCTTGTCGGCCATCGACCGTTCCTGGAACATCACCACGACGGAGCCCGGATATTCCGGCACCGGTGCCACGTAGAGGTCGACGACCTTCTCGATGCCGAGACGCGGCGACGACACGTCGACCCGGTATTCGTTGACGGGAGCCCGACGCTCGCGCACCTGGTCCACCAGCGTCAGCAGCGGGCTGCCGAAGGGAATGAGCTTGGACAGCGTGTTGCGCGCCAGCATCGTCGCGCTCGAGCGAAAAAAGTCTTCCGCGTCGGCGTTGGCAAAGGTGATGAACCCTTCCTCGCTGATCATGATCACCGGGCGACGGATAGTGTTGAGCACGATCTGGGCGGCATCCGCCATTTCAACGCCCTGGCCAGCGACGGCGTTCATGCGGCACTCCGCAGGTTCAAGGGTTGCGGGTCGCGCGAAAACACATCGCGCAGCAAGGCAATGACGCGCGCAGGCTCGAATGCCGTCAATATGGCCTTCCGGCTGTCGTCAGCGACATCGCCGGCGTGACGATCGAGGTACCAGCCAAGATGCTTGCGCGCCTGGCGCAGGCCGCTCTCGACGCCGTAGAGCGCCAGCATGTCCTCATAGTGAGAGACGATGTAAGCGGCCAACGCTTGCCGACTTTCGGGCATGCCTGGCACAGCCTCGCCCAATGCGGCCGCCGCGATGCTGCCTGCGACCCAAGGCGCGCCGTAATGCACACGGCCAACCATCACGGCGTCGGCGCCGGATTGGTCGAGAATAGCAGCGGCTTCCTCTGGCGAAGAAACATCGCCATTGGCGACGACCGGGATGGACACAGCTTCCTTGACGCGGGCAATGGCGCGCCAGTCGGCCTTGCCCTGATAGAACTGGCAGCGCGTGCGGCCGTGCACGGTCACCATTTTGACGCCGGCCTGCTCGGCGCGGCGCGCCAGCATCGGCGCGTTGAGCGCGCCTTCGTCCCAGCCGAGCCGCATCTTGACCGTCACCGGCACATCGACCGCGCCGACAACGGCGTCGATCAGCGACAGCGCATGGTCGAGATCCAGCATCAATGCCGAGCCGGCATAACCGCCAGTGACCTTCTTGGCCGGGCAACCCATGTTGATGTCGATGATGTCGGCGCCCTCGCCGGCGGCTAACCTGGCGCCTTCGGCCATGTGCACCGCCTCGCGGCCGGCTAGCTGGACCATATGGACCGGCAGGCCGGAGTGGCGTATGCGCAGGTTGAAACCGGCCCTGCCCTTGGCAAGCTCGCCGCTGGCCACCATTTCGGACACGACCAGGCCCGCGCCATGCGCGTGGGCGCGCTGCCGGAACGGCTCGTCTGTAATCCCCGACATCGGCGCGAGGAACACGCGATTGCGGATTCTCACACCGCCGACATCAAGCGGCCCTGCCAATTTGGTCAAGTCAGGCGATTTGGTCAAGTTAACCATGCACAAAAACCAAGCATGTTCATTCGTTGCACATTCTCTAGCCAGAACTGCGGCAATGTGCAACGCGGAATGACGCCACATTAAGGCGCAATTGGGAAAATGCTGGCCTTCGGCTTTGGCCGCGACCAAAGCGCCGCGCGTCCCTTGGGACGCGCAAAGGACGCTTTGGAATTTCATACTTAGCGCACGATCTTTCCGAAAACCGATTACACTTTTCGGGATCGTGCGCTAGGACCAACCGAGCATGACTGACGCAAGTGAAAATCACGTTTCGAGTGCGGATGGCAAGATCGCGGTGGTGATCGTTGCGGCCGGCCGCGGCGCGCGCGCCGGGCAGGCCAATGGACCGAAGCAATATCAACACATTGGCGGCTATGCCGTCATCGCACACACGCTGGAAATTTTTCTGGCTCACCCGCGAACCAGCGAGGTCGTTGTCGCCATCCATGCCGACGACCACGAGCTGTTCCTGCAGGCGGCGGGCCCCGACGCCGAGCGTGTCACCGCTATCATTGGTGGGGCAACCAGGCAGGAGTCCGTCCGGCTCGGGCTGCTTGCATTGAGAGGCCACGCGCCGGCCCAGGTTCTGATCCACGACGCCGTCCGTCCGTTCGTCGACGCGGACCTAATCGACCGCACGATCGCCGCCATCGGCGAGCGCGAGGGAGCGTTGCCCGCTTTGCCCGTCGCCGACACGCTGAAGCGTGAGTCGGCCTCCGGCGTGGTTAGCGAAACCGTTTCCCGCAGCGGGCTTCACGCGGCCCAAACGCCACAGGGCTTTCCGTTCTGGCCCATCCTTGCCGCGCACGAGAAAGCCCATCATCTGGGAAAAACAGATTTCACCGACGACGCCGCGATCGCCGAATGGGCGCATATTCCGGTAAAGATCGTTCCGGGCTCGCCCGACAATGTCAAACTCACCTGGGCACGGGATATTGCGATGGCGGACCAGCGGCTTTCCGGCGAACGCGTGCGCTTTCCCGACATACGTACCGGCAATGGCTACGACGTCCATGCCTTCGAACCCGGCGACCATGTCACCCTGTGCGGCGTCGCCATTGCTCATGACAAGAAACTGTCCGGCCATTCCGACGCCGATGTCGGCCTGCACGCCTTGACCGACGCGCTGTTGGCGACTTGCGGCGCCGGCGACATCGGCACCCATTTTCCGCCGTCCGACCCACAGTGGAAAGGCGCTGCGTCCAAGATATTCGTCGAGCATGCGGCAAGACTGGTGCGCGAGCGCGGCGGCCGCATCGCCAATGCCGATATCACGCTGATCTGCGAGGCGCCGCGCGTCGGCCCGCATCGCGAGGCGATGACCGCGGCCCTGTCGCAGATGCTGGCAATTTCACCGGACCGCATCTCGATCAAGGCGACAACCAATGAAAAACTCGGCTTTGTCGGGCGCGAGGAAGGCATAGCCGCGATTGCCACCGCCAGCGTGGTGTTTCCCGGCGAGGTGCCGGAATGAGCAACACCGATCTGGCAAATGCCCTGCTGCAAGCCTGCCAGAAGCGCGGCATCATGCTGGCAACGGCGGAAAGCTGCACCGGCGGCATGATCATCGCCGCGCTCACCGACATTGCCGGTTCTTCCACTGTGGTCGATCGCGGCTTCATCACCTATTCCAACGAAGCCAAGATGGACATGCTCGGTGTTTTAGCCGTCACGCTCGAGGCGCATGGCGCGGTTTCCCGCGAGACGGCGATCGAAATGGCGAAAGGCGCGCTTGCCCGTTCGCGCGCCGGCCTGACCCTGGCGGTCACCGGCGTTGCCGGGCCCGGCGGCGGCTCCGTGGAAAAACCTGTCGGCCTGGTCTGGTTCGGCGTCGCCCTCGACGGCCACACCGTGACCGCCGAACACAGGCTGTTTGCCGACAAAGGTCGCGATTTCATCCGCCGTGAAACGGTCCGGCACGCGTTGGAGCTGGGTCTGCGCGCGCTTGGATAGAGTCAGGCCGAGGGTGCTGCACCATAGATAACGTCGGCGCGTTTCTCGAAAGCCTCGGCGAACATGCGGAAGGCCCGATCGAACATGGTTCCCATCACCGCGCCGAGAATCCTGCTCTTGAACTCGTAGTCGATGAAGAAGCGGACGGCGCAGCCAGTGCCGTCGGGCTCGAAACGCCAGACATTGCTCAGATATTTGAACGGGCCATCGATGTACTTCACGTCGATGGCGTTCTCGTCGGGTTTCAGCAGCACCTGCGTGGTGAAGGTTTCGCGGATCGCCTTGTAGCCGATGCTCATGTCGGCGAGGAGCACGGTGCGCCCATCACGCTCCTTGCGCGAGCGAACTGTCAGCGCCTCGCAAAGCGGCAGGAATTGCGGATAGGCCTCGATGTCGGCAACCAGCGCAAACATCTGTTGCGGAGTGTGGGATACGCGACGTGTGGCTTCGAATTTTGGCATGAAATCAGCTGGTTAAGCTGATTTCTTGAGAAGCGCTTCCCGCGCCGCGCGCAGCCGGGCGAAATCGTCGCCGGCGTGATGCGACGAGCGCGTCAGCGGGCTCGACGCCACTAGCAGGAAACCCTTGGTCCGGCCGATCGTCTCGAAGGACTTGAACTCCTCCGGCGTGACGAAGCGGATCACCGGATGGTGCTTCTTCGACGGCTGCAGATACTGGCCGATGGTCATGAAGTCGACATTGGCCGAACGCAGATCGTCCATCAGCTGCAGGATTTCGTTCCGCTCTTCGCCGAGACCCACCATAATGCCGGACTTGGTGAAGATCGACGGGTCGAGTTCCTTGACGCGCTGCAGCAGCCGGATCGAATGGAAATAGCGGGCACCCGGACGAACTGTCAGATAGTTCGACGGCACTGTCTCCAGATTGTGGTTGAAGACGTCGGGCTTGGCCGCCACGACGATCTCCAGCGCGCCATCCTTGCGCAGGAAGTCGGGCGTCAGGATTTCGATCGTCGTCGAAGGCGTCGAGGCCCGGATGGCGCGGATGACCTCGGCGAAATGCTGCGCACCGCCATCGGCGAGATCGTCGCGGTCGACCGAGGTGATGACGACATGGGTCAGGCCCATCTGCTTGACGGCGTGGGCGACGCGGGCCGGCTCATCGGGATCAAGTGCTGTCGGAATTCCGGTAGCGACGTTGCAGAACGCGCAAGCGCGTGTGCAGATCTCGCCCATGATCATGAAGGTGGCGTGCTTCTTTTCCCAGCACTCGCCAATGTTGGGGCAGCCGGCCTCTTCGCAGACCGTCACCAGCTTGTTCGACTTCACGATCTCGCGCGTTTCGGCGTAGCCCTTCGACATCGGCGCCTTGACGCGGATCCAGTCGGGCTTGCGCAGCACGTCCTGGTCCGGCTTGTGCGCCTTTTCCGGATGCCGCAAGCGGGGTGCGTTGGCGATCGTATCGAGGACAGTGACCATCGGGAAACCTGGTTCGTTCGCGACCGCCAGTCAGGCGTTCGCTGTCATGACGTCATCTAAGACTTTTCGGCGCAAAGAAAAAGGCCGCGACGGTGCATGCCGCAACAGCCTTTTTCGCATAGCAGATCTTCAGCGATGTTAACGGCGCACCAGACGCCCTGCCCAGATCAGCAGGCAGGCGCCGATGAAGCCGGTTATCAGATAGGCCGTCCAGCCGACGCCGAACGGGCCGAAATTGAGTGCCTGAAGGATGGCGTTCAGCACGACCGCGCCGACGATGCCCATAACAATGTTCATAAGGATGCCGGTGTTGCTCTTCATGACCATCTCGGCGAACCAGCCCGCCAGACCGCCGATGATGATGGCTGCAATCCAGCCGACGCCATTCAAGTGCATATGCCTTCTCCTTATGTGATGGGTGAAAATGCATCCGCAAACGAAGTACCTTGCCGCCGGGTTCCATTGGTTCCAGCACGTCTAATTTATCACGCGTTCAGCGCGCGGCCATAGGCGTCGAGCACGCTTTCCTTCATCATCTCCGACAGCGTCGGATGTGGGAAGATGGTGTGCATCAGCTCTTCCTCGGTCGTTTCGAGGTTCATCGCCACGACAAAGCCCTGGATCAGTTCGGTCACTTCGGCGCCGACCATGTGCGCGCCTAGCAACTGACCGGTCTTCTTGTCGAAGATGGTCTTGATGAAGCCCTGGTCCTCACCGAGCGCGATGGCCTTGCCATTGGCGGCGAACTGGAAGCGCCCGACCCGGATATCCTTGCCCTCTGCCTTGGCCTTCGCCTCCGTCAGCCCGACGGAGGCGACCTGCGGATTGCAGTAGGTGCAGCCTGGAATCTTGAGCTTGTCGGTGGCATGCACGCCGGGGAAATTGGCGATCTTTTCGACGCACACCACGCCCTCATGCTCGGCCTTGTGGGCGAGCATAGGCGGGCCGGCGACATCGCCGATGGCGTAGACGCCGGGCACATTGGTCTTGCCGTAACCGTCGACGACGATGCAGCCGCGCTCAGTCTTCACGCCGAGCGTTTCAAGCCCGAGATTCTCGATGTTGCCCTGCACGCCGACGGCCGAGATCATGCGGTCGGCGGTGATCTTCTCGACCTTGCCGTCCTTAATCTCGACATGCGCGGTGACCGAGTTGGCACCCTTCTCGACCTTGGTCACCTTGGCTTCAAGGATGATCTTCATGCCTTGCTTCTCGAACTGCTTTTGCGCGAATTTCGAGACCTCGGCGTCCTCGACCGGCATCACCGCCGGCAGCAATTCGACAACGGTCACATCGGCACCCATGGTGCGGTAGAAGGAGGCGAATTCGATGCCGATGGCGCCCGAGCCCATCACCAACAGCGACTTCGGCATCTCCTTCGGCACCATGGCTTCGAAATAGGTCCAGATCAGCTTGCCGTCCGGCTCGATGCCGGGCAGCGCGCGCGGCCGCGCACCTGTCGCCAGGATGATGTGCTTGGCGGTATAGGTGCCCTCGCCCTTGACGCCTTTCGGCACCGGCGGCTGCGGCTCCATCGGCTTCTTGGCTGTCTTGGACACGACGATCTCACCCAATTTATCGCCGGAAGGAGCCTTGGAGAGCTTGGCCTCGCCCCAGATGACGTCGACCTTGTTCTTCTTCATCAGAAAGGCAACGCCGCCATTGAGCCGCAGCGAGACTTTCCGCGAACGGTCGACCACGGCCGACGTGTCGACGCTGACCTTGCCGTCTAGCTTCAGTCCGTAATCCTTCAGATGATCCGAATAATGCATGATCTCGGCCGAGCGCAGCAGCGCCTTGGTCGGGATGCAGCCCCAGTTGAGGCAGATGCCGCCGAGATGCTCGCGCTCGACGATCGCCGTCTTGAAGCCAAGCTGCGCGGAACGCACCGCCGTGACATAGCCGCCGGGGCCGGAGCCGATGATGATGACGTCATAGTTCTCAGCCACGGTTTTTCTCCTTGAATCACAGTTCCAGCATGACGCGCACGAGCGGCGTCAGCGCCTTGCCAATGTTTCGCGTGTTTTCGGCGTCGAGGTGAACACCGTCGAGTGGGGTGGTTTGCGCCACCGTGCCGGCGTCAAAAAAGCCGCAGCCGGCTTCATCGGCGAGAGCGGCATAGAGCGGCGCCAGCCGGGCCGAAGCGTCGTCGCCGCCGGCAAACATTTCCTTGAATTCGGCATTGTCGGTGCGGCTGACCGCGGGCGGCGAAACGATCAGAATCTGCGGCGCCGGCCAGTCGAACGGGTAGTCGTGACCGCGCACGATGTCGATCAACCGCTCGATGCCTTGCTTGGCCGCGACCGGATTACCGTGGATCCAGGGCTTCATGTCATTGGCGCCGAGCATGAAGACGATCAGGTCGATCGGCGCGTGTGTCGTCAGGACCGTCGGCAGCACCCGTGCACCGTTTCGATCGGCACCAGCCAGATGGTCGTCGAACGCCGTGGTGCGGCCATTGAGGCCTTCGGCAATGACTTCGACACCACCACCGAGTATGGCCCGCAGCACGCTCGGCCAGCGGTCTTCCAGCGCATGGCGGCCGCCTTCGGCATTGTAGCCCCAGGTCAGCGAGTCGCCGTAGCAAAGAACCGTTTTCATGCGCCCACCTGTGCCTTGATCAAACCGCGCCTCAACCGCAAGCGCACGAACAGCCAGTGAACCAGCACGGTGGCCAGGTTAGACCAGCATGCCCATCGGATTCTCGATCAGCCGCTTGAAGGCGACCAGCAATTCGGCACCAAGCGCGCCGTCAACGGCGCGATGGTCGGTCGACAATGTCACCGACATCACGGTGGCGATTTTGATCTCGCCATTCTTGACCACCGCCCGCTCCTCGCCGGCGCCGACCGCCAGGATGGTGGCATGCGGCGGGTTGATGACGGCGGCAAAATCCTTGATGCCGAACATGCCGAGGTTGGACACCGCCGTGGTGC
>NZ_JAMYRC010000045.1:0-47319 GCF_040321205.1 Mesorhizobium sp. M0496 | reverse complement strand
TTTTGTCGGCCACGCAGGTGGAGGGCATGGCGAAGGGGTGACATCTCAGGACTTGGGTTCCTCGCCCCAGCAAAGCGGGGGAGAGGAAGGGCGCGAGGTCGCTGGCCTTGGCTCCCTTCCTCTCCCCCACCCTTGTGGGGATGAGGAACCCAAGCTTTCCAATGATTTCGCGATGGTGGTGCAAAGATTCTCTTCGAACGATGTAAGTTGGAGAACCAAAAGAATGTCCCGTCACGTCACCTTCATGACCATCGACGAAGCCGAGCACTATTCCCCCGACGAGCGCGCGGCGATCGTTGCCGCCTATCCCGCGCATGAGCGCGAGGCCCGCGCACGCGGCATTCCGGTGCTGGGCTCCGGCCGCATCTTTCCGGTGGCGGAGGCGCTGATCGCCTGCGAGCCGTTCCGGCTGCCGCGCTACTGGCCGAGGCTCGGCGCGCTGGATTTCGGCTGGGACCATCCTTCGGCCGCGGTCGAACTCGCCTGGGATACGGAGGCCGATGTCGTCTATGTCACCAAGGCTGCCCGCGCTTCGCAGCAGACGCCGGCCATGCAGACGCTGACGCTGAAGCCGTGGGGCGAATGGCTGCCCTTCGCCTGGCCGCGCGACGGCCGCCGCGAGACGCTGGAAGGAGCGGGCGTTGCGCTCGCCCGGCAATATGCCGCGCACGGGCTGAACATGCTGACCCGCCACGCGCAATTCCCCGACGGTTCGGTGTCGGTCGAAGCCGGGCTGATGGAAATGCTCGACCGCATGCAGTCCGGCCGCTTCAAGGTGTTTTCGACGCTGGCCGACTGGTTCGAGGAGTTCAGGCTTTATCATCGCAAAGACGGCCAGGTGGTCAAGCTGCGCGACGATCTGATGGCGGCGACACGCTACGGCGTGATGATGCTGCGCGAAGCGGTGGTTGATCCGGCGGAGTTCAAGGCGGTGCGACGGCCGGTGGGGCAGAGTGATCCGTTGGGGGCGTTTCGGTGAGGGGCAAGGCTCCCCACACTTCGTCGGAGCGGGACTTTCTGGGCGGCATGTCGGCTCAAAATATGCCAATCTCGGGCCGATCCATTGGAGGCAATGATGCCCAACCACGCGATGAGCCAGGCAAGTTTCCCGGAGATGTACGAGCGGTGGCTCGCAGGCCCTCTCTTCCGGCCGTGGGCCGAAATGACTCTCGAAGAGGTGGCGTTGTCTCCAGGCGATCGTGTCCTCGACATCGCTTGCGGAACAGGAATAGTGGCCCGCGTTGCAAGGGAGCGGCTCGGTGACGCCGGATACGTTGTCGGCATCGACGTCAGTTCGGATATGCTTGCCGTTGCGCGCGCCGTGGCGCCGGGCATCGACTGGCGCGAAGGCAATGCCGGCGCCCTGCCTCTCCATGATGGAGAGCAGTTCGACGTTGTCGTCTGCCAGCAGGGATTGCAGTTCTTTCCCGACAAGCCCGCGGCGGCAGCGCAGATGCGGCGGGCGCTGGCTAAGGGCGGCAGGCTGGCGGTAGCCACATGGCGATCCGACGACGAAATCCCGTTCTTTCGGGCGCTGCGCCGCGTGGCGGAGCGTCACCTGGGCGCCATCAAGGATCTGCGGCACAGCTTTGGCGACGCGGCCTCCGCTGAGGCGCTGCTCCGGGACGCCGGCTTCCACGAAGTCCGGTCAACGACTGTATCGCGCACAATACGCTTCCAGGACAGCGCACCCCTCCTGAGCTTGAACACGATGGCGCTCGTCGGCATGAGTGCTGTCGGCAGGGAAATGAGCGATCAGGAACGCAAGCGCGTCGTGGAGGCCATCGTGAGCGAAAGTGCGCCCGTGCTGCGCCCCTACGCCGATGGGTCGGGACTCGCTTTCGAGCTCAGCACCAATTTGGCGACAGCTGAAGGCTAACGAAGGAATTGCGAATACGGTGACAGTGCACTTTTATCGGGCGCAAACTGTCGGCGGGCAGAGCGATCCGCTGGGGCTTCAGGTGAGGGGCGAAATGCCCGACTTCGTCATTCTCGGGCTTGACCCGAGAATCCATGCCGCGACGGCCGCCGGGGAACGCGGCACGTCAGAACTCCGCGCCGTAGCAGCGCTCTCAGGTCGCGGCATGGATCCCTTGGGCTGCGAAGCAGCTCCAGGGGTCTGCGCCGCGTCGCTCCGCTCCTTGCTCCGCCATAGGATGAAGAGGTATCGGTCGCACCACCGCAATTCGAAATGACGCCGTATCACTCCACGATCTTCCAGTAAGAATCCTTGCGGATCACCTTGCCGTTGCGAAACGTGTAGAAGTCGCAGCCTTGGACTTCCTTTTTCACGCCCTCGCGGGTGGCGCCGGTGAGGGTCCATTTCGACATGCCGGTGTCGGCGGCCTCGTCCGCAAAGTGCTGAGCCTTGCCGTAGTGGACATCGGGCAAGCCTTCGAAGCGTGTCGCCAGCGCGTCCCGTACGTTGCGCCTGCCCTCGCAGCGAGTTCCCCAGGGCTCGGCTCCCCTCGGCATCTCCAGGACGCAGTCGTCGGCGAAGAACGCCATGATGCGATCGAGATCGTGCGCGTTGAAGGCTTCGCATAGCTCCGTCAGTGTCGCTCGAATGTCCATTCGTCCGTCTCCTGGATAGCCGACAGCGTTCCGAAGTTAGGTCACCGACGAGGGGGACGGTCAAGTGCACAAGCCGCCAGACTCCGCCCGAAAGCAGGAACCACAACCCATCGCCCGGCCCGTTCATGCCCCTCCGCATCATCCCCGCCACACTGCGCGACCTGTCCTACATCGCCGCCAACCTCCGCCCCGAAGACCGGGCCGAGATCGACTGCCAGCTTGACCACTGGTCGCCGGTTTTGCTGGCGCTGACGGCGTTGCAGGGGTTTGCCCATGTCGCCGAGCTCGACGGCAATCCGGAGGCCGGGTTTGGCGCTGCCGAACAGCGTGGCGGGCTGTGGATCGCCTGGAGCTGGGGCACGCGCCGGATGCGGCGCTGCGTGCCCGGGATGACGGAATTCTTTCACGCCGTGCTGGGGCCGCAGGTATCTGCGCGCGGCGCCTGGCGGGTCGAGGCGCGGGCGCTGGCCGCCAATGATCTGGCGCTGCGCTGGCTTGGCCGGCTGGGCGCAACGCAACGCTGCCTGCTGCCGGGCTACGGCAAAAACGGTGAAGATTTTTTCCTCTATGACTGGACAAGAGAAGGCTGGAACCATGTGTCTGTTTCAAAAACCACCGGAACTGAAGCCGCTGCCGCCGACACCGACAGCCGAGGACAAGGACGTGCAGGCGCGCGAGGCGGCACTGCGGGCTGAGCTCGAACAGCGCCAAGGCACGCTGAGCACCATCAAGACCGACCTCGCGCCCGGCAGCCTCACCGGCCAGCGCCGCGTGCTGCTGGGGATGTGACCATGACGCGATGAAGCGCAGTTTCAGGAAGCGCGTGTGGGATTGGTGGGTGTGGAGACGGCATGCGCGGGTGATGAGAAGGCGGGGGTGATGAGAAGGCGGGGTGATCTCCCCCCTCGAGGGGGAGATGGCCGGCAGGCCAGAGGGGGTCGGTACGACGGGACGCGACCTTCTATCTTGAAAAAGAGAATGCCGGCGCTCCACGCGAGGCGACCCCCACTGTCGCCTTCGGCGACATCTCCCCCTCGAGGGGGGAGATTACGCTCGCCGCGCGAAGGCCCAGACCATCAGCGGGTATTCCTCGTCATTGCTCAAGTCCCGCCACAGGCCGTAGGCGCGGACGGGGCCGCCGATGTGAGCCCTGGCGCAAGCCTTGTTGCCCCAGCCGTGGACCTTGACGTTGGCTTCGGGAAAGCCGCCATCGACCATCAGCTGCTTGAGGCCGGCGGGCGTCCATCTGTTGTAGTCGTGCGGCCTGGCGTGCACCCGAAACAGGAACGGTGTCGCCACCATCGCCCAGCCGCCGGGCCGGGTCATGGCGTGGATGTTCTGCACCGCCGCCTGCGGCCGCCGCACATGTTCCAGCACCTGGTCTGCGATGACGATGGAATATTGCTCGTCGGTGCGGTCCTTGCAGATGTCGAAGGCGGGGAAATCGACCGAGCGGTAGTTGGGGCACATCGCCCGCCAGGTGCGGTTCCAGCCGGGCGAGATCTCGATCACGTCGGAAGCTTTGCGGTTGCCCGCTTCGAGAAAGAGGCTGAACGCCTCGATCTGGCGGATACGCAGCCAGTTGCGGGAATCATAGCCAAGCAGCCGCTTCGCTACCTGTTTGCCGCGGTTTTTCAGGGTGCCGGCAAGGCTTGTCGTCGTCACATCGACCTCCTCGAAACCCCGCCATGAGAGAAAGCTAGCCCAGGCAAGTGGGCAAAAGATGACAGGAGTTTTTAGGGGAGGTTGGCGCGAGGCACCCCCCTCTGTCCTGCCGGACATCTCCCCCGCAAGGGGGGAGATTGGATGTTGCGACGGCCTTCGCCAATTGTGAACGTTGCAGGAAAAGTGAGGCCGCAAAGCTGCCAATCTCCCCCCTTGCGGGGGAGATGGCCGGCAGGCCAGAGGGGGTGCTGTCCCTCGGCATTTCCAAGAGAACGCCACTACCAACAAGTGAGACACCCATGACCGATTCCCGCGCCCGCAATATCCTGTCCCGCCAGTCCGAGCTCGAGAGCGAGCGCAGCCAGTATGAGGCTGTGTGGGAGCAGGTGGCGGAGTTCTGCGACCCCGATGCGCCCGATATCTGGAGCGGCCGCCGCACAGGCAGCCCGGATTCGCAGGCCGAGCGGCAGGAGCGGCGGGGTGCGCGCGTCTATGCCAACACCATCAACTCGGCCGCCAACCGGCTGGCCGCGGGGCTGGAAAGCCTGATCATTCCGCAGTCGGAAAAATGGCATGGGCTGTCGACTGCCGCCATGAACGACGAGGAGACCGACGAGGAGAAGGAATGGGCGGAAGGTTTGCGCGATTTCCTGTTTGCGCTGCGCTACTCCGCCAATTCGAATTTCGTGCCGGCGACCCAAGCCTGCCTGCGCAATGTCGTGCGCTACGGTCCGGCATATCTCTATGCCGAGGAGGGGTTTGGCGCGACACTGATCCGCTACGCCTCGATCCCGGTGGTCGAGGGGTATCTCAGCCGCAATCGCTGGGGTCAGGTCGATATTTTCCATCGCCGCTATGAGCGCACGGCGCGGCAGGCGGCACAGCTGCTCGGCTACGAAAAGCTGCCGGCGCGCATCAAGGTTCTGCTCGACGATCCGGCCAAATGCGAGACGAAGATCTCGCTGATCCAGTGCATCCAGCCGCGCGACGAGCGCAAGATGTATCGGCTGGGCGGCCAGTACCAATATCTCGACACGGCCTTCGCCTCCTACCACGTCATCGAGGACGAGGAGGAAATCGTCCGGGAGAGCGGCTTTCGCACCTTCCCGGTGTCGACCTTCAACTGGCGCCGCTACGAGGGCGACCCCTATGGCATCTCGCCGACCATCGAGGCGCTGACGACGGTGCGCGAGGAAAACGCCGTGCGCCGCTCGGGGCTTCGCGCCCTGCAGCAGATCACCGACCCGGCCACCGCCTCGAAGGCCAGGCTCGACTATGTGCCGGTGCTCAACCCCGGCGAGAATTATCCCGGCCTCATCGACGACAATGGCAGACCGCTGATCGCGCCGATCTCGACCGGGCAGAACCCGACATATGCCTTCAACTACGCGCAGAGCCGCGCCGACGAGATCCGCGACATGATGTTCGTCAACCTGTTCCAGACGCTGGTGCAGAACCCGCGGATGACGGCGACCGAAGCGCTGATCAGGCAAGAGGAAAAGGGCGCGCTGCTCGGGCCGTCCGGCTCGATCATCCAGGCCGGCTTCGCCACCAATCTCGACCGCGAACTCGGCATTCTGGAGGACAAGGGCCTCTATGACGAGGACAGCCGCTTCCTGCCACCGGAAAGCCTGGCCGGCAAGGCGGTGCGGCCGACCTTCACCGGCCCGCTCGACGTGCTGCGCCGCTCGGCCGAGGCGCGCGACACCATCCAGGTGGTGACGACCGCCATGCAGATGGCGCAGTTCGACCCCGGCGTGATGGACAACATCGACAGCGACGAGGCGATCAAGATCGTGCAAAGCGCCGGCCGCAGCCCGCAGCGCATCTTCCGCCGCAAGGAGGAGGTCGACGGCCTTCGCGATGCCCGCGCCAAGGCCAGCCAGGCGCAGGCCGGCATGGCGGCGATCGCCACCGCCGGCAAGGCCGCCAAGGATGCGGTGCCGGCGGCGGTGCAGGCGCGCGACAGCGGCCTGCTCGACGGGTTGCAAGACATGCTGGGCGGCGCCCAAGATGCGCAAAGTGGTCAAGGCGGGCAGCCCATCGGCCCGGCGGGCAACGGCGCATGAGCCGGAAACGCTTCGCTCACTCCGGACAGGTAGGCAGTCCTGCCAGGGCCCGGGACGCGCTGGCCAAGGCATATCTCCGTGTGTTCTCCGGCGAGGACGGCGAGATGGTGCTCGCCGATCTGGCTGCGACGACGGGCTATTATCGGCGTCCGTCCTATGGCGAGTGGATGGCGCGCACCAGAACGCCCAATGGCTTCGAGCTGCACAGCGCGCTCAGCAATGCGCGAGCCGAAGTGGTGCAGCACATTATGGGGTTTCTGACGCTGGACGAGATGCAGCTGGTGGCGCTGGAGAAGGCGGCAAGGGCGGAGGAGCGGTAGCTGTTCGCCGACGCTGGTGCCCTACGGCGCCCCCCTCTGTCCTGCCGGACATCTTCCCCACGAGGGGGGAGATTGGCAGTTCCGCAGCAATCGCCTCAATAATCGCCGTTGTAGTACCGGTCGTCGCAAGGCGCGGTGTAGATGCGGCCGTAGCGGTCCTGGTAGCGGCAGAGTTGCTCGCCGCGGCGCTGCGGGGTGGTGGCTGAGCCGACGACGGCGCCGAGCAGGGCGCCGCTGGCCGCGCCGATGACCGTGCTCTTGGTGTTGCCGCCGATGGCCTGGCCGACGAGGGCGCCGCCGGCGCCGCCGATCAGCGCGCCGGTTCCGGCCCGCTGCTGGCCCTCGGTCTGCGCGCAGCCTGCCAGTGCTGCGGTCATCAGCACGGCGGCGATGGCTTTGTGAAAGTTCATGTGTGGTCTCCCTTGAAGGCCTGAAATCCCTATGGCTCGTCCCGTGCGGTCGCATTGCGGCGGAACGGGGGCACGAAGCCTCACGATATAAGACATGGTTTCTCGGGCGTTGATGGACCGGCGGCCGAAAACACTCCTTTCGAACAAGGCGCTAGCGTTGCTCCTTGTCAAAATGATTCAGCCTGTGGCGGCTCGGCCGGAGCCAAACCGGGGCCTCCCCCGCGCGCAGCGCACACCTCTTCTCGCCTCACCGAAAAATGGAGAAATGCCAATGACCCGAGGTCTTCCCCGGACGCTTGCCCGCGCCGCCGCCCGCGAGGCCGGTCTTGCCCCGCCCAGGCCCGGCCTGAAAGCAATCACAACAGGGCAGGGCGGATCGTATCGCACTGTCTTCACCTTCGCCGGCATGCAGGTGCCGGTCGCCGATGCGCTGGCTTATGCCGGCCAGAAGGTCTTCGATTTCACCGACGGCAAGGTGCGCATCAAGGGAGGCACGGCGCGGCTGCAGTTCGCAGTGCTCGGCATCCGTCCGTCAACGATCAACGACAATGCAGCGCTGACCTGGTCGCTCGGCTCAGCGGCGGCATCGAGCGCGACGTTGGCTGGAACCATGGTCAATGTGCTGGCCTCGACGGCCCGCACGCTCGACGGTGTGGGTGCCGCGCTCTCCACCGCCTCGACCGCCGACATCGCCGCCGCAGTGACGCTGGATGGCACCACGACGCCGATCGATCTCTATCTCAACCTGGCGTTTGCCACCGGCACCGACATCGATGCCGACGGGACGATTGCCGTGACCGGCACGATCACGCTGCTGTGGGAAAACTGGGGAGATAACGCCTAGGCGCCAATCTCCCCCCTCGAGGGGGAGATGTCGCCAAAGGCGACAGAGGGGGTCGGTTCGACCGGACGCGACTCCCGGCGACGAATGAAGTTGGCGCTCCACGCGCGGCGACCCCCTCTGGCCTGCCGGCCATCTCCCCCTCGAGGGGGGAGATACCAAGCTTTTGCCGTCGGCTCTTTTCTAACCTCAACAAAGGAATCTCACACATGACAGATCTGGCAGACGCCGGGTCCGTGGCGGCGCTTGCGCTGCCGGCGGGCAACCCGGCATGGCCTCCGGCCAACGGGGACAATGGGTCCTCCTCGACGGCCGGCAAAAGTTGGTTTGACGGTCTTTCCGAAGGCAACCGCAAGCTCGCTGAAACCAAGGGTTGGACCAAGCCTGAAAGCCTCGATCGGGTTTTCACATCCTATGCGGAGCTGGAGCGGCGGCAGGGTGAGAGCCTGCGCGTTCCCGCCCCGGACGCATCGCGGGAAGACTGGGACCGGTTTCATGCCCGGCTGCCCGAGACCATGCGTCCGGTCACCTCATCCGAGAAGGTCGAATACATCAGGCCGGAAGGACTGCCGGACAATTTCGCCTATTCGGACGAGCTCGCCAATGCGTCCAAGGCCTGGGCGGTCGAGGCCGGTGCTTCGCCAAAGACCGCGCAGGCCTATCACGACAGGTTTGTCGGCTACATGGCCGAGCAGGCCGCGCGCCAGGAAATCGCGCTCGCCCGCTCGGTCGAAGCCACCCATGACGATCTCGTCAGGGATTGGGGGCCGACCGACAGCGACGGCTTTCGCCAGAAGCTGGAGGTCGCCAACCGGGCGATGAAAAAGCTCGGCCTGGTCGACGCCTACAAGGCGAAGGGCATCCTTCTGCCCAACGGGGCGCTGACCGATCCGCAGATCGCCAAGGCGTTCCAGGCGATCGGCGAGGCAATGTTCCGCGAAGACACGATCGACGGCGGTGCTGGTCGGAGCGGAGCCAATCCGTTCAAGCGCAACGCCGCCGGCGAACGCAACCTGACTGATATCTCAGCCCTCGTCAAAAGCGACCCCGCCCGTGCCCGGCGGCTGGCTCGCGAGGCCGGGGAGAACCCCGACCTCTGGATGCCCAACAACCCCCTCTAAAGCTGTGTCGATATTCAGGTGATGCCGGCCTGCAAACGATGGCTTTCTGCGCTTCCGGTGCTCACGGACCCAAATGTCCGCTCCGCTCCGGTTCTCGAAAGCCATCATTTTCGGCTCGGCCTGACCTGAATCTCAACACACCTTCACCGCCAAACCAAACCTGAAGGAAGAGAAAAATGGCAGATGCCTACACCCGTATCGCGGACGCGATCGTTCCGTCCGTCTATGCGCAATATGCTTTCGAGGAACATGTGCAGTCCCTCGAAATCTACCAAGCCGGAATCCTGTTTTCCGACCCGGCTATCTCGTCAAAGCTGTCGATGGGCGGCCGCTCCGTCGATATGCCCGGCTGGAAGGATCTCGGCAACGACCCGTCCGAACCGGTCAATGACGATCCGGCCGATTCCATCGAGATGAAGAAGATCGGCTCGCGCCGCGAGGTCGCCGCCCGCAATGTCCGCGCCCAGGCGTGGGGCGTTCCGGACCTGACCTCGATCCTGGCTGGAGACGATCCGCAGAAGCTGATCGTCAAGCGGCAGACCGAGTACTGGCAGCGCGCCAACAAGCTGACCCTGCTCGGCATCCTGAAAGGCGTCGTCGCCGACAACATCGCCAATGACGGCGGCGACCTGGTGCGCACAACAGGCGCTTCCATCGTCGACACCGACATCATCGAGGCCGCCTATCTGATGGGCGACCGCGCGGACAAGTTCAAGACGATCTGGATGCACTCCAGGCAGATGAAAGCACTGAAGCTCGCCGACCTCATCGACTACGTGCCGTCTTCCGAGCAGGGCGGGCCGCTGATCCCCTACTACATGGGTCTGCGCGCCGTCGTCGACGACGACATTCCGCAGGCCGGGGGCGTCTACACCGCCTTCATGTTCAAGGACAAGGCGATCCTGTGGAACGAGCTGCCGGTAAACACCGAAGGCGGCCCGCTGGAGTTCGATCGCAAGCCGCGTCAGGGCCATGGCGGCGGCGTCACGGAAATGGTGGGGCGTCGTCACTTCGTCCCGCATGTTCCCGGCACCCGCTTCCTCGACGCCTCGTCGGCCGGCGAATTCGCCACCGATGCCGAACTGGCGCTGGCGGCGAACTGGGACCGCACCGCGTCGAGCGTCAAGAACATGACGTTTATTGCGCTGAAGACGACCGAGGCCTGATCAGGCCGAGGCGAGGGGCGGGGGCGACGAGCTCGCCCTTCGCCTCTCGTTCTGACAGCATTCCTTCGCGCCCCCTCTGTCCTGCCGACATCTCCCCCATGAGGGCCGGGCTATTGCATATGGAAATCCTGAGATGTCTGCGCGGCACGGACCCCCACCCCTAACCCCTCCCCACAAGGGGGGGAGACTTCCGTTGGTGCTGACCTAGGCGAATCGCTGTCTTTCGGCGCCAAAGAGGAATTAAAGGCACGCGGCAGCGTTCCCTCCCCCCTTGTGGGGAGGGTTAGGGTGGGGGTCTTCTTCGCAAGAATCCATATGCGATAGCCCTGCCCTCAAGGGGGAGATCGGGTGTTACTGCGCCCTCGCCAATCTTCGATGTCGCAGGAAGAGCGCCAGCGCCTGAACTGCCGATCTCCCCACCCGTGGGGGAGATGTCCGGCAGGGCAGAGGGGGGCGTCGTAGAGTGCGATCTCTGAATATAGCCATCCAATTCCCCAGCCGCTTCGCAGCGGCTTTTTTCATGTCCGGAGAAAAATCATGACCCGACCTGCATGGACGAGGCGCTGACCCATGGCCATCACCCCGCTCGATATCGCCAACATGGCGCTCGGCGTGCTTGACGAAGCGCCGATCGACAGTCTCGATCAGGACGTCAAGGCGGCGCGGCTCATCAACCTGCATTTCGACCTCGCGCGCGAAGCAGAACTGACCAAATGTGCCTGGGTATTCGCGATCCTGCGCGCCACTGTGGCGGGTGCGGATACCGGCGGCGATTGCGGCTTGAATTTCGTCTATGAACTGCCGGCCGATTGCCTGCGGCCGCTGCCGCCGACGCAGAATGGCGAACCGGACGGCGTGCCGATCTCCTGGCGGCAGGAGGCTGGCCTGATCTACTGCGACCAGTCCGGCCCGCTGACCATCCGCTACATCGCCAACCTCACCGACCCCAACGACTGGGATGCGCTGTTCACGGAGGTGCTGATGGCGGCCCTTGCCATCAAGGTCGCGCATCCGCTGACGCACAAGTCGGGCATGATCGACATTGCCCGCTCGGCCTATGACCGGGCGCTGGAGGCGGCGCTGACCGCCAACGCCATCCAGCGCGGCGGCCGGCTCTACAGCGCGTCGTGGTCCAACCAGCGCGGCGACAACAGGATTGCGCGCTGATGACGACGCTCTATCCCGTCCAGGACGTCTTCACCCGCGGCGAGATCTCGCCCCGGCTGCACGCACGCGCGTCGCTCGACTTCTATCGGGCGGCGCTGTCGAAATGCGAGAACTTCGTCACCCTGCCGCATGGCGGCATCCGCAAGCGCGGCGGCACTTATTTTGCCGGCGAGGTGAAGATCTCGGCCAAGAAGACGCGGCTGATCCCATTCATATTCTCCGCCGATCAGGCCTACGCGCTCGAATTCGGCGACCGCTACATCCGCGTCTACGCCTATGGTGCGCGCGTCGGCACGGTGGAGGTCGCCTCGCCCTATCTCGAGGCGGATCTGTTCGAACTGGCCTATGTCCAGTCTGCCGACCAGATGTGGATCACGCATCGGAACTACCAGCCCAAGGTGTTGACGCGAACCGCGCACACCATTTGGACGTTCGAAGATTTCGAATTTCTCGACGGTCCCTACGATCCGCTCAATGACACAGCAACGACGCTGACGCCATCCGATACCGGGCATCTCACACCACAAATGACCAGCAATTCCGCTCCATCCGGCACCGCATCCACGGGCAGCGGTGGCGCGTCGGCCTGGCAGATGTTCGACCGCGACAAGACGCAGAATATCGAGGTCGCAAGTGGTGGCGACGGCTACATCCGATATCGCAACGCCGACAGTGCGCGGCGCGTGGTCGATGCTTATTGGATCACCACGTCGAAGACGGCGACCGGCAATTATGACTTCTTCACCGCATGGGAATTGCAAGGCTCAAACGACGGTGCCAACTGGGTGACGCTGGACACGCGCACTGGGGAACTCGGCTGGGGAAACGGCGAAACCCGATTCTATGATTTCACCAACAAATCAGCGTTCGAATACCATCAGCTGGTGTTCAGTGGTGGCGGTGGCGACGATGCCAACGCCAGCGTCTCGGCTGAATTGGCTATGCATATCGCCGCTTTCGATCAGACGCCGTTCGACCTTACCGCCTCGTCAATCGTCGGCATAAACGACGACAACGGCTTTCAACCGTCGGATGTTGGTCGCACCATTCGCCTTCTCGGTGCCGATGGCATCTGGCGCTGGGCCAAGATCACCAGCCGCACGAGCACGACTGTCGTCAAGATCAGACTGTATGGCCACGCCTTGCCGAACGCGAACCCGATTACGCGCTGGCGGCTCGGCACGTTTGTCCCGGGAAAGTATGTCGAGAGCGGCTCGCTCTACGAAGAGCGGCTGACCTTCAGCCGGAAATTCTCCGTCTATGCCTCGGCCACCGGCGATTTCGACAATTTCGCTCTCGGCGAGAAGGACGACGACGCGCTCGAGTTCATCCAGGCCGGCGGCGGCCAGGCCAACGACATCGTCTGGATCGCCGACAGTGACGGTGCGCTTTTGATCGGCACATCCGGCGGCATCCGCGCGCTTTCGGGCTCGGGCATAGACGAGGCGCTGACGCCGTCCTCGTTCAAGAACCGGCGCTCGCGCACCTTCGGCTGCGCCCGCATCCGCCCGGTCGATGCGGGCCAGTCGTTCCTCTATGTCACCCGCTCGCGCAAATCGATCGCCGAGCTGACGCAGACGGCGCAAAGCCGGTTTGCTTCGGACGATGTCGGCCAGGTCTCAGAGCATATTCCCAAACAAGGCGTGGTCGAGCTGGCCTTCCAGACCGACCCCGACCCGTTGCTGTGGTTCCCGCTCGAGAATGGTGAGCTTGGCGGCTATACCCATCAGCCGAGCCAGGACGTGCGCGGTATGCACCGGCATCGCCTGGGCGGCAGCGTCAGCGGGGCCAACTGGGCGGTCGTCGAAAGCGCTGCGGTGACCCCCGGCCAGAACGGCAATGACGATCTCTGGCTGGTGGTCAAGCGCACGATCGGCGGCGTGACCAGACGCTACATCGAGATCAAGACGGCGCCGTTCGAATATGGCGCCATTGCTGAGGCCTTCGAGGTCGATTGCGGCCTGAGCTACACGGGCATTGCGGTTACCACGGTGGGCGGGGCCATCCATCTCGCCGGCCAGTCCGTCGATGTGCTGGCCGACGGAAAAGTCTATCGCGGCCTCGTTGTCAGCGGCGGCGGCACCGTGACATTGCCTGATGGCTCGACCGCCGCCAAGTGGCAGCTCGGTCTGCCCTATGCGGCGGGCGCCGACACGCTGGAACTCGACGTTGGCGGCCGCGACGGCTCCATCATCGGCCGTCGCAAGAAGGTGGCGAAGGTGATCCTGTCGCTGCTCGAGACCGACACCACGGGGCTCCAGGTGCAGTCCTTCATGCGCGGCCGCTGGGAGCCGGTGCGCATACCCTCGATCGTCGCGCCCGATGGGCGGGCAACGCTGTTCACCGGCAATGTCGAAGTGCCGATCGACGACAGCTGGGAAGGGCAGGGCCGGGTGAGAATCCGCCACGTCAACCCGACGCCTTGCACGATCAGGGCATTTACGCCGGTGTTTGACGCCGAGCCTTAGATAAAGCTGCCAATCTCCCCCCTTGTGGGGGAGATGGCCGGCAGGCCAGAGGGGGGCGCTGTCCCGCCGACAGATCAATTTGGCATCTTCGCGCCACCTCTGCCGAACGCACTCTAAGCATCAGGCCAAGGCAAGTCAGGCAAGGCCGCGATCCTTCGCGCCCCCCTCTACCCTGCCGGGCATCTCCCCCACGAGGGGGGAGATTGGCGGTTTCGACGCTGCGCCTTCTCCGAAGTCATCCCGCTCTCCGAAAAGGAATCTCCCCCATGACATCCCTCCATGCCGAGCAACTCGGCAGGGCGCGGACGGCTGCCGAATTCGCTGCCGCCATCGCCTTGCTAGACGCCGACCTCATTGACGCGCTCGCCCGCAGACGCGAACTGGCTGAGACCGAGGACCGCGCGGTCTTCGGCGATGGCGACCTGGCCGCCGCGCGTGCAGCCCTCGACGACTGCAACGACCAGATCGCCCTGCTGGAAAAGACGATCGACACCGCCGGCAAGCGCCGCGTCGATGCCGCCGCCAGCGAAGCCCGGGCCGACATCGCCGCCCTTGGCGACGAGATCAAGGCCAGGGCAGGAACGCTGGGCGAACGCTGGCGCGACGTCCGCCGGCTGGTCGAGCAGCTGCGCCAGCAATTGTTCGAGGCCGACGCGCTGGCCCGCACTATTGCCACCGCCAATGGCCTGTTCGACGCCGCCGGCGTTGCCGATCTCAAGGTCAACCTGACCACCATCCGCCGCGCCGCCATGGTAGGTCCGCGGGCCGCCCCACCCGCCCGCCTCAGCCGGCCGGTGCTGCAGGCCGACAAGCTTTTGCTGTCCTTCCTCAGCCCCGGCGGCGCGCTCGACCCGCGCCCGCCGCTCGGCGCGCGGGTCGACAGCGTCAAAAGCAAATTCATTCCCGCAACAGCAAGCAAACCCCTGGGCGAACGAGGCTGAACCATGTGCACACTTGCCCTTATCGGCACCGCCCTTTCGGTCGGCGGTGCGCTGGTCGAAGGCCAGCAGTCGAAGCGGATGGCCGACTACCAGGCCAGGGCCTACGAGCAGCAGGCGCAGGCCGACGCGCAAAGTGCCGCCTTCGACCAGAGCCAGGAGCGCAATAAGCAGGATCTCTTGCAAGGCCAGGCGCGCGCCCAGGCCGGCGTGTCGGGCGTCGGCATATCGGGCTCGCCGACCGAGGTGCTGGCCGCCAATGCCAGGCAGGGCCAGCTTGATCTCGACGCGATCCAGTACGGCTCGAAACTGCGCCAGAACAATCTCAATACGCAAGCCGCTATCTCACGCTTCTCCGGCAAGCAGGCGGTGACGGCCTCGATCTTCAACGCTGGCACCGTGCTCGTTGGCGGCCTCTCCAAAATCCAGGACCCGACGAAGGCGGCAGTCTCAAACATGGCAACCGGCGCCGTGCCGACGCGCTCGGTGATCTTCGGCCGTTCGCCTCTCAGGGCTGCGTGGGCGGGGAGAAGCTGAATGGCGACCATCCCTCTCCAGATAGCGCAGCGCCGGCTCGATACCGGCAACGCGGTGCAATACCCGCAGGGCTCGCCGATCGGCGGCGCCATGCAAGGGCTGGGCGATAAACTCTCAGCCGTCGCCGAGCGCTACCAGCAGATGAAAGACCAGCAGGAGGCGTTCGACGCCGAGCTTGCGCGGCGCCGCTTCAACGGCCGGATCGCACAGGCGGAAGACGAGGTGGCGGCGAATGCGCCGGCCGACGGTGCCGGCATGCACGACACGATGTATGGCCAGGTCGATCCGCGCACCGGCCGGGTGCTTGAAAGAGGCCTTTTCGACACGCTGTTCGACGATGCCCTGGCTGATATGCCCGGGAGCCAGCGCGCCAGTTTCGCCGGGCAAAAGGAGGCGATGCGCGCTGTGCGAGCGCGGCCCATGGCACAACGGCAACAGACGCGCCGCGACGGCTATGAACTGGCCGAGTGTACCAAGGTCGACAACATCTCCACCAGTTCCATTGCACAAAGCGACCCGAACGACACCGCCAACTTCGAGGCCATTCGGCAGAGCGGCTTTGATCTGATCGCCAAGATCGGCAACCCGATCCTTCGGCAGACAGCCGAGGCCACTTGGCGCGGCAACACGGCCAAGGCGCTGGTCCAGGCGATGATCGCCCAGGACCCGAAGCGGGCGGCGGAGATGCTGGGGGCGGGGCGAACGGCAACAACGGCAAGCTCGGCGGTCAAAGCCGTCAACAGTTCGGTTGCCGCGACCGGAAAATTCGAGAACTCCAGCGCCCCAATAGACAGGCTGGCGCCCGACGCAGAGACGCTCCCTGGGAATCCCGGACAGCCCGAGAGCAAGGCAACCTGGGCGGCCGGGCCTTGGATTTCCGACCTGTCTCCGGAAGACCTTCAGGATCTTGGCCACAAGGCCCAAGTCGTGATGACGGCGCAACTCTTTGAAGCCCGCACCAATGTCCAACTCGCGCACCAGAATGCACCGGACGCCCTCATGTACACCGGCAACTACTCCGGAAAAAAACCGGACAACGGAGAGCTTGCCGCGGTCTATGGCGTCGAGGAGGGCGACAAACAATCTCTGGATCTCGAACGGACGTTCCAGGTCGGTCACCAGGCATTCGACATGGTCCGGATGCCGAAAGATGCCATCGAGGCGAGAGTGCTCGCGGCCAGACCCAAGCCAGGCAGTCCGGAGCAGGATCAGGCAGAGTTTGACGTAACGGCCGCCGCTGCCAAGCAGGTTTTGCAGGCTCGTGCCGCCGCTCCCGCCGACTTTGTGCGCAAGATCGATCCGACAGCGGACGCGTACTGGAACGCGGTATCGAGCGAGGACAGCTATGATCCGGCTGCCTACCAAAAGGCAATCGTCCGCTCTGTCGCGGTGCAATTGCAGCTTGGAATCAAGCAAGTCCAGCCGCTGCCGCCGTCTGTCGTCAAGTCACTCGTCGATACGTTGAACGATGAGAGCGTGCCGCAACGCGAGCGAGATGCAGTGCTGCGTGATCTGTTCACGGGCACGTCTGATCCGGGTGTTCTGGCGGCCATGGCACTGCAACTGAGCGACGAGAACCAATCTCGGATTGCGCGGAGCATTGCGAACAACACAGTTCCTGTATCCGCTGAGGAACGTGTCAGCCGAAATCTGGCGGCTTTCGACGCTCTGCCTACGGCTCTGAAGCCGCTTGTAGCGCTCAATGACACCGTCCGTCTGATGGCGGACGGAGCGACATTCGGATATGCGGACAAATTCGCCGCCACAATGAATTCCCTGATCTCGGGAAGCAGCTACGAGGACGAACTCGCGGCTGCGCGTGCCGGGACACAAGACGCACGAGATCGAGCTGGCTCCGCTGGTACAGCGGCAGAGGTGCTGGGCGCGTATCTGAGTGGCGGCGGCCTCGGCAACGCAGGCATCACCCTCACCGGCAGGTTCGGCACAGTCGCCATGGAAGGCTTGTCCGGCCTTCTCGCACGCACAGGTCTCGTGGCCACCGAAGGCGCTGCGTACGGCGCCTTGGAAGCCGCCGGTCACGACCAACCCATCGGCAATGGGGCAACTTCCGGTGCATTGTGGGGTGCCGGAGGCGGTGTTCTCGCGGAAGGCCTTAGCACCATCTTCAGCCAGCTGGCGCAGAGGTTTGGACGAGGCTCCGTTTCTGCCGAGCCGAATGCTTCTCCAGAAGCTGCAGATACTGCGCTAAGTTCGGATACTGCGAATCCTCTGGCTAGCGAGGCAGTCCCAGACCCGCTTGCGATGGAGGGCGAGGCTCCCGGTGCCGGCGTCAGCGAAGCCTCCGTTGGCCACGATTTACATCTATACTACATGCCTAAGTGGGATGCCGCGCAACGCGCTGCGGCGGACCTCAAAGTTAAGATATTGACCGAGGCCGACACTGTGGTTAGCCGTGCTGTGCGTTTATTCAGATCAGCTCGTAAAAAGTTCATAGCTGCTGGTAACCACTTGCCCGCAGGCAGCCATGTTGATCACAGAGTTGATTTGCAGCTAGGAGGGGGAGACATACTGGAGAACATGGGCCCACTGGATCCCAGCGTTAACACCAGTCTTGGGTCGCAGATAAGACAGCAAACCAAGCTTCTGCCATATGGAACTAAAATCAACAAGGTAACGATTGGAGATCGCGATGTTCGAGACATTCCAACAAAACTTCCCGGTGGATAGCAGGGCGCCAACCGATGCGGGCGACCTTTCGCTTGATACGAAGGTGCCGGGATTGAAAGAGTTGCTAACGAGTTTCGGAGGCGGATCGTTCAAGCAAGGCTTGTATAGGATTGTCCGCGCACAGGACGTGGCGCGCTGGAACGCGAGGGTCAGCCTGGGCTTTCCCGAGTTCACCGGGCGGATCACCTGCTTTGGCTATGATTGGCAGGGCACGGCGTTTGCTGTCGATACCGGACGGTTGGAGCAAGGCGAGCCCGGTGTCGTGATGTTTGAACCCGACACGGGCGAGGCTCTGCAGATACCGTGCAATGTCCGAACCTTCCACGATATTGAACTTATCGAAGACGAGGACGCCATATTGGCGTCCGATGGGTACGCAATGTGGCGGGAAGCCGGCGGCGCCCAGCCGGCGTATGCTCAATGCATAGGCAGTAAGAAACCGCTTTTTCTTGGAGGCGAGGAGACGATCGAGAATCTGGAGTTGTCGGACCTTGATGTCTATTGGCACATCATGGGCCAAATCATTGCGAAAGTAAAAGGCCTACCACCTGGAACACCAGTGCGCATATCACCTTAAGCTGGATGGGCAGGTGCATGGCCATCTATTCAGCCCGATAGGTGAGCGATGCGATATTTTCATCTCGGTCCTGAGGCGGCTGGCGAGCTTGCAATTACGGTGACAGTCCACTTTTTACCGGTCACATCCATGTGACTGGGGTTAACCTCCGGACGCGCCCACGCGGCAAAATCGAACCCTTTTTCACAGCCTCGCTTTCGCGGGGCTTTTTTCATGGAGCAAGCCCAATGGCCCGACCCGCAACTGCCGCCGTTCGCCTGTTGACCGGCGAGCGCGAACCCGTGCGCCTGGCGACGACCGCGAACCTGGAAACGATCGTCATCGACGGCGTTGCCTGGATCCAGGGCCTCAAGGTCGTCGACGGCATCCAGACCGCGACCGGCGACCGGGTGCTGGTCAAGGATCAGGCTGACGCCAGGCTGAACGGCATCTATACGGCCTCGCAAGGCTACTGGTACCGCGCCGCCGATGCGCGAGCGGGTCGCACCATGCAGAAGGGGACGACTGTGCATGTCCAGGAGGGGGCGGTTTCATCTGATTTCGTCTTTGCCTTCCAGACGCTGAACCCGGTCGTTGGAACCAGCAGCATAGTCCTCAGCTTCTATCAGTCCGATGACATCGTCGGCGATATTCGGGACGCCACTCAGGGCATCATCGACCAGGCCCAGGCAGCGGCCAATGTCGCGGCCGAAGTCATGACCACGGTAATTGACCCGCAATTCGCCACGCTCGCGGCCGCCCAGGCGTTTTCCCCACCGATCGCGCCGACCTACATCCGCACCGCGTTCTACGACAGCCACCAGGTGGTAGGCAGTGGCGCCGTGTATCGCAAGAACGGGACCTCGGCAGGGGATCTGGTGATCACCTTGAGCGGCGGGGCTCTGGCAGGGTATGCGCTGGCCGATACACCGGCGCCACCGCAAAAGGGCGCTCGCAAGGACAACGCCAACGACGACGCACCGGCCATCCAAGCAGCACACGATCTGGCGCTTGGCGGCGTAAAATTGCCAGCCGGCACCTACAAGATGGTTCCCGTATCCGAATCACCGTTCACCTTCGGCAACTTCGCCACGACCAGCGTCTATCGGGCAGTCGCGTTGACAGTCGACAACATCACCTTCAGCGGCGATGAGGCTGTGTTGCATGGCGTGAGCCGTACCGCCGTTGTAGCGGGCGATGTCCAGCCAATCTTTTCAACCGACAAAAACATGACAGTGGGCACGCGAAAGAACATCACGTTTGATGGCATCACCTTTGATCCAGCTAATGATGCCGATGCCACAAACACTAACCAGCGTTTTGTCTACGCGGTTGGCGTCGATGGCCTTCGTTTCATCGGTACCAAGGGCAGTTCCAGCGGCAGCCGACGTGGCTACTATGCCCACATCCAGAACGGCAAGAACGTCCAAGTTGACGGCCATCGTCATCAGAAGATGACAGGCGGCTTCAACGTCCGATACGTCGATACTTTCATCATGACGAACTTCATTTTCGAAGATTTCTCGGAAGCGATCGACCTAGACGGCACAAGTCAGCGCGTC
Organism: Mesorhizobium sp. M0496; assembly: GCF_040321205.1. Taxonomy (NCBI): domain Bacteria; kingdom Pseudomonadati; phylum Pseudomonadota; class Alphaproteobacteria; order Hyphomicrobiales; family Phyllobacteriaceae; genus Mesorhizobium; species Mesorhizobium sp. M0496. The sequence continues at coordinate 27,237 of NZ_JAMYRC010000045.1, read as the reverse complement.
GTTATCCGGAATGGCGTATTCAAGTCGGTCTCGCGTGCTAGTCAGTGCATCGACATCAATGAACAGGTGGATGCCTCGATCGGCGATTTCTCGGTCAACAACACCGGCAACATCGCTACAATAAACTATAAGACCACGACGCCGGACACTTACGCGGAGTATGTCGCCAACAGCCTGGTGCGGAATTTTCAGGTGGCCAAGCGCATTGTTTTGTCCAACATCAGCGGGACGGCGGTTGGCTCGGCTGTGGCTCCTGCCTTTTACATCGGTTGGGATTGGGCGGCTGGCGGCCATGCAGGCGCGGGTCCGGTGCAGGACATCACCTTACAGAACATTACGCTTGATGATCATGGGTATTTCTGGATCCGTGAAGCCGTCAACCTTAAGCTCAAGGACATAACATCCTATCGAGCGATCTGTGGTTTCAACCACGCCTTTACCTGCTTTTCAGGCGTAGCCAACGCCGATCAGATCGGATGGTCAGACCTTGATATCGACATCGACGGGATGCGCATTGAGGCTTCCGAGAAAGGTGGTATCAGCATTCAATCCCCATCAAGCGCAAAAATTCGGCGGTTGGTCACTCGTGGCAACAACACCTCGGGCTCAGCGCAAACAGACCTCACCATCACCGCGCTACACCAGCGGGCCGGGCGCGCAACGGTCGATGAATGCGACATCGAGGGAAACGTCAACTTAAACGGCGACAGTACGGCGATCGGCGCGTGGGCGGCTGGGACGCTCTACAAGCGCAACTCTCTGGTGACGAACGGCGGCAACTATTATCGCGTGATAGCGGAGGGCGTCTCTGCTGCAGCTGGCGGGCCGGCTGGCACGGCGCTTTCAATTACGGATGACGGAACGGCGGCGATTGCAGCGTGGGCCGCATCAACCGCGTATGTCGTTGACAACGTTGTGTCTCGCGGCGGTGCCTACTTCATCTGCATGACTGCCGGCGTCTCTGCTGCCGCTGGCGGGCCAGCGGGGATGGACCAGCGAACTGCCGATGGCACAGTGGTTTGGCGTCCGATCAACGGAGTGGTGAAATGGGAATATCTGCCTGCCCCGTACTCGCTGCGGTGGGGCAAGAATAACCGTATTCGTGGCATCGTCACGGTGCAGGGCGACATCCACAAGTTCATCAAGGCCGAGAAGATCACGGCACGCCTCGGGGACGTGGCGGCTGCGGGCACGACAATTTTCCCGATGATCGTTTGCGATCGGCGAGGCCTAGTCACGGCGGCGTCATTCACTGTGAACACTGATGCGACGGCAGACGGCACGAATTACCGCAGTCTGCTTGTGCGGCGGTATCGTGCCGGAGTCGCAACTACGCTCGCCACGACGGACACGATCAGCGGGCTCACGGCCTTCTTTCCGAAAGACAGCAGCATGAGCGCGGGACAGGTATCATTGGGCTTTGAGCCGGGCGACGTCTTGACCATCACAAGCAATTCGGCTGGAACCGGAAAGGTTCTCACTGGCCTCGCCGCAACGCTAACCTTCATGGAGTTTTGATCAGCGTATTGCAATCGCCCAAATCAGGGACACCACAACAAATGCCAAGGCGTTGGGCCGGCAAATTGAAGAGAAGGCATGGTGCGGCCCTGCTCTCTATGACAGCTCCGCTCTCTATGACAGATGTAAACGACCGCCGCATGGATTCGAAAAAGATTCTAAATTCCTGTTTGGGAGAACGTTATGCGGCACGCAACAAGTCGACAGGCACAATGCGGCTTCAACTATGCTGTGCGTCGCCGTGGTCGGATTGTTCGGGCCAGCGCCAAGCGACTGCCGATGCCACCGCCGATGCGGCCAATTACCGGGACCTGATCTTGCAACGCCTCCGGGCAGGTGATTCGGCAAACGTTTCGACCATTGATACTAGCGCACCAGGGCTGACGGCGTTCGGCATGCGCGACGGCGCTGTTGCTGCCAACTCAGCCGGCGCTGACCTGGAGCCGGCGACGTCATATTCGTCAACTCAAATTCAGTCGGCACAGGTAGGGCTCTGACGGGGCTTGGCGTGACAGTTGAGTTCATTGAGTTTTGAAGCCCACAATCGAGACCGCCGGTCGGCAAGCACCTAGCGAGTCCACGTAGCGCTGGCCGGCAACTTTATTTGGAGGGGGTCAGCATCTTGCATTTCACATAACAATAATGAAGGTGCTATTGCACGTGTCGCCAAGATCAAAGGGGCGTTCGAATGCGGTCCATTCGCCAACTCTGGTTCCCAACGTTGCTCTTTCTAGCGCCAGTGCTCTTCTTCGCGGTTTCTCGAACCGACTATGCGAATTACGCCTCATATGCTTTGGAAGGTGATATCGTCGCCTACTCAAGGGATTTTGTCTATGCAACCAGGGCAACGTTCTTGGTCTATATGACGGCTGTGGCGCACGAGCCTGTGTTCATCGCCATGCATTGGGTATACGCCAACCTGGGGTTGTCGATCTCTGACAGCATGCTAGCCAATAGCATGGTCATGGTTTCAGTATACTATCTTTACTCTGTCAGGCAAAGCGATAGTGTAATACTTGGTGCGATATCGACTGTTGGCCTGATCATGCTGCCTTGGTTTGAGCAACTAGGTCAAAACACGTTGCGTCAAGGGTTTTCGCTTATCTTCATTCTCGCGTCCTTCCTCGCGATCAATGACGGTAAGCAATACCGATCCATCCTCTTTGCTGCCTTGGCGATCGGCAGCCACTATAGCGCTGCTCTATTTGTTGCGATCTATGTCTTGGCAGATTTTGTTCCACGCTCAGGAAAATTGATCGTTGGCGCCGTTACCTTGATTTTCGTGGGTTACATTACAAATTCCATCTCCGGTATTTCGAATATAATAATTACCCCGATTTTAGCGCAGGCTGGTCTATACGCTCAGTACTCCTCCGAAATGTTTTTGAGCTATCAAGTAGGATTCAAGCTTTTGTTTTTTGCCTATTCGCTAGTCCAATGCCTCGCCAGTGTCTTATTGATCAAGAGCGCGGTAAAGAAGTCGGATGAGCGCTTGGGAAAGTATTGTATCCTCATGACAGTTATATACATGTTGGCGAGCGGACTACCTTACTATAACCGAGTCGCCATGATGCCGATGCTTTTGCTCCCGGTGGTGCTCGTGACGCTGTATGCTCGTATAACCGCGCCGCGCCGTTTTTTTCGGCAAACCGATCCGCGTACTGAAACTCACTCGTCCAGCCGTTGGCAAGGCGCCTAACTCATAATCCACGGCTTGCTCCGTTCTCGCGCTCCCTTCTGTTTAGCCTGATCACCGCTTGAGCGTCGCTCAGCGCATCGACTGATGTGCTGCGAGCGATTTTCTCGCCACACGTCGCCTTGAGTGTGAAATTCCCCATCGGCCCCCCCTCCCGAACATAAGGAACCGTAACCATGGACCGCAACTTCGCGCGGGCGCTTGCGCTCGTTTTGAAATCTGAAGGGCTCTGGTCGGACAATCCGGCTGATCCGGGCGGCGCCACCATGAAGGGTGTGACGCTTGCCAATTTCCGCCGCTACGTGAAGGCCGGCGCGACGAAGGCGGATTTGCGTAAGATCAGTGATGATCAGGTGGCGACGGTTTTTCGCCGTTTCTACTGGGACGCAGTGCTTGGCGCCGAATTGTCCGATGGTGTCGACCATGCCGTGTTCGATTTCGCGGTGAACAGCGGGCCTGGCCGAGCGGCGAAATACTTGCAGGCGGCCGTGGGCGTTGCCCAGGACGGCCGGATTGGGCCGGCAACCCTTGCAGCAGTCAAGGCAAAGCCGGCCGGCGTCGTCATCGATGCGCTTTGCGATGCGCGGCTGGCGTTTCTCAAACGGCTGCCAACGTGGACAACATTCGGGCGCGGCTGGTCCGATCGCGTCAGGTCGGTACGGGTTCAGGCCTTGCTGATGTCGGCGCAACGACCGGCGGTACCGGTGGCCGCACCGGCACCTGTCCCACAGCCGCCCAAGGTCGAAACGCCCGCTAGTGAGGCGCCGACGGTCCAGATCGTGCCGCCAGCGCCGCCATCCGGCGGCAAGACGGCTGCAGCGGCCGGCATCCTCGTCCTCTTTGCCGGAGCGCTCGCAGCCTTCTGGCATCACGTCACCGGTTTTTTCGGGAGCTTCTTTTGATGACATGGTTCAACACCAACACGCTGCACAATCTTCTCAACACGCTGATCGCCATCATCTGCGGCGGCGCGCTCGCCGGTTTCGACTGGACGATGTTCGGCGTCACCGATCGCGCCGCGCTTCAGATCAGCGGCACACTTGCTCTTGCCAAGATCATCATCAACGCGGTGCGTGACGGACCGCGCGGCATGGTCGCGCCGCCAGCCAGGGAGACATGAAATGGGAACGCTCGTACTGCTTGGCCAGGTCTGGCCGTATCTCCTTGCAACGGGTGCCGCACTCGCCGGTCTCTGGACGGCCTACGCCAGGGGCAAGGCAAGCCAGAAGGCCAGGCAGGATTCCGCCGACGCCGCGGCGCGCACCGAAGCGCAGAAGATCGATGACGCCGTCGCCGGGCGGACGCCGGACGACAACCGGGGGAGGCTGGGCAGATGGTCAAAATCGTAGCGCTCTCACTCCTCTTGGCCGGCTGCACCACATCGGGTGGATCGTTTTGCGCGGCCGGGCATCCCATCCGGCCTACAAAGGCAGAGGTGGCAACCCTTTCCGATGCGTCGGTGGCGGCGATCCTGGCTCACAACGAAAAGGGCCAGACGCTTTGTGGGTGGAGGCCGTGATGCACGATCTTTTCGACCTGCTCGGCGTCAAGGGACCGGTTGTCGCCGCCGGTCTTGCCGGTGGCGTTCTGCGCGCGCTGTCGCGGCACCGCTACAAGTTGCGCGAAATGGTGGCCTCGCCGATCTGCGGTGCGCTTGCCGCAGCTTATCTGACGCTGCCGGCGGTGTCCTACTTCAAGACCACCGGCCTGCCGATGCCCTATCCCGCCGACGACACCACCACGTTGGCCGCCGCCTTTCTGATCGGCGTCTGCGCCATGTGGATCTCGGACGTGCTGTTCGAGTTTGTGGTGCGGAGATTCAGGCAGGCGCCAGAGGAGTAGTGGCTGGCTCCGGCTGGTATTGTCTGTTGGCGACTGCAACAGAATTCGAGACACATAAAATCGCGCTGAAAAGCCGCCGGACGCGGCATAGTCCTCATTTTTTTGCCCGCCTCGGCTCACGCCGAGGCGGGCTATTTTGCGTTTCGGCGATGCAGCGAAGATTCGGCCTGGCAAGCCTCAAGCCAGGATGTTGACCGCCCGTGCCGCGACCAGCGCGATGGTCAGCAGCGAGATCATGGCCTCGGCCATCATTAGCAGCTTGGCGCGTTGGGAGAGTGGCAAGGTGTCGGTGGGTGAAAACGCTGTCGCATTGGTGAAGGCGAGGAAGAAATAGTCGACGAAGCCGGGCAGCCAATCGCGAAGCTCACGGTCGTTCAGCGTCATCTGCGCGAACAGGAAATCGGCCTGCGCCAGCTTAACGAGGCCGCAGGTCGGCGGGCCGCCGCGGTCGGTGCTCCAGAACCACAAAGCAAAGACGATGACGTTGGTGACCCAGATGTTGAGCGCGTCGATCAGCAGTGTCGTGCCGCTGTTGCCGGCATGACCCTCCAGCAAGGCACGCACCAGCAAGACCAGCGAACCGCAATTCATGACGCTGATGAGGGCGGTCATGGTCAGGGCGGTTCTGCGGATGATGACGCGAAACTGGCCGATCGCGTGCCACTCGTGATCCTCGACCGCCTTTCGGGTGGCGGCCTGTGTCCAGGCGGTGGCCACCGACAAGGGCAGCAGCAAGGCGGCCTCCAGCGCCGGGGCCAGCCAGCGCGGCCCGAATGAGAGGTTGTTGATGACCAGAAGCTGCAGGCAGATGATGACGAGAACGGCCGCGCGCGCCATCCAGAAGTCGAGCGCACGGTAGTGGATGACGGCATGGTGGTGGCGCATTAGGATCCGGATTTTTCAGGCAGGGGTCAGACGTGCAGCGCAATCGTGCCTAGCGAGAGGAGCGCCGATACTCCTGCCCGATTTTGGTGCTGCAATGGCACATAGCTATACTTTTTCGTAAGCTTCGACGTTTGGGCTGTTCGTTAAACTAGACTATGTGATTTAAGCGTCGCATGGCGGGGATAGATGGATCCATGGACAACTGGGTGCCGGCGGGATTGCCTGCCGCCGGCGTCGATTCCCCATCGGTTTTGTCCAGCCTAATCCGTCATCCCTGGCATTTTCTGGCGATTTTGTGCCTGATGCAGATATTCTGCTGGACCGTGGCGCCGGCGCTTGTCAACGTCGCACCGCCCAACGATGTCGTCGAAGGCTTCATGTGGGGCCGCGAATGGGTGCTGTTGACCTACAAGCACCCACAGCTTCCCGGCTGGCTGCTCGAGACCAGCCATCTTCTGACCGGATCGTTCCGCTGGCCGCAATATTTCGTGGCCCAGCTGACGATCTCGGCGACTTTCGTCCTGGTCTATCTGCTGGCCCGTGACCTGCTAGGGCAGAGGCGCGCGCTGGCCGCCGTGCTATTGATGCCGTCGCTCTATTTCTTCGGCTGGCCGACCCCGCAGTTCAATCATGACTACGCGCAGATGCCCTTCTGGGCCGCCATCTGCTGGCTGCTGTGGCGTGCCAGCCGTGGTGGTGGGCCGGGCTGGTGGCTGGCGCTCGGACTGGTGTCGGGCGTCGGGCTCTATGCCAAGTTTTCCACCGGTCTGCTGTTGTTGTTCGGGGCGATCTGGCTGTTGTCGGATACTCGGGCACGCAGCCGGCTCGCCACGCCCTGGCCATGGCTTGGGCTTGTGGTTTTCATCGCTGTCGCTGCGCCACTGGCCGTCGAACTCTATCGCGTCGATTTCCTGCCGATCACCTATGCCGCATGGCGCGATCAGTGGGTGCTGGCCCATCGCTCCCGCTTTTATTATATCGGCGTCCAGATGGCCGGGCTCTGCGGTTTTATTCTGGTGCTGGCGATATCAGGGCTGCTGCGGCGCTCGCCCCCGCCGCAAGAGCCCGTCGGGCGCGGCATCCTTGTCTATCTCTTGTGGATGGGGCTTGGCCCGGCGCTCCTCATCATGGTGGCGTCCCTGTTCACCGGCGCCGGCGAGGCCTGGGGCGCGCCGATGTACAATCTTGCTGGCGTTGTGGCGCTCGCCTTGCTGGGCCACCGCCTCGGCACCGTCGAGATGCGAAAGCTGGCGATCTGCGCGTTCGTCTGCATTATCGGCATATCTGGTGCTTATGCCGGGATCCGCTGGACAAAATGCAATTTGCGTGGACGCATGGACGCCGTCTGCTGGCCGGCGCAGAAGATATCGGACGAGGCCGAGACCGTCTGGCACGCGGCCGCATCCGGTCGGCTCGACACCGTCGGCGGCCATACCCTTATCGCGTTGCTGGCGGGCCTCAATGCCTATGACAAGCCGTCGATCTTCACCGACCTGAATATGCAGTACGCCCCCTGGATCACCAAGGAGCGGCTGCGCGACCACGGCATACTGCTGGTCTGGCCTGGGCGCGACGTGCCACCCTATCTGCAGGCGTGGCTGGGTAACGTCCCGGTCAAAACCGTTCTTTTCGACTGGTCGCTCAGGGCGCCGCCGGTGGCGGTCAGCTTTGCCGCCGTTCCGCCCGGTGCGCCGCAGTTGCCGGGTGTGATCGACAGCCTCGCGCGACCGAGCAACTGAAGCAGATCAGCTGGTCCGCTGGACGAAGAAGGTGACAATGCCCATTTATGGGGAGACCAACTTGCTTTTGCGCAATTCTCAAGGGAAAGCGCTATGCGCTTTTCCCGGGAAACCCCTACATTTTCCCGGAATTGCTTTTGAGGAGACGTGATATGGCGACTTCGACCGAACGCGCAGTCCTTGCCGGCGGCTGCTTCTGGGGTATGCAGGATTTGATACGGCGTTACCCCGGCGTCATCTCCACCCGTGTCGGCTACAGCGGCGGCGACGTGGCCAACGCCACCTATCGCAACCATGGCAGCCATGCCGAAGCCATCGAGATCAATTTCGATCCGGCCATCATAAGCTATCGCACGCTGCTGGAGCGCTTTTTCCAGATCCACGATCCGACGACCCGCGACCGGCAGGGCAACGATGTCGGGATGAGCTATCGCTCGGCGATCTACTACACCAGCGACGAACAAAAGCGCATCGCCGAGGACACCATCGCCGATGTCGAGGCCTCGGGTCTGTGGCCGGGCAAAGTCGTCACCGAAGTCGCGCCCGTCGGTCCCTTCTGGGAAGCCGAGCCTGAGCATCAGGACTATCTGGAGAAATACCCCAACGGCTACACCTGCCACTTCGTCAGGCCGGGCTGGAAGCTGCCGGTTCGCGAAAAGGCTGTTTCGTAAACTTCACAACAGGCGGTTCTGCCATGCATTGCCGCTCGACAAGGTCGTCGAGCGGCTTCATCGCATCCCAAACCCCTTTCAGTCAGTCAGTGCGCCTGGTCGCTTCGGTGAAGCCGTCGAGCCTTCCACCGATGTCCGAAAGTGCCCATGATATTGGCGTTGTCGAGGAGTGCCCGATTGTGCTGACGCCCAAAAGAAGCCGCAGAGCATACGCTCGCGGCTTCCTCGGTTGCCAGCAATGGCCTACTTACCGCAATGGTTGTCATTGACCGTCGGCACAGAGGTGCCCGGCGAGGTGTGGGTGGCGTCAGGCTGCGCGCCCTGCGGGCCGGCCGGGCAATTTCGATCTGCGTTCGAATTCATGTCGCCGGTCGTGCTGTTGGTTATGCCGAGGTCGACAGTACCGGGGCTGACCGTATTCGGCGAGGCCGGGGTGTTCGGCTCCACAGTCACCGACTTCCCGCTGCCGACGCCATCGCCATTTGCGTTATTGCTACCGGCACTTTGCGCCATGGCTGATGTGGCCAGACCAATCGTGAGAGCCGAAGCTGCGAGGATTTTCATGAACATGGTTTGTCTCCATTTCTGTGAACTCGTCGCTTGTTTCTACGAAGGTGATCGCATTTGCGACTGTGGGGACAACCGGTCGCGGCAGCGAAGGTTCCCGATAAAATTCTGCTCCAGCAGCATCGGCGGCTTCGACCAAGGACCAGGCCTGGCGCAATGCTTTTTGGTGCAGCGCGCTGAAAAAATGGCTTTCACTTCGGTTTGATTGGTGCTTTAACCCGCGCATCCACAGGGGTGCTCCGTACGGTCGGGGCTGAGACGGGGGCGGCAAGCCCACAGACCCTAAAAGCTGATCTGGGTAATACCAGCGGAGCGAGGCGGGCCATGTTTTCAGGCGCACAGATTTCCCTATACCCCATGGCCGACGATTTCGTCGGTGTCATTCTTGGCGCGCTGGGCGCGCTCGATCCCTACCGCGACAAGCTCCGGATCGAGACCGACGACATCTCGACCCTGCTGGTCGGGCCGCCCGAGGTGCTGTTTCCAGCCATGCGCGACCTCTTCGTGGCGACGGCGCGCAGCGGCAAACATTGCGTGCTGTCGGCTACCATTTCACGCGGCTGCCCGGGCGAGCCGGATGACCCGATCTGTCGCTCCGATGCGCTTGGCGGACCTGTCGGGCCACTCGGCCCGCGCAGTGATGCGGCCATCGCGGCGGTGCGCGGCGCGGCTTCGACTGGCCAGCCGGCGGCAGCGCAGTTCTCGCTCTATGTGATGGGCACCGACGACCATATGGACGAGATTTACGGCTGCATCGATTTCCTCAAGCAGTCGGGTGTCTATGAGCTCTCCAAGCATTTCTGTACGAAATTGCGCGGTGATGCGGGCGCGATCTTTTCGGCGCTTGACGCAGCATTCTGCCGCTTCGGACCGGGTGCCGGCCACGTAACCCTCGATGTCACGGTCTCGGCCAACAGCCCGTCGGCTGTCTGAAGCTGCCGCTGCTCTCCGGCCGTCAAAGGTCATCTGCCGTGGTCTCACCATCAGTCGCTTCGCGCCCGATCGCGAGCCTTCTTGTCAAGGCGGTACCGGCGATGATGTCGGTCGGACTGCTCCTGCTGGCCTGGGAGCTTTATGCCACCTATTCCGGCATCAAGCCGACGATACTGCCGGCGCCATCGCGCGTCCTCGCGCAAGCGATGCTCAATCGCGAGGCGCTGGTCGACAACGCCGTTCCGACTATCCGCGCCACGCTGCTTGGCTTTGCCTGTTCGCTCAGTGCCGCCTTCGCGCTGTCGATGCTGGTCGACTTCTTCCAGCCGCTGCGCCGCGCGTTGTTTCCCGTCTTCATCGTCAGCCAGACATTGCCGCTGGTGGCGATCGCGCCGCTTGTGGTGCTGTGGTTCGGCTTCGGGCTGGCGCCCAAGATCATGCTGGTGTCGCTGGTCACCTTCTTTCCGATGCTGGTGGCGTTGGTCGAAGGTTACGAGTCGACCGAGGCCGAGATCGGCCAGATGCTGCGCGCCATGGGAGCAGGGCGCTGGCGCGTCTTCGTGCTGGCGCGGCTGCCTTCGGCGCTGCCTTACTTCTTTGCTGGCCTGAGGATCTCCATCACCTATGCCGTGGTCGGCGCTATCTTCGCCGAATATGCGGGTGCGGCGAAGGGCTTGGGCATCTATATGCTCAACGCCAAGAACAATTTCCGCCCCGACCTGGTGCTGGCCGCCGTCGGCGTCAGCGCAGCGCTTACACTTGTCCTTTTCGGGTTGACTGTACTGTTGCAGCGCCTTGCCATGCCTTGGGAGCACGCCGGCAACGAAACCGCCGGGAAGGGGCCGTGGCGATGAGCCGGCTCGAGCTGCGGCATCTTCGCAAGGCGTTCGGTGGGCTCGACGTGCTGGCCGATATTTCGCTGAGTGTCGGCACTGGTGAATTCGTCTCGATCCTTGGGCCCTCGGGCGCCGGCAAGTCGACGCTGTTCCAGCTTCTGACCGGCACCGAGCATGGCGAGGGCGAGATGTTGTTCGACGGCGCGCCCCTCGATGACCACGGCAGGCATTTCGCCTTCATGCCGCAACGCGACGCGCTGATGCCGTGGCGGCGCGTCCTCGACAACACGACGCTCGGGCTCGAAGTGCAAGGCATCAGGCGCAAGGCGGCGCGGGCACGTGTTGCGCCGCTGTTTGCCGAGTTCGGGCTCGCTGGCTTCGAGCGGCATTTTCCCGCTCAGCTGTCCGGCGGCATGCGCCAGCGCGCGGCCCTGCTGCGCACAGTTGTGCAGGAGCGCGACATGCTTTTGCTCGACGAGCCATTCGGCGCGCTCGACGCACTGACGCGCACCGCGATGCAACGCTGGCTCGAGCAGATGTGGCGTCATCACCGCTGGACGGCGCTGCTGATCACCCATGACGTGCGCGAAGCCGTGTTCCTGTCCGACCGCATCTACGTGCTGTCGGCGCGCCCGGCCCGCATCGTGCGTGAAATCAAGGTCCCGCTGCCGCGCCCGCGCAGCCTTGGCGGCGATGCCGCGCGGAAGGCAAGCGCGCTCGAGGCCGAGATCCTCGACACCATCCTCAACCCGCACCAATCCAAAGGACACGACCATGACTGACTTGACGCGCCGGCAGGCTTTGCTGCTGACCCTCGCTACCGGCCTTCCCTTGATTGCCGGATCGGGGCGAGCCTGGGCACAATCGGCGGCGCAAAAAGTCACCGTCGCACTCGACTGGACGGTCAACACCAATCACATCGGCCTGTTCGTCGCTCGCGACAAGGGGTTCTATTCCGAAGCTGGACTCGAGGTCGAGATCCTGCCTTACAGCGATACCGGTGCTGGCACGCTGGTCGCCAACCGCGTCGCCGATTTCGGCATCAACGGCACGATCAGCCTGTTCACCCAGAAAACCGCCGGGGCCGACTTGAGAGCCGTCTATGCCGTGGTGCAATCCGAAACCGGCCGCGTGGTTTTCAATGCGGCACGCAGCGAGATCAAAAGCCCGAGGGACCTTGACGGCCTGACTTATGGCGGCTTCGGCAGCGCCTGGGAGAACGCACTGATCGGCACCATCATCCGCCACGACGGCGGCAAGGGCAATTTCGAGACGGTGACGCTCGGCACCTCAGCCTATGAGGCGCTGGCCAATGGTTCGGTCGATTTCACGCTCGAAGTCTCGACCTGGGAGGGTGTCGAAGCCGAGCTCAAGGGCGTCAAACAGCGCAGTTTCGTCTATGCCGATTACGGCGTGCCCGACGAGCACACGACACTGATCTCTTCGAGCGAAGCCTATCTCCAGGCAAATCCGAAACCTGCCGCCGCCTTCGTCCAGGCAACGCGGCGCGGCTACCAGTTCGCTGTTGATCATCCCGATGAGGCGGCAGCCCTATTGGTCGCCGCCAATAAGGACACGCTGACCAATCCGGCACTGATCGAGGCTTCGCTGAAGATGCTGGTCGACGGCCATTATCTGCGCAGCCAAAGCGGCGCCATCGGGACGATGGATCCGGCCAAGATGGAAGCGATCGGCGACTATCTCTTCGCGTCCGGAATCCTGCGCGATGCCGATGGCAAAGTTCTGACACAACGCCCTGATTTCGCGAAGTATTTCAGCAATTCAACCCTGGGGTAGGGAGCCAATCGGGTCTTCGACCTTCGAGGAAATGGCTGGCCAGCCAAAGAAGCTCACGAGGTGCGGCAGCTCTACGTCAGACCCACAGATCAGCAGACCCGACCAATTCAATTCCGGACGATCTCATAGAGCAGAGTGGTTTTGATGTGTCGCCCGGGTTCACCCTGCAGCGACAGGGCGGCTGCGTAGAGTTTTGCTACGGCTGGCAGAGACCTTCGAATTCCCGACTGACATTGGCAATGGCAGTCATCTCGGCGGGAGTGCCGCCAGCGTTGATGAAAGCGTCGGCCAGCAGCGACCAGTCTCCGTCGCTGGCAGCGGCGGCCGGCAGACTGCCATTCTTCGCTGCGCCGAAAGCGTGGAACAGGGTGGCGCCGACCTTGTCCATGTCGATCAGGAAATCCTGGTCCGGCGTGCCGAGCGCATCCGGCCCTTCACGAAGGTAGTTGTTGCAGATGGCAGCGGTTTCCCGCGCCATGACATGGTTGAGCATATCCGATTGTGCACGCAGCGCTTCGGCGGCGTTGCCGTCCGGAGCCGAGGACAGCAGGGATGCGTATCTTCGCCTGAGATCGGCGACAGCCATCCTGCTCGTATTTCGCACCTGATCGACATTTCCAAGTCTGGCCATGGCCGTGATTTTTTCCACGACGACGTCGTAGTCGTCTGGAAACTCCTGCTTGATTGCCTTGAAAATCTGGCTTCCTTGGCTCTCAATCTGTTCGCTTACCTGAGCTGTGGTCAGCATCTGTGGATCGGGCGAGCCCGCCACCGTCTGGTAAAGATATTTGCCGCCGGCAAAGCCGAGCGCCCAGGGCAATACCTTTATCGCAACAAACGACAAAGCGGCGACCGCCGCCACACCAAAGCCTTTCCAACGTCCCATCCACCGGCCCTCCCTGACCCTGTCTAGTTCGCGCCGAGGCTCCGCGCCTTCTTGCGGTCGGCTTCGGCGCGCTTTTGGTTACCCTTGGCGTCCCACGCCCTGCTCCGCACTTTATAGGCGGCGGCGAAATCCGGTTTGAGCTTTATCGTCTGGCTCAAATCGGCGATGGCCCCGTCATAATTCGCCTTGCCGATCCGAATCACCCCCCGGCCCAAATAGGCAAAGGGATTCTTCCCGTCGAGGCTGAGCGCCTTTTCGAAATCACGTAACGCTGCGACGTCCTCATGCCTGCCCATCAATATAAGGCCTCGATGGGCATAGACCCTTGCGTCCTTGGTATTGAGACTGATGGCCTTTCCGTAGTCAGCAAGCGCTCCGTCGTAATCTCTTTGGAAACCGCGGTTCTGACCACGGTCGTAGTAAGTCTCGGCAAAATTCGGATTGAGCGTGATTGCCTGACTGCAATCGGCGACGGCATGAGCGTAGTCGCTCTTGGCCTCCCAGACCATTGCTCGGGCCAGATAGGCGTCGTGGAATGCGGGAAAGAGCGCAATCGCCTTGTCATAAAGCGCTATGGCGCCGTCATAGTCGTCCCTCTCGTGCAGCGTCCAGCCCTTGCTGAACGCCTGCGCAGCCGGCGAAGCGTTACTTGGCTTGATCGCCCCCTCGCCAGCCTGGCCAGCGGCTTCGCCTGATGTCTTTGAGGCGTTCGCCGCTGCCGCAGCCTTGCGGCCTTTGCGGGCAATGGCCAGCTTTGGGTCGAGCTTGAGTGCCTGGTCGTAGTCGGCGATGGCCTGATCGTAGTCGCCCTTGGCGAACCAGGTGCTGCCGCGCCCGAAATAGGCAGGTGCGTAGCCAGGTTCGATTTCGACCGCGCGGTTGTAGTCGGCGATGGCACGATCCAATTCGTTCTTCTTGCCCAAGGCGATGGCGCGGCCGAGGTAAGCGTCGAAATAGGTCGGATAGAGTTCGATCACCTTGCCGTAGTCATCGATAGCACCATCGTAGTCGCCCTTCTCGGCGCGCGACAGTCCTCGCCCGACATAGGCTGCTGCCTTTCTTGGATCGAGCGCGATCGCGCGGCTGTACTCAGCAATCGCGCGATCGTATTTGCGCTTCGTGTAGAACGCATCGCCGCGATCCATGAAAGCCTTGAGGTTCTTGGGATCAGAGCCGACAGCATCAGGCGCGGCGGCCCCTTTCTTTAACGCAGTCACCGCCGCCTTGCGGGCGACCGCGTAATCGCGGTTGCCCGGATTGAGTCCTATCGCCTGGTCGAAGTCGGCAATGGCGCCGCTGTAGTCCTTGTTGTCGGCCCTTTCTATGCCACGTCCATAATAGCTGGGAGCATCCTTCGGATCGATTTCGATCGCCGCCGAGTAGGCTGTGATCGCTCGCCCGGCGTCGCCCTTGACGTGCCAGGCCATGCCTATGCAGAAATAGGCATCCAGCAGTTTCGGATCGACCATGGCCGCCCGGCCGCAATCGAGGAGAGCACCTTCGGCATCCTCGGACGTGGCCTTGGCCATGCCCCGGCGAACATGGGCAGAGAGCAGGTCCGGTACGAGCCGGATCACCTGATCATAGTCGGCAATCGCCCGGTCATACGCTCGCTTGGCGGACCAGGCATTGCCGCGGCCAAAATAGGCGAGGGGGCTGTCGGGGTCGAGCGCGATCGCCTTGTCATACGCGCCGACTGCCTGGTCATACTTGCCCGCATTCGACAGACTGTCGCCGTGCTGTACCGCGGCAAGAACGCGCGGGTCTGTCGCCTGGACGAGTTCCGCCATCCTGACGGCGGAACGCTTGCCGCCGGACTTGGCGCTATTGCCGGCGTTCCGCGGAGTGGCACGTTTGGTGCCAACCGCGTCGTCCTGTCCCAACGCCGCCAACGCCGCCTTACGGCTGACGAGGTAGTCCGCATTGTCGGGGTCGAGCTTGATTGCGTGGCCGAAGTCGGCGATAGCCTCGTCATAGTCCTTCCTGTCGGCTCGCGCCATGCCGCGCCCATAGTAGCTGGCGTCGTCCTTCGGATCGATCTCGATGGCTACCGAATAGGCAGCGATCGCGCGCGCCAGGTCGCCCTTGGCGTGCCAGGCCATGCCTTTGCAGAAGTAAGCGTCGCGCACCTTTGGATCGAGTGTTGAAGCCCGGTCGCAGTCGGCGAGAGCGCCATCGATATCGCCTGAGGTGACCTTGGCGAGGCCGCGGCGAGCATGCGCCGACGCCATATTGGGGGCGAGGTGGATGACATTGTCGTAGTCGGCGATCGCCCGCTCGTAATCGCGTTTGGCTGCCCAGGCCTTGCCGCGGCCGAAATAGGCGAACCGGTTGTTCGGATCAAGTGCGATCGCCTTGTCATACGCGCCGATTGCCTGGTCGTATTTGCCCATATCCAGGAAGGCGTCACCGCCCAGGATCGCTTCCAGGGCGCGCCAATCGGTTGACTCCAGGGCCTTGGCTGCCAGCGTGTCTTCCGTGGCCGCCATGTCGGAAACGGCGGCTTGGGGTTCTGGCGCATCCGCAGGCGCGGGCGCCTTGCCTTCGACGTTCGCATCATGTTCGCGACAATTTCCCGTCCGCTCCGGGTCGAGTTCGATGGCGTGCCGGCAATCCGCCGCCGCCCCGGCTAGATCTCCCTTCAGCGTCTTGGCGCGACCCCGGCTGAAATAGGCATCGGCATTGTCCGGATCGAGGCTGATAGCGCTGTCGAAATCGAGAATAGCGCCCTCGATGCCATACTTGGACAGCCGCACCATGCCGCGCTCGACCAGGATTTTGGCGGCGCCAGAATCCCCGATCTCTTCCCCTGCAGCGGATGCGGCTGGCTGGACTTCGTCTGCGACCTGTTCATTGCAGGTACCTGTCCGTTTCGGATCGAGCTTGATCGCCTGCCTGCAGTCGGCGGCAGCAATCACATAATCTCCTACAGACGCGCTGGCCAGGGCGCGATCGTAATAGGCGTCGGCATTGTAGGGATCGAGCCGGATTACAAAGCTGAACGAGTCTATGGCGGCCCCGACATTCCCTTGTATCTGCTGGTCCAACCCCTGCTGCAGATTCCAGGCAATGGCGGCGGAATTGTCCTGCCGCGGAATGGCCATCGCTTCCTCCCCAGGCAGAGCTTCGCCGCCCATCATCTGCTCGTTGCAGGCGTCGGCCCGTTTCGGGTCAAGTTTTGTCGCTTTTCGGCAGTCGGCGGCGGCGCGGTCCAGATCGCCCTTGCGCGTCAGCGCCAGCGCACGGCCGAAATAGGCGGCGGCATCCTTCGCGTTGAGGTCGATCACCTTATCGAAATCAGCTATGGCGCGATCATCGTCGCCTGTATTCGTCCAGGCGACGGCTCTGTTATAGTAGCCATCCGCACTGCCGGGGGCGATCTCAACCGCCCTACTGGCATCGGCAAGCGCGCGCGGCCAGTCGCTCTTGCCAATCCAGGCTGCGCTTCGATTGGCATAGGCGTCGACGCTTTCCGGATCGAGGCTGATGGCATGGTCGAAATCAGCTATCGCAAGGTCGTAGTCGCCCTTGGAGGCGTGGGCGATGCCTCTGTTGACATACACTGTGGCGTCTTGTGGATCGAGGCGGATCGCCTCGTCATATTCGGCGATAGCCCTGTCATGGTCGCCCTTGCGTTGCCAGGTGGCGCCGAGACTGTTGTGCGCCTTGTTGTTTTGCGGATCGACCGTGAGCGCCTGCTCGAAATCGATAATGGCCGCGTCGGTCTTGCCTTTGCGAAAAAAGGCAAGGCCACGGCTGTAGTAGGCATCGCCGGAGTCGGGCTCGAGGCTGATGGCGACGTTGAAATCAGCGATGGCGCGGTCGTTTTCCTCCTTGCAGTACCAGGCAGCCCCGCGATTGAAGTAGGCCGAGGCCTCTCTGGCATCAAATGTGATCGCCTCGCTGTAGTCGGCGATCGACCGGTCGTAGTCGTGCTTGTCGTCCCAGGCGAGGCCGCGATGGAAATAGGCGATAACACGGTTCCGCGACGGTTCCGTGTTGTCCTCGGCAATCGGCGTGCAGGCGGCGATGAGCTGGTCGGCAGCGATCTTGCGGTCGCTGAAGCAGACGGCATAGTCCTTGCCGGCGGCGAGCGCGACGGCGTTCAGAGCGAGAATGAGCGCAAGCCCAGCCAGCCAACCCGGGCGCAAAACCCTCACCAGCAAGCACGACCCGACCGCAGCGGCAACCTGCCGCGCACCTTTGCTCGTCATCTCGCTGGTCCTCCCCCGAAAACCTGGTCCGCTTCAGCGGCAATCGCGCATTGTTCCTTATTTGTTCCAGAATGCAAGCATAAATTGCAATGGAGCAGAGCCAATCTGCACCGCAGTGCCTTCGGCTTGCGTGCGTTTGGGACGTTGTGCGTTCAATGCCGATCTGATCTTGTTGATTAACTGCCCGGCAATGGCCGGCACTTTCACGAGGCCTCCCGCCCATCCTTCACTTGTGATGCGGTAACGCGTGAGGCGATCGCCTGGTGCGTCGCCGCAAGACCTGGCGGATGTCATGCCTTCCGGGCAGATTGTCTGCCTGATGCAGTACCCTTGCCGCTCGCGTTCGGCCGCCGACAAGCTCTGGTCAGATCGGAGCCATCGTGGCGGCGATGCTATCCTTGGCCAAGGGCTGTCTCTGACGCCATCGGTGATGCTGCCTCAACTATCAGAGCAGAATTCCAGTCATGAGGGATGGAATTTTTAGGGTTTTACAGAAAATCGTTTTTTGGCTGCCTCGTAAATGTATATCGACGATACCCGCACGTTGATATATTGCACTAGTGAAATTTGTATTTAAATTTTACTATTATTACGAATTCGCAATTAAAAAAACAGACACCATAATTTGTGCTATAAGATATCAATCTGAAACTTAAGCCAACCTGTTTCGTAGATAAACTTTGCAATCGGCTTCTCGCCGACTGCCCTAGCGTAACGACAACAGGAGAGTGTTATGGCTTTTACGATCAAAACAGTCGCCAGTGTGTTGGCAGGCAGTGCAGTAGTCCTGGCCCTTTCCCTGCCGGCAAATGCCGCAGGACTTGGTATTGGCGTCGGCGCCTCGGTGGGTGGAAGCGGCGGTGTCAATGCCGGCGTCGGGGCCTCCGTTGGCGGCAGCGGCGGCATCAATGCCGGTGTGGGCGCCTCGGTCGGCGGCAGCAGTGGCGTCAATGCTGGTGCCGGTGCCAATGTTGGCGGTTCCGGCGGCATCAACGCCAGTGTGGGCGCCAATGTCGGAGGGTCTGGCGGCATTACCGCCGGTCTCGGCGCCAATGTTGGTGGCTCGAGCGGCGTCGGCGTTGGTGTCGGCATCGGCGGCGGAACCAACCCGAGCAACCCGAGCAATCCAAGCAATCCCGGAAATCCGGGTAACCCTGGTACTCCGGGACATCCGAACCTGCCCGGTGTCGTCGCCGACATGTCGGATAGCCAGTTGGCGCGGATGAAGAAGCGCTGCGTCGATGTTCTCGGCAGTTCCGGGGTCTACGACCGCGACCTGCGCCAGCTTTGCCTGCTGATCGCACGCCGCTGACACCAGGAGCGCCGGGATCGGAAGTGCCGAACCAGCCGTGAGGCTTGACCGCACTCTCCTGGCCTCCGGCCGGTTGGAAAGCCCGCCATCCTTGGCGGGCTTTCTGCGTGGTTACTCGTGGGTCTTTCCCGTGCGGCACCGTTGCACGGGGTGGAACGCCAATCCTTTGAAAGTGTTCACATCCTCTGCAACATCCGAATAGGGCGATGTTGAAACCGGCGCGAGAGCGCCTACAGGAACGGGAGGATCATGAGCCTTGGAACCATTCTCATCATTATCCTCATCATTGCGCTGCTTGGCGGCGTCAGCGGCTTCGGCGGCCCTTCTATGGCACCGGCAACGATGGCGGCGGCGGCCTCGGGCTCGTGTTGTTCATCATTATCGTGCATGTCGTGCTGGGGCGGATTTAGCCGCGCTCGATCATCTCGGGGTGATCGCAATCTCGTGAC
Source organism: Mesorhizobium sp. M0496 (assembly GCF_040321205.1). Taxonomy (NCBI): domain Bacteria; kingdom Pseudomonadati; phylum Pseudomonadota; class Alphaproteobacteria; order Hyphomicrobiales; family Phyllobacteriaceae; genus Mesorhizobium; species Mesorhizobium sp. M0496. The sequence goes on along the minus strand of NZ_JAMYRC010000045.1, from coordinate 7,892 downwards.
CGGCTCGATAACCCGCGCCCACCGGATTGTGATGCGTGCAGGTCTGCTTGTGATCCGGCTTGTTTCAAAATTTTTGTAGGATGGTCGCGGTCCACACCCCCCGTGGAAACAAGAGGAGAGGGTCCCACCCCTTGTCCTCCTCCAAGGCCCGCTCCGGTTCACCGTGGCGGGCTTTTGCTTGGCGCCAATAGATTACTCCATGTCAGGTACATCGCCGCTGACGAAGAGGGTGTTCGGCGGGCCGTATTCGCCTAGCGTCGGATCGGCCTCGCGGCTCCATGCGATGACGCCGGCATGCTTTGCCGCCAGAGCCCTGGCGGTGCGTATGGCGCGGTCTTCGCTCTGTTGGTCGGCGGGTCCAAAGGCTGGAAACAATTCCCCATCCTCGCCGCGATCGAACGCAACCACGACGATCAGCCTGGGATTTTTCTGGCCACTGGAATCAGACATCTTGCACCTTTGGCGCGAAACCTATCACAATACAGGGAATTGGGTCGGCACGTTCGATTCCGGAGGTGGGGTGGTGCAAGACCAGCGTTTCGATGAGCCGATCAGGATTGCGCTCGGTCGGTCGCGAAACTCGATCTTCAACGTGGAGAGGGTCGCTCAGGCTGCCGACATCCTGATGAACCGCTGGCCGGTTGCCACAGGGCAAAGGCACATGGTTGCCCGCAAGGTCTGCCTGGCCGTGCTTGAGGGAAAGAAAGAAGCTTCGGCGGCACGGGCGGCGTTCATCAACGCCGCGATCGAGGCGGATATCCTCGTTGAGCCTCGTGAAGTGTCGATGCCGTAGCCTGCTCGGCCAAAATTGAATCAAGATTTGCCTCTATCCTGTTGATTGATTGCGGTCTTTTCAGCGATCGGTGGTCGGCTTTTCCAAGCCCATATTTGACCGTCCTGTCGGCGCGCTTCGCGGGCATTTCGAAATTTTCTGCCTCGTCTCGCTTGCCATAGGCATCCGTTGACACGGCATCCGTGTCTCTGTATTGAACAGGATTATACAGGTTCATTGAACAGGTACCCATATGAAGCGGCGCTCGGTTCAACTGTCTCCAGGCACGGGCAAGCCCGAGCAGATCGCCACCGTCCTCGAACATGAGATCCGCTCCGGCGTTCTCGGTTTCGGCGACCGCCTTCAAAGCGAGAACGAACTCGTCCAGCGCTTCTCCGTCAGCCGCAATACGGTCCGCAAGGGCCTCGAGGAACTATCCAGCCGCGGGCTGATCACCACCAAGGTCGGCATCGGCTCGTTCGTCACCTTCGACGGCAAGCCGGTCGATGACGCCATCGGCTGGTCGCGGGCGCTGGCCAATGCCGGCGCCAACGCCGAGACGCGGACACTGCGGCTGGAGGTCATCGAGGACATCGATCTGGCTGCGCTGCTTGGTATCGAAAGCCCGCTCTTCATCGCCGTCGACCGGGTGCGCACCAACGCCAGCGATGGCCATGCGATCTCCATCGAGCGCAGCCGGCTGCCCCTTTCTCCCGAACTGGAGGACGTGCCGCTGCGTGGCCTGCGCGAGGGCTCGCTGCACCAGACGCTGCGCGCCGCCGGCCTCTTTCCCGACCATGGCGAGGAATGGGTGGAGATCGAGATGCTCAACGCCGAGGACGCCACTATCCTCGGCTGCCCGCAAGGCACGCCGTTCCTGCGCGGCCGCCGGTTGACACGCGCCGTCGACGACCGGCCGATCGAATATGTCACCAGTCTGCTCAACCCGGCGCATTTCGCGCTGCATATGAGGTTCTGAGCGATGCCGGACACAGCCAAGGACCCGCTCGATCGCGCCATGGGCGCGCTTGTCGGCGGAGCGCTGGGAGATGCACTCGGCATGCCGACACAACTTTTGTCGCCGGCCCGAATTGGCGAACTCCACGGCCATGTCGAGGATTTCATCGCGCCTTTCGCCAATCATCCGGTGTCGAAGGGACTGGCTGCCGGCACCATCACCGACGATACCGAACAAGCGCTGCTGCTCGGCCGCATTCTCGTCGAATCCGGCGACCGCTTCGACCATAAGCGCTGGGTCAATGCGCTGCTCGACTGGGAACGCGAGGTCAAGGCGCGCGGCAGCTATGATCTTTTGGGACCGTCGACCAAGCGTGCCATCGACGCTATCAACAATGGCGTGCCTGCAGAGGAAGCGGGACGCAGTGGCGACACCAACGGTGCGGCCATGCGCATTGCCCCGGTCGGCATCATGATGCCGCTCGAACCATTGGGGGCATTCGTCGACAAGGTGGCGGAGACCTGCCGGGCGACGCACAACACCTCGATCGCCATCGCCTCCGCCGCCGCGGTTGCTGCCGCCGTCAGCCGCGGCATCGCCGGCGGGGACTGGCGCGATGCTTCCGCCAGCGCCGTCGCGGCGGCGAGGCGGGGGGCGACGCTCGGCCATTGGGTCACCGGCGGCGACATCGCCGCCCGTATCGTCTGGGCACAGGACATCGTGAGCGGCAAGGCGACGAAGGACGCGATCCGGCTGATCACCGATCTGGTCGGCACCGGCGTCGCCAGCCAGGAATCCGTTCCGGCTGCCTTCGCGGTGCTGGAAGTCGCCGGCGGGGATCCATGGCAGGCGGCGGTCATCAGCGCCAATCTCGGTGGTGACACCGACACGATCGGCGCCATCGCGGCCGGCATGGCCGGCTCCTGCACCGGCTTTTCCCGATTGCCGCAACAACATATCGCGCGGCTTGTCGGCATCGACATGTCAGAGGTTCGCGCGCTTGCAGCCGACCTCGTGACGGCACGAGTGGCGAAAATCGGTTCCAGCAAGGACGCGGCGGGATGAGCGGGCGTCTCGTCCATATCGGCAGTGCCGTGGTCGATTATGTCTACCGCATCGACGCCTTGCCGGCGCCCGGTATGGAAAAGACGGCGTCGAGCTTCGCCCAGGTTGCTGGCGGCGGCTTCAACATGATGGTCGCGACCAGCCGCACCGGTATGCAGGTGGTGTTCGGCGGCCAGCTCGGCTGCGGGCCGAATGGCGACTTCTTGCGTGCTGCGTTCGCCGCCGAGGGCATCGAGACACTGACGCCGCCATCGCCCTTGATGGACAGCGGCAATTGCGTCGCCATGATCTCGAGCGACGCCGAACGCACCTTCGTGTCGTGGCCAGGTGCCGAAAGTGTGCTCAGCCTCGACCTGATGGCGCCGGTGACGGTCGCGCCTGATGATTGGGTGTTCATCTCCGGCTACACGCTGAGCTATCCCGGCAGTCGCGATGCGCTCACCGACTGGATCGAGGCACTGCCGGACGAAACACCTTTCGTCTTCGACCCGACGCCGGTCGTCACGGACATTCCGCGCCCGATCCTGTCGCGGGTACTCGCCCGCACGACATGGCTGAGCTGCAACACGACGGAGGCGGCCGAGATTGCCGGCCCGGGCGATATCGAGGCTGTCGCGGCACGGCTTCTGGACGACCATTGTCCGCAGGCTGCCGGCGTGGTCATCCGCGCCGGGGCAAAGGGCTGCCACGTGCGGTTGGCCGACGGGTCAGCGCAGACCATTGCCGGCTACACGGTCACCGCCATCGACACCAACGGCGCCGGCGACACCCATATCGGGGCTTTCGTCAGCGCGCTGGCACGCGGTACCCCACCCTTCGAGGCAGCGCGCTATGCCAATGCGGCGGCGGCTATTTCGGTCACCCGCCATGGCGGCTCGTCGGCGCCGACCGATGACGAAATCCAGACATTCCTGAGCCATGTCGATGATCACGGGCATGGCCGGAAGCAAGAGGCTTAAACAAGCCCCGCCAAGCGGGCAAACAATGAGAGGAACGAACATGCGCATGCCCAGACTGACCGCCCTGCTGACGGCGACTGCCGTCATAACCTCCGTACTCACGCCGGCCGCAAGTGCCGCCGAAATACATGTGCTCAACTGGAAGGGCTACGGCACCGACGAGCCGTGGGCCGTCGAGGCTTTCGAAAAGGCGACCGGCAACAAGGTCGTCAACGACTTCTTCAATTCCGAACAGGAGATGCTGACCAAGATCCGGACCAATCCCGGGCTCTACGACGTGGTCATGATCAATGCCGCCTTCAACGACCAGGCGATGGACGGCAAGCTGATCCAGCCGATCGACGTCTCCAAGTTGCCGAACTACGCCGACATCAGCAAGGACAAGGCGGGATCGCCAATGCTCGTCCATGACGGCAAGGTCTATGGCGTGCCGTGGGTGTGGGGCCTGACGGCGCTCGCCATCAACGACAAATCCTTCGACAAGCCGCCGACGAGCATTGCCGAGATGTGGGATGCCGCGCACAAGGGCCGCGTCGTCATTCGCGACGACGCCGTCGAGGCGGTGCAGTTCGGCGCCATCGCCACCGGCCAGAACATCAATGACATCAAGGATATGGACGCGGTCAAGACGAAGCTGACTTCGCTGATGCCGCAGATCAAGACCTTCTGGAGTTCGGAGAACGACTGGAACCAGATGGTCGCCTCCAACCAGATCGACATCGGCACCTACTGGAGCGGCTCGGCCGATCGGGCCAAGACGCATTTCAAGCTGCCGGTCTCGCTGGTCGTGCCGCAGGAGGGTGCTGTCGCCTGGCTCGACGCATTCTCCATTCCGGTCGGCGCCAAGAATGTCGCGGGAGCCGAGGCCTTCATCAACTATATGATCGACCCGAAATTCTATGTCGAATGGGTCACCAAGGTCGGTGCGCCGGTGTCGGCCAACGCCAAGGCGGTGGAAGCGCTACCCGAGGATGCCTTCAACCGCAAGGTCATGGGTGACCCGGAAGTGGCCAAGCGCATCCAGTTCCAGGCGCCGATAACCGACGCGCAGCGCGAAGCCTATCTGGCGCTGTGGCAGCAGCTCAAGGTCGACGTAAAGTAAAGCTCACATCCGGGCCAGCCGGCGGTTCGCGCCGGCTGGTTCTTCAATCCTGGGGAGGAGGGTATCATGGCAGCTGCAACCGCGTCGCGCAGCCGGCTGAGATCGGCGTTGCCGCTGCTGGCGCCAGCCTATGTCTGGCTAACGGTGGCGATCTTCCTGCCGCTGTCGGCGATGGTCTTTTTCTCGTTCATGACCGAGTTGCCGCTGTCGGGAAAGCCGTGGGCATTCACCCTTGGCAACTATGCCGCCTTCTTCTCGCAAAGTCTCTATCTGACGCTGCTGCTGGCCTCGCTGCGCCTTGGCCTCGAAGTGACGTTGTGGTGCGTCGTCATCGGCTATCCGGCGGCTTACGTGCTCGCCAAGGTGCTGAAGGGGCGCAGCCGCGAGGCGATCTTCCTGCTCGTCATCCTGCCGTTCTGGTCGAACGGGCTGGTGCGCATCTTCTCCTGGGCGATGGTTTTGCGCGAAGGCGGCATCCTCGACACCGCACTCAACGCCGTGCTGCCGTTCAAGATCAACATCGACCTGATGTATTCCTATCCGGCCGTCATCATCGGACTGGTGCACTCCTATGTGCCCTACATGGTGCTGACCTGCTATCTCACGCTCCAAGCGATCGATGACTCGCTGATCGAGGCCGGGCGCTCGCTCGGCGCTTCACGGCTGCAGGTGCTGAAGCGGGTGATCATCCCTTTGTCGATGCCGGGGCTGGTGGCGGGCGCGGCGCTTATCTTCGTGCCGGTCGTGGGCTCATTCATGGAGCCGCGCATCCTTGGCGGCCGCACCGGCACTTTTTACGGCACGGTCATCGAGGACCAGTTCGTCGCCGTGTTCAACTGGCCGCTTGGGGCGGCGCTCTCCTTCATTCTGCTGGCGGTGGTGCTGGTCATCCTGGCGGTTGCCTCGCCGGTGCTGCGGAGAGCCGTGTGATGATGACGGCCCGCATCCTCGAAGGGCTCGGCCGGTTCTACGTCGGACTGCTGCTCGCCTTTCTCTATCTGCCGATCATCATCATGGCCCTGATGTCGTTCAACGTCTCGCCCTTCTACCAATTGCCGTTCGAATGGACGACCGAATGGTACGCCTCGCTGTGGCGGAACGACCAGCTTATTGCCGCGACCTGGAACAGCGTCGAGATCGCCATCATCACCACCATCATCTGCACCGTGCTCGGCTCGGCGGCATCATTGGCGCTCTATCGCTATGAATTTCGCGGCAAGAAGTTCCTGCAGGCGCTTTTGTTTCCGCCGATCGCCATACCGTGGCTGATCACCGGCACGGCGATGCTGATCTTCTTCTTCGGCATCGGCATCGGCCGCGGCCTGCACGCCATTCTTCTCGGCCATGTCGCGCTGGCGCTGCCTTATGTCATCGTCGTCGTCTCGGCGCGGCTGCAGACCTTCGCGCCGGAATTGGAAGAGGCGGCGCGCTCGCTCGGCGCCAACCAGTGGCAAGTGACGCGGCGTGTCACGCTGCCGTGGATCATGCCCGGCGTCATCGCCGGCGGGCTGTTTGCGTTTGCCGTCTCGTTCGACCAGTTCGTGGTGTCCTATTTCCTGGCGACACCGGGGCAGACGACACTGCCGGTCGAAATCTACGCCGCGATCCGCAAGGGTTTCACGCCCGAGATCAATGCGGTCTCGACGATCATCATCGTGGTGTCGATGGCGCTGATGCTGCTGACGGCGCGGTTCTTCAAATTCGGCGGAGAGAAATAATGGCTGGCGTGCAGGTATCGAACATCTCGCGCAGTTTTGGCGCGCACAAGGCGCTGGACGATGTCTCCATCGATTTCGCCGACGGTGGCTTCTATGCGCTGCTGGGGCCATCGGGCAGCGGCAAGACGACGCTGCTGCGCCAGATCGCAGGTTTTGATTTTCCAGACTCCGGCCGCATCACCATCGGCGGTGAGAGCGTCGAGCGGGTGCCGGTCGAAAAGCGTCGCATCGGCATGGTGTTCCAGAACTATGCGCTGTTTCCCAATATGAGCGTCGCCGACAATGTCGCCTTCGGCCTGTCGGTGCGCGGCGAGGCCAAGGCGATCATCGCTACCGAGGTGCAGCGTGCGCTCGACCTGGTGCAACTCGGCAAGCTCGGTGCCCGCCGGCCACATCAGCTGTCGGGCGGCCAGCGCCAGCGCGTCGCGCTCGCCCGCGCCATCGTCACCAAGCCGCGCGTGCTTTTGCTCGACGAGCCGCTCGGCGCGCTCGACAAGGCGCTGCGTGTCGATATGCAGATCGAACTCAAGCGCATCCAGCGCGAGATCGGCATCACCACCATCTTCGTCACCCACGACCAGGAAGAAGCGCTGACGATGAGCGACCGCATCGGCATCCTGCGCGATGGCAGGCTGGTGCAGGAGGGGCCACCGGAGGAGATCTACGACCGGCCGAAGAGCGAGTTCGCCGCAACGTTCCTCGGCGACGCCAACATCTTTCGCGGCGACAGCACTGGCAACGGCATCCGGCTGCCGGACGGCACGGCGATCGCCGCCGGGGCCGGTGCTCGCCTTGCCGCTGGTGCCAAGGCGAGTTGTGCGGTGCGGCCCGAACGCATCCGTATTGCTACTGATGGCGGGGCTTCGGATGGCAACGCCAACATGCTCAAGGGGCAGGTCTCCAAGCGCATTTTCGCCGGCAACAACAGCACATACTTCGTCGACCGTGCTGGCCAGACGCTGAAGGTCATCGTGCAGAACACCGGTGCCGACAGACTGGCGGAGGGCCAGGAGGTGGTGCTGCGCTGGTCGCCTGAGAGTACGGTGCTGATTGCGCCGGGCTAGTCGACGCGGTTCGATAGATGGGACTGTTGGCGTTCCTTCGCACCCCCCCTCTGTCCTGCCGGACATCTCCCCCGCAAGGGGGGAGATTGGCCGTCATCGATGTTTTCGCAAATCTCCTACATTGCAAGAATGAGTGCCGGGGTCGAAGCTGCCAATCTCCCCCCCTTGCGGGCAGGGCTATCGCATATGAGTAAAGAGGCGGAGGAGGTCTTGGTCGGCCCATCGTGCTTTGAGTCGTTTGTGGCTGAGCGGGA